>CANBYM010000005.1 GCA_947373605.1 Comamonadaceae bacterium
CCAGAGCCAGGAACTGAGGAAGCATTCCTGGGTGGGTCTTTTGACTTCTGCTCAACGTAGCGGACTGGTTACCGCTTGGTCTGGTCAACACCGGGCTTGTTCGGATTTCTCCTCACAAGCCCCGTCTTTTAAGGCGGGGTTGTTGACGGTGTAACTTTCTTACGCGGTTTGCGAATTATTTTGCGTTGCTGCTTTGATAGCGGCCAAGACGCGCTCTGCAGTGAACGGCACTTCACGAAGGCGTGCGCCGGTTGCATCAAAGACAGCATTCCCGATGGCTGCCGGGATCACAGCCGCACTCGGTTCACCTGCACCCCAAGGTTTCTCATTGGGCCGGTCGATCAGTACGTAATCAATTTTCGGGACCGCAGGCATGCGCAAAATGGGATACGAGTTCCAGTCAAGACTCGTCACATTCGAGGCATCCCACTTAAGGTCTTCAATCAACGTGCGCGAGATGGTTTGAATCACATTTCCATCAATCTGTGAGGTGACGCCATCAGGGTTAATGATCTGCCCGCAATCCTGCGCAACCGTAAATTTGATGACCTTGATCTCCCCGGTTTTGACGTTCACTTCAATGTCTGCAACTGCGCCGACATAGGTGCGAGCAAGGTCGTATCTGATGTATGCAACGCCACGTCCCCGTGCAACATCCTCCTGAATTTTTGAGCGTGGTGTAGACGGTACCCAATTGACAGCCGCCTTAAGCCTTTGCAATAGATCCAGGCCACGAGGGTCCTGCAGGTATTTGAGGCGCGCCTCAAACGGATCTACGCCGGCGGCATGTGCCAATTCATCAAAGAAGGACTCACCGGCGAAATTGTTTTGCATCCGGCCCGGCGTGCGTATCCAGCTCGCACGCAGCGGGGTGCTCTCTATCCAATGCGAAGTAATCTCGACGTTCGGCACGTTATATGGGATTGCCAAACCCTGCTGAATGCTGCCCGGATAATCCAGCTCGGACGGCAATCCCGCAATTTGCGCAGCGAGTAGGGGAACAAAGGAGTCTTTGGGCCGGATAGGCAGCCACGTCTCTGCTGACCATGCCACCAACTGGCCCTGTGCATCCATACCGGCCTTGAGTGCTACCGAAGTTGGAACACCTTTAGGGTCCCAGCCATGCTCATCATGGCGCATCCACTGCACGCGAACGGGCTTGCCGATTTCCCGCGAAATCAGCGCTGCGTCACCGGACGCGTCCTCATGGCCATTACGTCCGTAGCAACCCGAGCCATCCACATAGATACAGTGAACATCGTCGTTCTTGAGCTCCAACATATGGGCAATCTGCTTCTGCAGGTTGTGCGTCATCTGGGAGGCTGACCAAACCGTAACCTTGCCGTCTTTGTAATCCGCAACAGAGCATGACGGGCCGATGGAGCCATGTGTATGCACAGCGAATTGATAGTCAGCGCTCATTACCTTGGAAGCGCCCTTGAGACCTGCGGATGCATCACCTGCCTTTTGCAGGTTCTCGTCGCTCACGATCTGGGTTCGCCGCATGTGCTCGTAAATCTTTGCGCGCTCCGGCAGGCCTTTCCATTCGCTCCATTTGGCATTGACCAGTCGTGATGCTTTGATCGCAGCCCACTCCGACTTGGCAACGACTGCAAGAAAGTTGCCCTTGCGTACCGTCTGGACGAACCCGTTTACCTTTTTGGCTTTGCTGTCGTCATAGGACAACAAATCGGATTTAATGCCCGCCGGGCGGATGACCCGCGCATGCAGCATGCCCGGTACACGCAAGTCATGCATGAATGTGAATTCACCGGTGACTTTGGCGGCAATATCAACGCGGCGAACGGACTTGCCAACGATCTTGTAGGAAGCAGGGTCTTTGAGCGCCGCCTTGGCATCCACCTTCATGGTCAGTGGAGCGTTGCCTACTAGCTCGCCATAGCTGAGCGAACGGCCGCTACTAAGCACCGAGCCGTCTGCAGTTTTAACTGCGTCTAAGGGGACTCCGAGCTTCTGAGCGCCTTGCGCCCGCAAGGCTGCGCGGGCCGTTGCCGCAGCTTGGCGGATTTGCATTCCACCGACTTGAATGGACAGGCTGCCAAACGTCGGCCCCTGGTCCGGGGTCAGGAGGGTGTCGCCTTGAATCATCTTAATCCTGTCCATGGACGTATCGAGCTCGTCCGCGACGATTTGCATCAGCGCAGTTCGCACACCGGTGCCCAGATCCACCTTGCCGGAAAAAACGGTAACCACCCCCTGTTCGTCAATCGACAAGAAACCTTCAACGTCGTTGATTGACAGCGATTTGGCTTTGTCCAGCGTTGATGGGACTACTGCCACAGCAGTTGATTTCAAAGGCAGCGCAGAGCCGATAGTGAACGTCACTACGAGTGCACCGCCACCTTTTAAGAATCCACGGCGGCTGATCTCTTGAGGGAGGGGATTTTTGGCGTGAACGATATTCATTTTGATGATTCCTTGTTCAGTCGCTCAGGCGGTGACTTCTTGATCGCTGGCACGCTGCACTGCGCGCACGATCCGCTTATGGGTTCCGCAGCGGCAAAGGTTCATGGCCAAGCCCTCTTTGATCTGCTGCTCAGTAGGCTTGGGATTTCTCTTTAACAAATCGGCCGCCTGCATGATCATGCCGTTGATGCAGTAGCCGCACTGCGCGGCCTGTTCATCGATGAAGGCCTGTTGCAGTTTGGAGGGCTTTTGGGAGGAGCCTAACCCTTCCAAGGTGGTCACAGCACCTGTGCCTACCGCTGAAACCGGCACCACGCAGGAGCGTACTGCAGCACCGTTGATGTGCACGGTGCACGCACCACATTGGCCAAGCCCGCAACCGAAACGGGGACCATGCAACTCCAATTCGTCCCGAAGAACATACAGCAAGGGGGTATCAGAATCCGCTTCAACGGCTTTGGCGACTCCGTTGACTTTGATTTTGTACTTGGGCATTTTTTCTCCTCGAACTACGATGAAATGACAGATTATTTTTAGAGCTGCTGAAGATAGAGCGAAGTTTGGAACAAGTGTGTCCCTCTTGTTACAGAGCCTTCATCTTTTATCGTGCGCAGTAAACGCTGTGTACCAAGGCAAACCGCTGATTCAGGGCGCTGCTACGGAGGCACCTTCAATGCCATTGCTCACCAAGGCGCGAGCGACGAATCCCGAAGACTTCATTTCCTGGACAAAGGCGCGCAAATAATGGATGCCGGAAGGGTCGCGTCCTTTTGGGATCGCCATGGCTTGGTTGATGGTCATAAAGCGGCCTGGCAGCAAACGAACGCCAGGAATGCGAAGCGCATCTTGTTCAAGCTGCTGCTTCACGCCGGCCGCAACTTCCATGTTTTGGGCGACCATCTGATTCGTCACTTCGGGTGAAGTCGGTACCCTGACCAAAGCGGCCTTTTTTAGTTCACGGGTCAGGAATAAATCGTAGGCGCTGCCGCGGCCGACGACCACCCGCATACCTTCTTGATCCACTTGCTCACTGCGTGTGATTGCAGAATGTGCGGGAACCAGATAAGACCCTTCGATCACCACGTAGGCTGCGGTGAAGTCTGTATCTATTTCCCGAACGGGATCGATAGCGAAGAATCCAATATCCCAGGCACCCGTCTTAATGCCATCGACGACTTTCCCGGCCGATTGGTAGGTCACCAACTCAACTTGGACACCAAGTTTGCGTCCCAACTCTCTGGCCAGATCTACCGATACCCCACGCGCTGCTCCCGTGACCGGGTCTTGGCTGGCAAGAATAGGGTTGCCGAAATTGATTGCTGCGCGCAACGCCCCCGTGGGCGCTAGCGAACGCCTGGCTGCATCGGCCTGCGCTCCTTGCATCACCCGATCCAGTGCCGGTGAACATGCGCTGGCAAGTGCTGCAATTCCAATGAGCATTAAATAGATTCGCCTGGTCTGGAGAAGGCTTCGCACAGTTAATCCACGAAATTCAAGGAGCGCAACCGGCCACACATTTGGAGTCGACATCAAAGTCCATCGCCTTTCCGCTCAATGGCAAGTAGGCCGGGACCTTGGTATTTTTGATGAAGGTGTCCGACTTAGAGCCAACAACCAGCTTCCCGTCCTGCGTGGCCGCTTCATTGGCATGGGAGATGATGACTGCGGCAGGCTGGATCATTTCGTTGACGACGTAGGCGGCTTCAAGGGGACCTGTAGTGAAGGTTCCACCAATATTCAGGACCGCTAACTTTGCGTGATAAAACTTACGGATGATCGCATCATGTTCTGCCATCATCCCTGTATCACCGGATAGGTAGACCACAAGCCCATTCGAGAATTTAAGGACAAACCCGCCAGCCGGGCCCACATAGGCAGTCAGTGCATTCGCTGCCAGTGTCTTGGCCAGCTCTCCATTCAAAAACATCGGATCAACACCATTCGAATGGGCCGCTGGCACGCCGGAAATTTCTACTGAGCCAACTTTGGTTTGGGCGCCAAAACGGAGCAACTGAACCTGTTTGGGATCACCGCCGGCATCTCTGACTTTGGCGGCCAGGAAAATGGCCATTTCCGAACCTACGATAAGTTTTGCCTTTCTGGCTACCGCAATGTTTACTGTATTCGAGCTTGGCACTACCTTCACAGAAAAATCGGGACCGGCGCAAGCACCGGCATTTGCGGCAGGCTGGATTGCGTCACCGAGATGATCAGCGTGTGCATGCGATAGCAGAAGGGCATCTATACGTCCGAGGCGCTCATCCGTGGGGCCACGTACTGTTCGCCCCGCGTCGTAAAGAATTCGGGTGCCATCTGGATCTTCAAATACCAAGGCCCTGTCTGCAGAACAAAACTCGCCACTGTGGCTGCCCAATGGCGTGATCCTGACCGTGCCGGGATGATCGCTAGCGGCTTGCGTTGTTGCATGCATGGAAGCCGCAACAGCGAGGACTAAAAGAACCTTCGTTACATTAATTTTCACGTCGAACTCCTGTTTGGTACTTGTAATTGACTTTTCACATTCATTGTGAAACTTATATCGGGACACTAAGACTGATGCCTGCCGTCCAATTTCTGGGCAATGCCGGCTCGTAATACTGCGCACTTGACTGGTTCACGATAACCGAACCTATGTACCGCTCGTCAGACAAATTGTTCAAGCGGCCATAGAAACTCACAAAGCCTTTTCCCACAGACCACCGCTGATTAACGCCGATGTTAAAAATCGTATGTCCGTCAGCCGAATCGTTATTGGTGTCATTGGCGTATATGCGACCGGCCTGAATAACCTCCAAGGATATTCTTGTGCCAAGGGCTGCTGCGCCTCTGCTTGCTTCGGCAACTTCGCTAGCCCAGGCGATTTCAGAAAAAACCGAGGACTGCGGTATACCGGGCAATTTGTTTCCTGCATTGACGGTGGTGGTCCCACTAGCGCTTTTGGAAGAAAAGGTTTGAGAATATTGCGCGTCTATCATGGAAGCCGATAGCAGCGCAGAAACATGCGGAGACAGCAAAGCATTGCCCGACAATTCAAAGCCATTGCGCAGGGTTCCCGGCGCATTCTTATAAGCGGACTGACCGCCGCTACTTACCGCAACAACTATTTCGTCCGTGGTGCTGATTTGGTAGATGGCGAAATCTAAACGTGCGTCTCTGGTTGGGGTCCACTTTGCGCCGACCTCGATATGTTTGCTGGATGCCGCGTTCAATGCGGGGTTAAATCTACCGATTGGCGCTGCGGTGCCGCTATAGGCCATTTCAGCCAATGTGGGCGTTTCGAAGCCCTGGCCGTAATTGGCATACAGATTGACATCATCGCGCGCGTGGTACGTCGCGCCCAATACGGGACTGTTTGCGCTGTAGCTGGTATTTCCTGAGCCGTCCGGGTCCTTGGGTGTGATGTAGTAGTCATCACTGATAAAACGCACCGTGCTGGCACGCAGACCTGTTACCAGCGAAAAGTTGTCGTTTAAGAGCGCAGTACCTTGTACAAAAAGATCACTATTTTCTGACTGGTTAAGTTCATTGCGGGTCAGTGTTGACTGTTGACCCGCAACCGTGGCGCCGCCTTGTCGGGCTTCACGTGAACGGTCAAATTCATAGCCTGAAGCCCATTCAATCGGCATATCACGCCAGGATGTTCGCTCGTTGTATTGGAGTCCCGCACCATAGTAAGTTCGACCTAATCCCACC
This sequence comes from Comamonadaceae bacterium, assembly GCA_947373605.1. GTDB lineage: Bacteria > Pseudomonadota > Gammaproteobacteria > Burkholderiales > Burkholderiaceae_C > Allorhodoferax. The sequence continues at coordinate 6,121 of CANBYM010000005.1, forward strand.
CAACTTCCGGTATCCGGAAAAATGCCGCTGGGTGGTACTGTGGCTGCCTGGTACTGCATGTTGTCGCGTGTTCCGTAGTAGGCTCGTCCCGTAAATGAGCGATCCTTATCTAAAGCGTAAGTTGCGGAACTCCCCAGTTGATTTTGTAGAACATTTTTTCGTGTGGAATAGTTGAGCGCGCCTGTCCCCGCTTGTGTTGGCTCGCTGTTCACCTGTGCTCGCGTTAAGCCCAGTGGGTCCATGGCCAGCGGCATATCAAATTGGTTCACGACAAAGTTGACATGCATTTGATCGTTGGCATCAAAGCTCAGCTTGCCGTTGAATTGCTTGCGTTGTGCCTGACTGTTTGCACGATAGCCATCGACTGAAAAGGTTGCGTAATCAGCGACGATGCCGTACTTGCCCACGGTGTCACTGAACTGGTAGTCCGCCCGATGAAGCCCGTAGGAGCCCAAGTAGTACTCGTAATCGACTTGCGGTTCCCGTGACGCAGCCTTGGTAAACGCCTGTATGACACCACCGGAAGCGTTTCCATAAAGCTGGGCAAGCGGGCCACGCAACACTTCGATGTGATCCATAGACGTGAGACTGATCGATGAGCTTTGCCCTTGTCCATCAGGTGTTGTGGCCGGAATGCCATCAATCAACAATCGGATGCCCCTGATTCCGAATGCTGAACGCGCACCGAAACCGCGGATCGATAGCTGCAAATCCTGCGCGTAGTTTTCCCGATCCAGGATAGTGATGCCGGGGACTTTTACAAGCGATTCCGAAAGATTGACCTGCGGGCCGGCAGACTTGATTTCGCCTGAACCAACTACTTGAATTGCCGCAGGTGCGTCGAAAGACCTCTGCTCTGAGCGAGACGCCGAAACAACTACCTCTGTTAGTGACTGTGCTTGCGTGAAGCCCGGGACGAATCCCGCAACCGTTAGAACTGCAGTAGGAATCAGCAGGCGCAGGAGGATGGTCATAGCTTTATTTGAAGGGGGAGGCTAGTAAACAACAGAATGAAATAACCTATTCGACAGAAGTGTCGCGCATTTGACAGGTCTTGATAGCAAAAGCAAAGCAAACTCACAGATCAAAAAATAATTTCTAGCAGGAGACAACATGAAAGTTCATTACGTTGCGGCTTTGAGCCGTCCCTTGGTTTTGGCGCTAGCGCTTGCGGGTGCCACATGCGCGATGGCCCAGACGGCAGCCGCACCCGCGAGCACGCCGATGATCCCCCCTACCTGGGCTCAGGGCCGAACCCCTGATCAGGAAGGCTTGAATTTGGCGCCGAACCCTCCCGGCATTACGGCACTGGCGGCGGCCGATATTCCTACCGCGTCACTTAAGGTGCCCAAGGGCTTCAAGGTCGAGCTATGGGCCTCCGGTATGCCTAATGCGCGTTCTATGGCGCAAGCGCCGTCCGGTACGCTGTTTGTAGGTACGCGTTTTCCGGGCAATGTTTATGCGGTCGTGAGCAAAGGCGGTCAGCGTGAGGTCAAGGTTATCGCTAAGGGACTGCATCGGCCCAACGGCGTTGTATTCAAAGACGGATCGCTGTATGTGGCGGAGCTCTCCCGGATCATTCGTTACGACAACATTGAAGCCAACCTGGATCATCCGCCGGAGCCGGTAGTCGTCTTTGACGCGTTGCCCAAGGATGAGCCGCACGGCTGGAAATATATGCGTCTGAGTCCCGATGGAAAGTATCTGTATTTTCAGATCGGAACACCGTCGAATATCGTGATGCCACCACTCACCCATGCAACCATCAATCGTCTGAACCTTAAGACCAATATTATGGAAACCGTTGCCCATGGCGTGCGCAATAGCGTCGGCATGGACTTTGATCCTGTCACCCATGATCTGTGGTTCACCAACAATGGCCGTGACTGGGTGAATGATGAACTGCCCAACGACACCTTGCACCACCTCGCCCACAACGGTATGAACTTTGGTTTCCCGTTCTGCCATCAGGGTGACTTGCTGGACCTGGAATATGGCAAAGGACGCTCTTGCGCAGAGTTCGACAAGCCTTCGTTGAATCTAGGCCCTCATGTCGCTGCATTGGGTATGCGCTTTTATACAGGGAAGCAATTTCCTGCCGAATACAAGCACAACATCTTCATTGCCGAACATGGTTCATGGAATCGGACAAAGAAGGTGGGCTATCGTGTGATGCGGGTGGTTATGGACGCAAAAGGAAAACCGGTCAAGCAGGAGCCCTTCATCACAGGCTGGCTGGACGGCGAGAGCTATTGGGGCCGCCCGGCTGACGTGCACATCATGCCGGACGGTTCGATGCTGGTTTCGGATGACGAGGCGGGTGCCATATTCCGAATTTCCTACCAAAAATGAACTTGATTGGGATAGTAAGAGGGCTTTCAGGGAAGGCCCTTTTTTTTGTGGCATTGAGCTGCCTCGGCGCACAAGCCAACGCAGCGCCTGACGCTGTAGCAGGCAAGGCAAAGGCGCAAATATGCATGGCTTGTCATGGTGAAAGCGGCATCGCGCAGCTTGCTGAGGCCCCCAACTTGGCGGCGCAACCCGCGCTTGCGATCTTCTATCAACTTGTGCAATTCCGCGAGCACTACCGCAAGGGTGGTGGTATGGAAGCCATTGCCAGTGCGTTGAGTGATCAGGACATGCGCGACATTGCGGCATTTTTCACGTCGCTTCCTGCTCCACCGCCGCAGAGCGCAGACCAGAGCAAAGTTGCACTTGGTCAAAGCATTTCGCAGCAGGCCTTCTGCCAATCCTGTCATGGAGCGCAGCTCCATGGACAAAAACACATTCCCCGACTAGCCGGACAGAAGGCAGATTATCTGGCGCTTCAGTTGAAGAGCTTACGTTCTGGCTCCAGGGTAGATATGGATGGAACGATGGGCAGTGCTGCGAAAGCACTTACCGACGACCAGATCGATGCAATAGTAGCTTTTGCGCAGACCTTGAATTAGGTCGTTCCTCGATTAGTAACGATGCAGGCAGAGGTAGACTGAGTTCTACCGTTCCCAAAGACCTATACCCAAACCTTTCCACGTCCGACTAAACATCAGCATGGGACGTCTTGGAGAGTCACGCCAACCTAAACAGTATCAATCACACGTGCAAGTATCATGATGCATTGGCGTCCCGGCGCGCACAAAATGGGAGACGTCCCAGATTTGATTATCTTAAAGACATTTGGATAGGTTTGCTCTGAACTGTTCAAGCCTTCCCAATGGGCCCTTTTCCGGCCTTCCTTATGTAATGCACCCCTCTATCAGCTTGGAGCGCTACTGTTGGACTAAGCCGCTTTACCGTTGAGTGCTTTGCAAACGTACCCGTACTGTCTGAATTGCAGAAAATGACCTAGGTGTAAACCATTAGAAAGAAATTTGATATAAATCAATTACATTTAATAATGCAATCCCGCATGCGCCATAGTTCACTTGGATGATGTCTGACGCCGTATTATTTGGGATTCATGTGACATGACCGAGTGCAACCCTGTCGAAATACCGAAAGCGATGGCTTATGCAGTCCACAAAGAAATTCGAGGAAAGCCAAAAGGTGGTAGCAGGAGGGCTTCACGAACTCAATACAAGCGACTTTTTTGAAGGTAGCCCGATCGCTACTGTTGTAATCAATACAGACCATGTTGTGACTCATTACAACAAGGCATGTGAAATATTGCTGGGCGTTCCTGCCCACGAAATCATTGGCAAATCAGGTCTTGGAAAGCTTTTCTATGGTGTCGAAAGGCCGGTAATGGCTGACCTGATCGTGGACTCCGCAATGGAGACGATCATTTCAGATTTTTATCAAAACCGATTTCGCTCTTCTTCCACAATACCTGATGCGTATGAGGCTGAAGGTTATTTCGAGAACCTAGGTGACAAAGGTCGGTGGCTGTTTTTTACAGCTGCTCCCTTGCGCAACCCCAATGGGGAATTGGTAGGAGCCATTGAAACTTTACAGGACATTACAGCGCGAAAAATATCCGAGGTTGCATTGATGAAAGCTCAGATTGAAATTGAGCAAACCGTCGCGCAGCGCACCGCTGAATTGGCAGAACTCAACGGTCAGTTGATCAAGGACGTAAGGCGGCGCGAGCTGATTGAATTGGAGTTATTAAATCGCAATGGCGAGCTGAACACCCTAAATGACAAGCTCTCAGTGGCACAAGACTATTTGCTGCACTCGGAAAAGCTAGCTTCAATAGGGCAACTTGCAGCAGGCGTGGCGCATGAAATCAACAATCCGATTGGGTATATTTTTTCTAATTTTGGAATGCTCGAAGAGTACCAAGCCAGCTTGTTCGAAATGCTACAGGCATACGAGACTTTCGAAGCAGGCAATAGCGAAAAAATCGCTATCGAGCCCTTAATCAGGTTACGCGAAAAATTGGAAATTGACTTTCTTAAAAAAGATGTCCCGGAATTGATGAAAGAGTCGCGCGAGGGAATCGAGCGTGTCCGTAAGATAGTGCAGGATCTCAAAAGTTTTTCGCACAGCGATTCTCGTTTTGACTGGCAACTTAGCAGTCTGCATCAGGGGCTCGATTCGACTCTGAATGTGGTCAACAATGAAATAAAGTATCGCGCTGATGTCATTAAAGAATATGGAGACATCCCATTGGTGGAGTGTGTGATGTCACAAATAAACCAAGTGATAATGAATTTAGTGATTAATGCTTCTCATGCGATTGGCCCGGAGCGCGGGAAAATATTTATACGCACTGGACGCAGCGGCGATAACGTTTGGTTAGAAGTTGAGGACACCGGAAGCGGCATTCCAAAAGAAGTATTGCCGCGTATTTTTGATCCTTTTTACACCACTAAACCGGTAGGCAAGGGAACTGGATTGGGTTTATCTTTGTCTTATGGAATTGTACAAAAGCATCATGGAAACATTGAGATTGAAACCGAAGTGGGTAGGGGCACTAAGTTCCGCGTGACCTTACCAATACGCCATCCAGTCGAATTGCAAATATTCAATACAGAAGCAGTGACGCCGTCCAATTCATGAGTATTGCAGACCTGACCGGCCAGCTCGCACAGTTCACCATTTTGTGCGTTGACGACGAGCCAAATATTTTAGCTGCTTTACGCCGTTTACTGAGGAAAAATGGCTATGAAGTGCTAATTGCAGAAACAGCACAGGACGGACTATCTTTGCTGGGCACTACAGAAGTGGATTTGGTGATTTCAGACATGCGGATGCCGGAAATGGATGGCGCAGCTTTTCTGGGTCTAGTGCGCCTGCATTGGCCTGATACGGTGCGGTTACTACTAACTGGGTATGCCGATGTTCCATCAATTCTCAGTGCAATAAACACGGGAGAAATTTACCGTTACATCACCAAACCCTGGAATGAACAGGAGTTACTCTCTGCTGTGCGCGGTGCGTTGGAACGTATCGCTCTGGAGCGCGAAAAGCGTCGGCTCGAAGCACAGGTGCGCCAGCAAAATGAAGCGTTGCATTTGTTGAATGTCGAATTGGAGACAAAAGTTCTGGCTCGCACAGAGGACTTAAAAATCGCTAATGCCAAGCTGAAAAAGAACTATCTTAATTCAATCAAAGTATTTTCCAACTTAATGGATTTGCGAAACGGCGATTTACGTGGACATTCGCGGGTATTGGCCGATCTCGCCCGCCGTACAGCTTCAAATATGCAGTTGTCCGAATCAGTACTGCAGGAAATATTTGTCGCGAGCCTCTTGCACGATATCGGAAAAATTGGATTGTCAGACGAAATTTTAAAGTGCCCCGTTGGTCTCCTGTCAAAGGAGGATTTAACGATGTACCGCCGCCATACGATCTGGGGTGAGATGGCGCTGATTTCACAGGACGACATGCAGGGTGTGGCGACGCTCATACGGAACCACCATGAACGCTTCGATGGGCAAGGTTTTCCGGATGGCTTATCGGGTTCGCAGCTATCAATGGCGGCACACGTACTGATTGTGGCTGAGGCCTACCTAGATTTGCAGGAAGGTAATATAACTAAGGCCAAACTAAGTTCTAGCGAAGCCTGTTTAATGTTAGCTAGGGGCCGAGGTACACAGTTCCACCCAGAGGTAGTAGACGTATTTTTGCAGGTGGTATTGAATGCGGTTCCGGTAGGAGGTGCTCCCTGCCGCATGTTACCGACATCAGACTTAATACCAGGGATGGAGATTGCCAGAGAACTTATGGCGCAGGACAACATAGTGCTGCTGGCAGTCGACCATGTTTTGACGGAAAAGCTTATTCACATTTTGAAGTTGCGCGAACAGAGGGATGGGGTGACTTACATGCTCGCGATCAAAATGGACAAGAATTCATGAATATTAAAGAAGTAGGCGAGATGCCTGATCGCCGCAGTTTTAGGGTGGATGACCTCACTGGTTTGCTAGGGCGTGAGGCATTGCTCGGATGCATTGAAAAATTGTCTGATGAAGATACATGCTGCTTGTTGTGCATTGATATTGATCAGTTAGCAGCGTTAAACGAGGCAATGGGACTGTCAGCGGGTGACTCGTTGATTGTCGAAGTGGCCCGGCGAATTGCGCGCAGTGCCGGCCCCAAAGATTTTTTGGTGCGCCTTGATGGAGACGAATTTGCGTTGTTATTGGATCCGAACAATAACGCCTTTCCATTGGAAAGCATGATGGCGTCAATGGTAAATGACCTGAGTGCACCTTATTTGCTTTCCGGTCGTGAAGTCTTCGTAAGTACCAGTATTGGCGTGGCTATAGGTAGTCACCTACTTTTGCAACATGCAGAGTTGGCAATGGTGCATGCTAAGAAGGCTACACGCGGCGGGTGGCTGATGTATTCGAGCGATATGACGCGTTCGCATGGTGATAATTTCCATCTGGAAACCGAATTGCGGCAGGCTGTAGAAGCCCAACAATTTCAAGTCTATTACCAGCCCAAAGCTTCGTGCCGTACCGGCGTGGTTACAGGCTTCGAGGCACTTTTACGCTGGAATCACCCCCACCGGGGCATTGTCCCACCGTCAGAATTCATTCCCTCACTAGAAAAGACTGGATTAATTCAACGTGTCGGCGCTTGGGTATTGCGTACAGCTTGTGCCCAACTCATGGAGTGGCGTCTCAACGGTTACAGTGATCTCCACATGGCAATTAATCTGTCTTTGCGGCAGTTGGCCGATCCTGATTTTCCTGAGCAGGTAAGTGTCGTCTTGCGCGAATTTGAAGTGCCGGCAAATCGAGTTGAACTGGAAATTACCGAGAGTATGCTGATGCATGATGTACAGCGTGCTGAAATGGCTCTTCGCCGCCTCAAGGGTCTAGGCCTTCACCTTTCGATAGACGACTTTGGTACCGGTTACTCTAGTTTGTCGTATCTAAAGAGACTGCCGATTGATACCATCAAAGTAGACCGTTCTTTTGTTCAGGACATCACGACCGACCCGAATGACGCCTCAATAACAAGGGCGATTATTAGTATGGCGCATTCTTTGAAGTTGCAGGTCGTGGCCGAGGGGGTCGAAACAGAGGCGCAGATTGCGACTCTGGTTGCAGAGCAGTGCGAGACGATTCAGGGGTATTTCATCAGTAAGCCCATTCCCGCCGTTATTGCCACTGAGTTTCTCGCCAGCAGTTGGACAATTCCACCGCAGTTGCTGGGACGACCAGTGAAAGAACGCACCCTGCTGCTGGTCGATGATGAGGAAAGTATTTTGATGGCATTGAAGCGACTGCTGCGTCGTGAAGGCTATCGCATTCTTTGCGGGAAATCTGGTGCTGAAGGACTGGACTTACTTGCCAAAAATGACGTCGATGTAGTGATTTCAGATCAACGCATGCCTTCGATGACTGGAGAGGAATTTTTGCGCCGCGCCAAGGAGTTGTACCCGAATACAGTGCGAATGGTACTTTCCGGTTTCGCAGATATGGATTCCATAACCAATGCTATAAATCAAGGTGCCATCTACAAGTTCATCAACAAACCGTGGGATGAAAAAGTGCTCAAGGATGGTATTAGGGATGCATTTTTGCGCAAAGAAAGAACTGACGCTCACCAACGCAAGGTCAGTGCAATAGCGACCGACAATGAACATTTACACAAAGACAACCAGTCACTCACTGCGATGCTTGGTGAGCAATCCCATACCGCAATGATCAGTCAAGCCGCACTGAATCTTTCCCAAGAAAATTTAAATATGCTGCCGGTGCCAGTAATGGGTCTTGATCCTAGTGGCTTTGTCGTTTTACGCAACGAAGCCTTTTTCTCGCTTTCAATTCCTCCGGAAGCCTGCACAGACCTGATAGATAAATTCCCTCAAGTTCAAAACTGTGACCCATTTCAATTGGTTTGCTTTGATTCAAATGGCAAAAGGTGGAATGTCATTGCCCGCCATTTACTCTTAGGCAAGCAGCATCGAGGAACGGTTCTAGCCTTTATTGATGATGGAATGCGAGTTGCCTCATGTTGAATGAAAAGCCCGGTACTTTGCCCCACCAAGCGATCCCTCAGCAGAATATGCCGGTTCCTTCAGAAGGTGACCAAAGTATGGAAGTTCTAATCCGTTTTCGACGCGACTGCATCGGAATTGGATATCAGGCATTGCGGTCAGCAGTGCTAACGTATCTTAGTGGTTCCAAGCGATGACACGTCCTACGCTGGAAGTTGCCACCACCGCAGTTAAGCGTCTGCCCAATCTGCCGGGAAGTATGAGGCAGTTGCTTGGCTATCTAAACGATGAAAGTGTCGACCTAAAAGTCATTGTGCGCGCGATCGAGTGCGATCAAGGGTTGGTCATAGCTGTACTACGCGTTGCCAACTCACCATTTTACGGCATGGCCAACAAAGTAGAGACAATTAGCGACGCCGTAGTTGTCTTGGGTTTCTCAAATCTGCGGATGATCATTATCGCGGTAATGGCGGGTGCTCTCAAATTTCCGAACCTGCATAACATGGTGGATGTACGGACAAAGTTTCGTCATGGATTAGCTGTGGCGATTTGTGCATCAATTGTAGGCAGGAAGAACGGTATGGATGCGGGCTCACTATTTCTCGCCGGAATACTACATGACATAGGTATGCTTGCTCTGATGTCGACTTATCCAGAGCTATATAAAGAGGCGCAGCAATTAGCGATTCGCGATAACCTTTTTATGTATGAGGCTGAAGCTAAGGTATTTGGCTTTGATCATGCGAATATCGGCGCCTCTCTGTGCCATCACTGGAATTTGCCAGCATCGATTGTGCATGCGATTGAACGTCACCATCAAATTAGCCAGATGCAGGATTTACAACAGCCAAGCATAAAGGGAGACTTGGAGGCTGGTGTGATCCACGTTTCTGACGCTATTGCACATGGCCTGAATCTTGAAAATGACGCTTATGCATTGGTCCCTCCGCTTGCAGATTCCATGTGGAGTCGCCTTATAGGTCGGCAGGATGAACTGATTTCAAGTCTGGCAGAAATTGACAGGCTTTACCAGGAGTTAGTGGTTCTAGTCGTCGTGTAGATTCATATGCGACGCAGTAGCGTATACCGGCTACCGCAGTGAATCGGTGATCGCCAATTTAGCAATAGACCATTCCGATACCGAACTGGTGACCGCCTTGGGTCATGTGGACAAGGTTCTGGCCAAGCCCAGAGATGCACAGCGCTATGCGCACACGGTGGCGATGGCCGCAAAATTCGAAACCGACCAGGGCAAGAGAGACTACCGAAAGCGCAAATGGATTGCTGAGCCACCCAACGGCTGGATCAAGAGTGTTTTAGGGTTCAGGCAATTGAGCATGCGAGGGCTACAAAAGACGAAGGCCGAGTTCAAGCTTGTTTGCATGGCTAAGTCAAGCCGAATTTGTCTGCCAACGCTGCAATCTGAACAGACCATGCAGACCACAACGCGGCCAAAGTCATTGCCGGGCGTCCTGTGCGATTACTCATCAGCGGGGCCTATGTGCAAAAAAAGAGACTGAAGTGTGGGATTCTCAATAGCAACGCAGGTGAGGCAACTTCCGAACCGGACTCACGCATGAGACCAACGCCAGGGGAGATAAAAGTAAGACGCAGCGGTGCAAGCGTCGCTGCGCGCGGGTCTTTGATCCAGGAAACCTCCGCTACATCGCCTCTGAGCGTTTAGCGATGTGAGACGTCACATGCTCGAAATCGTTCTGCCCGCACGCATTTGCAACTCACGAGGTGCGATCCGTGAATGCCTGAGTGCAACGCAGTTCTAATCTTACAATGAGCGGTTTAGAGGGAGGAACTATCCATGATGGCCAAACACATTCGCCTGCAGCGGCGTATCGCCTTTTGGGTGGTCGCACTCACTGCATTTCTTGGATTTTCCGTTTACGCCCAGACTGCTCCAAACGCTCAAGTTTTCCATTTTGGTGTTGCGCCACATACCAGCGCACGCGTGATCCTGGAGATGTACCAACCACTGCGTGTTCAGCTGGAAAAGGCGCTAGGCGTGCCGGTCGAGATTGTCACGGCATCAGACTTTACGGAGTTCGCCAAGCGTATGCTGAACCAGGAATACGACATTGCGGTTACCACCGGGCATCAGGCCAGGCTGGCACAGACGGACGCAGGGTACCTACCTTTAATTACCTACAGCGCGGACTTCCGGGCAGTAGCGCTGGTGTCGGGAACCAGCTCGATAAAGACAGCAAAAGAGTTGCAGGGTAAACCGGTGTTGGGGCTGTCTGCCACCTCACTGGTAACACTTTGGGGCCAACATTGGCTCAAACAAAATGGGAACCTGGATACACTGAAATACGTTAGCGCATCTGATAGCGTCGCGCGTCTGGTGCTGTCCGGTGAGGCGGCGGCCGGCTTTACATCGCTGGCCAATTATCAGAGTCTCCCGCGTGACCTGCAAAGCCAGTTGCGCTTTTTAACGATCAGCGAACCGATGGCCGGGCGCGTCTATATGCTCAACAAGCGTCAGTTGTCGCGTAAGGAAACCATCGATAACGCACTGACAGCATTTAGTGACAGTGCAGAAGGTAAGAGCTACTTTACCAAGTACAAGCTTGAGGGCTATCGCAAGCTCAAGCCCAAAGAACTGGAGGTCATGGAGCCCTTTGCAAAAGAGGTCCGGCAAAGCCTGCGCTGAAACACGATGACAAGAATGCCCCTTACGCTGAGTTCCGTTCGAGGAAGGTTGCTGCTGGCGGCAGTTCTAATCGAGCTGGTGATGCTGACGCTGTTGGTGTCCAACAGCCTTCGCCTTGTGAACAAATACATGTTCGAGCAAGTTACGCAGCACGCGCGGCAGATCACGCCGGTGCTGACGGCGGCCATCGTCGCACCACTAGCCCAACGCGACTATGCAACGGTGCAATCGGTGCTGGATGAGAGTCTGAGCAACAGCGGCGTCAAATATCTGCTGGTCAGTGATGCGCAGGGGAATCCCGTTGCCAGCAGTGGTTGGAAGGCCGGTGTTCCATTGCCTACTCCGGATACACAGCTTGACGTAGACAAGCTCAAAGTGGATCCGGTTTACCACGTAAAAAACGAAATTCTGATGTTTCAACAGCCTATGGGAAACATCCAATTCGGGCTGGACATGTCCAATATTCTGGTTGCCAGACAAGCACTGCTGACCCAGGGTTCCTTGATTGCGATGGTCGAGTTGCTGATGTCATTTGTGCTGTTGTCCGGCCTGGTGTTCTGGATGACGCGTCATCTTGCTGAACTGACGCGCGCCAGTAACGACGTAGCTTCCGGCAACCTGACCCCTGCACCAGTGAAAGAGGGGCCCGATGAGTTGGGGCAACTGGGCGTCGCGTTCAATGTCATGTCCCGCACCATCCATGATCGTGTCAGTGAGCTTACTGAGGCGAAAGACACTGCCGAGGTCGCCAACCGCGCCAAGAGTGAATTCCTTGCCAACATGAGCCATGAGATCCGTACCCCGATGAACGGTATTATGGGTATGACTGACCTAGTTCTGGATACCTCGTTGACGGCGCAGCAGCGCACCTACTTGCAGGCCGTTAAGCAGTCTTCGGAATCATTGTTGGTGGTGATCAACGATATTCTTGACTTCTCGAAAATTGAAGCAGGCAAGCTGGCGATTGAGACGATTCCGTTCTCATTGCACGATACGATCGAACAGATGCTCTTGCCATTGCGCATGCGTGCCATAGATAAGCAATTACAGTTGGAATTGGAACTGCAAGAAGGTATGCCAACTCACTATGCCGGTGACCCGGGCCGCATACGCCAGGTGATTACCAACCTGATTGGAAACGCCATCAAATTTACCGAACGTGGCACGGTTCGGCTCTTGATTGAAGCTGATGGAATCTATTCGCCGCTGCTGCACTTTCGCGTTCAAGATACGGGAATCGGCATTCCAAAGGACAAGCAAAACCTGATCTTTGAAGCCTTCACCCAGGCGGATAGCTCTACTACACGCAATTTCGGTGGCACGGGTTTGGGCTTGAGCATCTCCAGCAAACTGGTGCACATGATGGGTGGCTCTATTTGGTTGGAGTCTTTGGCGGGCCAGGGCAGCACCTTTCATTTCACCTTGAACCTACGCCCGCTTACAGATCAGCCATCCTTGTCGCCACCAGTGCCGGTGACCAACGCAGCGCCATCGCTATCGGACGCAGGATCTGACTCGAAGACTGAATGTGTGCTGGATATACTTCTAGTAGAAGACCACCCGATCAATCAATTGTTGGCCATTAAGTTGCTTGAGCGCGAAGGCCATAAGGTAACGCTGGCGGAGAACGGCCAGACCGGGCTACAGGCTGTGATGGAGAAGCAGTTTGATGTGGTGTTTATGGACATGCAAATGCCGGTCATGAATGGACTTGAAGCAACGCGCTGCATCCGGGAGTTCGAAAAGACTGCAGGTCGCAAGCCGGTCGTCATTATTGCCATCACGGCCAACGCGATGCCCGCGGATCGTGCCGCGTGCGCCGAGGCCGGCATGGACCGGTTTTTAAGTAAGCCGTTTAAGGCTGTTGATATTCAAGAAATGCTGCAAGGTATTTCTAAGAATACATCGCCAGTTCAAGCGTAAGTATTGACGTTGTTTCCAGTGCTTGGCGTCGGATTTGAAACTGCGGCTGTTTGTGGTGCGGGGACCGGAGTTTTGGTCGCTGCCGTTCCGTCGTTATCGCCGTCGGCATCTGCCCCTGCCCCTGCGACTTTGCCTGTAGGCAGTGGGATGTTGACGGCGGTGACGCCGGAGATAGCGGACATGGTATTCCTTAAGTAGTTATTTGTGAGTTATCGGCTGATCTGCGCGTAACATGACCCAGAGCGCTTTCGCCTTAAGCAATCCTTAAGCAAGTAAGCGATACCGTACGCAATAGTGTGCAGATGTACGGAATTGTTGGGAGATGCAATGCACCATATGTACGAAGAATTATTCACGGATGCCGAAATCGGCACAGTGATCGAACAGGCCATGATTTATATGTGCGCCTGTCCTGCCCAAGTTGCGACCACGCTGCGCACCGTGCGCGAGTTGCACCGCTACCAGCAGCGGTGCATGGTTTCGCCCAAAGCCAACAAGACCGTGCATGCGGAAATTGCAAACGCGGCCGTGGCTGCGCACAGCGTGCTACAGGAATGTCTTCTCAAAATCATTGAATTGGAAGGCTGGGATCGCAAAACCTTGCAAATGCCCGCTGATTTGCGGGAATTCCAGTTGCGGGAGCTCAACGACGGAGCGTAAAAACCGTGGTTCTTGAGGAAATAGGTATGGTTCCCATCAAGGGACTGCCCGCATTGCTGCGCATGGCGCCAACAGCGCTTACAGACATGGTTGCGCAGGTGGCTTCAAGCAACGACGCTGCCAACAGCTATTTGCAAATGTTTTATGTAGGGATGGCGCTGGACCAGAGTTCGTTTGCGCTGGAAATGCAGGCAATGGCACTTGAGCATCGTCGCCTCTACCGTATCAAAGGGCCGGACATTCCCAAGGTCCGCTTGCTCGCCATCATGGGCCCGGGCAATATGCTGGACAACACACCGTTGGATCTCCTCATTGAAAATACCGGAGTCCGCTTGGATGTGCTGTTCATTCGTCCCGGCGATGACCTGCCCGCCACCCTTCCAGATCATGACATTGCATTCGTGGCCATCGGAGAGGGGGACAAAAGTGCAGCGCTGCTCAGCCAGGTCGGCCGTATCGTGGACGATTGGCCTCGCCCCGTCCTAAATCCTCCTTCACAAATTCAGCACTGTGCGCGGGATACGTGCTACCGCTTGTTGAAAGACATCGAGGGTCTATTGGTCCCTCGGACCTGGCGACATCGTGTAGGAGAAGATTGCCGGTTTGAATTTCCGGTCACGATCCGCCCGATTGATACGCACGGCGGAAACGGCATGTCCCGTGTCAACGACGCGCTCGAATTGGCACACTATTTCGCAAGCGTTACGGCTGCTGAGTATTACGTTGCGCAGTACATCGACTACCAATCGCCGGATGGTAAGTTCAGGAAAATAAGGATTGTGCTGATAGAGGGAAAGCCCTACATCTGCCACTTGGCGATTTCGGACAGCTGGATTGTTCATTACCTCTCCGCAGGCATGGATACCTCCGCGGACAAACGCGAAGAGGAAGCGCAACTCATGCAAACTTTTGACACGGGTTTTGCCTCGAAGTACCAGCGACCAATTGAAGCCACTGCGCTGCAGTTGGGCTTGGACTATGTAACCATTGACTGCGCCGAGCTAGCAGACGGAAGACTCCTGATCTTTGAAGTGGACTCGCGAGGCCTGGTGCACGCTCAGGACTCGGTAGAGCTGTATCCCTACAAGCCCCCGGTCATGCAAAAGGCATTTGACGCCTTTGAGGCCATGCTCATCAGGCGTGTGCAGTCGGCGGCGTCGCTCTGAACTGCCCCTGCCGCTCAAGCATCCAACCCGGGTATTCCGGCGGAAGCGCGCTTGCCACTTCAAGCGCCTGCAAATCCTCACTCGTCAACACAAGCTGCGAGGCTTGCAAATTGTCCGCCAGTTGTTCGGGCGTTTTGGCACCCACAATGACCGTGCTCACGGTCTTGCGGCTCAGGAGCCAGGCCAGTGCGACCCGTGCTACTGTGACCTGATGGCGTTGTGCAATCGGACGCATCACATCCACGATTTGGAAAGCGCGCGGCTTGTCGACCACCGGGAAGTCAAAGACGGCACGCCGTGTGCCGCCGGGTGCGGCGCCTTCTGCCGAAAATTTCCCACTCAGCAGACCGCCCGCCAACGGGCTCCAGACCATTAAGCCCAACTGTTGGTCTCGCAAAAGTGGAATGACCTCGCGTTCCAGATCTCGGCCAGCCACCGTGTAGTAGGCCTGAACGCTTTCAAAACGGGACCAGCCTTTTCGCTCGGAAATAGCCAGGCCTTTCATGATCTGCCATGCCGCAAAATTGCAAAGGCCGATGTAGCGCACCTTGCCGCTGCGCACCATATCGTTGAGCGTGGAAAGCACTTCTTCCAAGGGCGTAACGGGGTCAAAGCCGTGAAGCTGGTACAGGTCAATATGGTCAAGTTGCAAGCGCTTCAGGCTGGCGTCGAGTTCGTTCATCAAGTGGTAGCGCGAATGCCCCGCCGCATTGATCTTGTTCTCGTTCATGACACCAAATGCCTTGGTTGCAATGACCAGCTCATCGCGCGGTAGCCCCAGTGTCTTGATGGCGTTTCCGGTCAGCGTCTCGGCCACACCCAGCGAATACACATTTGCGGTGTCAATAAAGTTGATACCCGCATCAAACGCCTGCTTCACCAGTCCGGTTGCCTGATCCTGTCCGAGAGCACCCATAATTTTCCAGAAACCCTGGTCACCAAAGGTCATGGTCCCCAGGCACATTTCGGAAACATAGAGGCCGGTGCGGCCAAGGAGTCGGTATTTCAAGGCAGTCCTTCAGATCAATGCAATGGCCTGAGCCTAGCAGTTTGGCAAATTCCTTGCTGTGTGGTGAGAACTGCGCTGTGCCGGACCGGTAGTGAAAGTGTTGACAAATATCAAGGTTTTGGATTTGCCAAGGTCTATATTCGTATAAAAGCGGGTGATTGGTTCAACCGCTATCGGGGGAGGTTATATGCGTATCGAATGGGATGCCCGTTACAACATTGCAGACGAGCAGATCAACCATCAGCACAAATACCTGTTTCAATTGGCCAACCGATTTCTGGCAGCGGACTCAAAGAGCGAATTGTTGGACTGTGCTCAAAGCCTGTACGAATATACGCAAAGCCATTTTGCCTACGAAGAAGCACTCATGCTGGAGCACCACTTTCCAGAATATGACCAGCACGTTATTTCCCACAAGCACCTGATAGACAGACTCGCCGCACTGCGCGGCCATATTTCCGGGGATTCGCTGGATAAGCTGGAACTCAAAAACTTCATGGGGCACTGGGCCCTTTTTCACATTCCCGAGGCCGATGCCCGGCTCGCGGACTATTTGTTTGAGGGTGACACCCAGCGTGCAGAGCTGTCACCCGGCAATTCAACGCGATATTGAACGTTGCAGCGCAGCGGTGCCGCTTGGTTCATTGACAGGAGCATATGGATGTTTATTCAATGGAGTGACGAACTTGCGATTGGCAATGTGTTGATTGACACGCAGCACCGCATGTTGATGATGTTGTGCCGAAAGCTGGACATCGCGATCAAAATGCAACAATCCGAGCAGACGATTCAGCGGATCATGCTAGAAGTTAAAAAGTTCGCTGAATTTCATTTCGTTAGTGAGCAAAACTTGATGCACGAGATCGGCTACCCCGATGTGCAAGACCACTCCAAGTTGCACCTTGCCTTGTTGGTTGAACTGCAGGTGGAATTCTCCAAGATACGGCACCGCACCGAATTTCCCGAAGATCTCCTGTACTACTTACACCAATGGTTATCTGATCACATCAAAGGTGAAGATGCCAAGATCGCGGAGTTCCTGCGCAAGTGTCCGGCCCGCCCCATAGGGGACGGTTTGTACGGTGAATACCGGCTTGCCTGAACTGCGCAGTAAATCGCACACTATGTGACCTAGCGCAAGTAGTGGTGGATTGGTCTACTGTCCAATCAGAGCATGGAATCCACGTCGTTACGTTCAGTAAGGTATGTTGCGCTGCTAGCGGCGCTCACGATCGTGGCCATAACTATGTCAGTGAGCTTCCTGTTGTGGAGTTTGCGCGTCCGGGAGCTCAATCACGCCAAGCTGGAAACCATCAGTGTGACCCGCATGTTGATGGAGCAAACAGAACAAAGCCTGGCCAGCACGGACCTGACGCTGCGGGGGGTTCAAGAGCGACTGATGACTTCATTTGGCAGAAAAATTGCGCTCGACAGCGGTCCGGTCAGTTTGTTGCTCAGTTCGCGGGTTTCGGGCTTGCGCCATTTGCGCACACTTTTTATCGTGGACAGCAACGGCCACGTAATCAATTCATCGCGCCCTGACTCACCACTGAACGCCTCGGTGCAGGATCGCACCTATTTCAATGTTTTCCTGCAAGGGCATACTGATCGGTTGTTCATTGACAAGCCGGTTCGCAGCCGTCGCGACAATGCCTGGACGCTGAATATTTCGCGCCCTCTGTACGAAGCCGATGGAAGCCTTCGCGGTGTCGTTGTTGCCACCATGGGCATCGTGGACTTTGAGCAGACCTACAGTGCAATGCAAATTGACTATGCACGTCCGATTGGAATTTATCTTTCCGACGGAACGCTCATTGCCAGCCTGCCGCATCGCGAAAACCTGATTGGCACCCAAGTGCCGGAACTGACCCATGAAACGCTGCCCAGTGCGGACCATGAGATCCGCAACATCGAGCATCGCAGTGGCGATGGGGGGCGGGAGTGGTTCACACTGGGGCGCCTGACCGGCTTTCCACTGTTTATCGGTGTTACAGATGACGTGGACTTGAGCCTTGCCTCCTGGCGCGAAACGGCCATACCGATCGGACTCGGCGCTTTGCTGGTGTGTGTATTCACCGCACTAGTGGCACTTTTCCTGGTGGAAAAGCTCAAGCGCAAAGCGGCACTGAGCTCCGCTCTGGATGCTGCCAATAACCGTTACCAACACACCATCAACGCAGCGATGGATGCCATAGTGGCCATTGACGGGGAAGATCGCATCGTCCTCTTTAACCCCGCTGCCGAGGCAATGTTTGAGCGCAGTGCTTCGCAGGTTCTGGGGCAATCGCTGGAGATACTCATACCCGTTAAGCACGGTGTGCAGCGCATGCCTGTGTCCTTGCGCTCGCCAATGAAGATTTCGGGGTACAGAGCCGACGGTATCGAATTTCCAATCGAGTCCACACTGTCGCATACCGAAATCGCGGGCTCCACGCAGACAACGCTGGTATTTCGGGACGTCACCGAGCAGCGCAGGATTGAGGCGGATTTGCATCAGGCCAACATCCAGTTGCGTGCCTTGGCCGCTTCGCAACAGGAAGTGCGCGAGCAAGAGCGCAAACGCATCTCGGGAGAGTTGCACGATGACTTGAGTCAGCAGCTCACTGGCCTCAAACTCGGCTTCTCCTGGCTCAGCAGCCGTATCAAGGAAGGGCGTGCCACCGCGGCACACCAACTGGAGGAAATGCGCCAGCAGCTGGACACCGCTATCACCTCGGTGCGGCGCATCGCAGCGGAAATGCGGCCCCGCGTGTTGGATGACCTGGACTTCGGACAGGCGCTGACATGGCAGACCTCTGAATTTACAAAATACAGCGACCTGAAGATCGAACTTGATTTGCCTGCGGCCGGCTTGGTTAAGGACGAAAAGCTGGCCACCGCCTTGTTTCGCATTGTTCAGGAGTCCCTGACCAATGTTGTGCGTCATGCGAATGCCAGCAGCGTTCATATCGGCCTGGTGATGGAAGGCGAGACCTTGCAGCTGACCATACGGGATGACGGCAAAGGCTTTTCCACGGCGCCTCGACATGACGGTATCGGCGTAGTCGGCATGCGTGAGCGATGCAGCGCTAATGGCGCAAATTTTCAAATACTTAGCCACGAAGGAAGGGGCACAACGGTCGAAGTGACCGTCAAGCTCGCCCCGCAAAAATCAATGGAGAAAGCGCTATGAAACTCGAAGTATTAGTAGCCGATGACCACGCCATCATCCGTGATGGCTTGAAGAAAATTCTGGCCGATACAGAAGATATGGTGGTCGCCGGCGAAGCAGCCAATGGCAATGCGGTCATGGAGCAAGTGCGCGCACGCGCTTGGAGTTTGCTGGTTTTGGATATCTCCATGCCAGGCCGAAACGGTCTGGAACTGATCCGCATGGTCAATGCCGAGTGCCCACGCCTGCCCATACTGGTGTTTAGCATGCACCATGAAGAACAATATGCGGTGCGCGCAATCCGCGCCGGTGCTTCCGGTTACCTTTCGAAAGAGGGTGACACCGACTTGCTGCTGCCGGCTATGCGCAAGGTTGCGTTCGGTGGTGTGTTTATCAGTCCCACGGTGGCCGAGCTGCTGGCCACCGATGCGTCACCGCATAAAGAGGTAATGCCCCACACTTTGCTCACCGACCGGGAATTCGAGGTGTTCAGCCGCCTTGTCCGGGGTGTGCGCCTCACCTCCATCGGCGATGAACTCTCCCTGAGTGTGAAGACGGTCAGTACCCATAAGACCCATATCCTCAACAAGATGAACATGAGCAGTCCCGTGGATCTGGTGCGTTACGCGATGGACCACAAGCTGCTGGATGAATCAACGCTGTAAAACAGTCGACCAGCTTCAACAAATAGGAATTTTCCTATGACCAGTTTCAGCCTCCGCCTATATCGCAGTCGGCCCCGTTTCAGGAAAATTGAGTTAGTAAAAAGTGCGTATGGGCGCACGGTATCTGTTTAACGTCAACTTAAGGTGAACGCTATGGTCTCAACATCACGTACAGTTTTAGTCGGTTTGGCAACAGCCACTTTGGCAGCCGCATTCGCGCCCTCCGCATGGGCCGTCGACGCCGAAGCCGCCAAGTCGCTGGCTCGCCAAAACAATTGCTTCAAATGCCACGCCGTTGACAAAGACAAAGACGGTCCGGCCTACAACAAGGTGGCCGAAAAGTACCGTGGAAAGGCCAACGCTGAAACGCGCCTGATCGAACACGTCACCTCCGGTGAGAAGGCGAAGTTCCCCGATGGCCATGAAGAGGAGCACAAGGTCGTCAAGACCTCGCCTCCAAAAGACATGGCACAGATCAAGAACTTGGTCGAGTGGATTTTGTCGCAATAAGTTTTTTGGCCCGGTTTAACTGACATCAGTATTTTTGGGAAAGGGTTGGCCATGAAAGGCATACAGTCCATCATCGTCGCCTGTTTGTTAACGGCTTCGACATTTGCGTTTTCACAAACAGCGACAGGGGATAGCAAGCTGCCTGAGCTTGGGGATCGCCCGGCGCAGGTTGTTGCCAAAGAGGCATTGGCCAAAGACGCCCTTTGTACCAAGTGCCATGATGAGAGTGAGAACGCTCCCATCCTGTCGATTTACCAAACCAAGCATGGCGTGCGCGGCGACGCGCGCACCCCGACCTGCCAGTCCTGCCACGGTGCCAGTGCGGATCACCTGAAGGGTGATACCGAAGGCAAGGGCCGTCCGGCACCCGATGTGGTGTTTAAAAAGGGCGTCTATGAGCGCACTGACAACAAGGAACGTGCCGCACAGTGCCTGGTCTGCCACAAAGGCGGCAAGCGCAACAACTGGGATGGCGCACAGCACGATGCCAATGGTGTTGCCTGCAATGACTGCCACGTAGTGCACCGTCCTAAAGACAAGCTGCTCGACAAGAAAACGCAAACCGAAGTCTGCTTTGCTTGCCATAAAGAACAGCGCGCCGACAGCAAAAAGATGTCGCACCACCCGATCGAAGAGGGCAAGGTGGTCTGCTCCGATTGCCACAACCCGCACGGCTCTACCGGTCCTAAGTTGCTGAAGAAGAACACGGTGACTGAGACTTGCTACCAGTGCCACGCTGAGAAACGCGGACCGTTCCTGTTCGAGCACCAGCCCGTGACAGAAGACTGTGCCAACTGCCATACACCGCACGGCTCGAACATCACGCCACTTTTGAAGTCGCGGCCACCGTTCCTGTGCCAGGAGTGCCATGACGGTACACATGCCAGCAACACGCCTGCAGGGCCCAACGCTGCCGGTTACCAGGGTGGTTTGTCCACCAAGACTCCGGCTGGCGCTGTGCAGTACCCCAGCAAGAATCTGGTGGGTGCAGCTTGTATGAATTGCCACCGCCAGGTCCACGGCTCCAATAGCCCGGCTGGCGGCTACTTCCAACGGTGATTGAAGAGGTTTGATCATGAAAGCCAATCAAATGATTCCGCGCTTAAGTACACTTACCCTTGCATTGCAAGCCGCACTTCTGGTCTCTATGGGCATGCCCCTGGCTGGACGTGCACAAAGCGAAGATGTGCTGGCCCTCACGCAGCCCGTCAGTACGCTGGAGGTGGGCGTCAGCAATATGCCCGTCAGCTCCGCTAAATTCGGGCAGTACAACGGTATTGACAAGGTGGGTGTCTACCCAATAGCCAACGTCAACATTCGGGGCGGTGACGCCTACACCAAAGAGGGCGGCACTTACCGCTGGCAGTTCCGCGCCAATGATTTGGGAACGACCTCACGCGAGTTCAACGCCAATGCAGCCAACCAGGGCGTATGGAGCTTTGGCATAGGCTATGACGCCTTGCAGCACAACCTGTCAGACACCTACCAGACCCCCTACAGCGGCACTAACGGCGGCAGCACATTCACGCTGCCGGCGAACTTTGGCCTGGCTGCCAATACCAATGCCTTGAACTCCACGCAAAAAAATGCGCTGCACAACCTGGACGTGAATACCACACGCCAGAACACTTCGCTCAATGCAGGCTACAACCTGGGTTCGCGTTGGGATTTCAAGATGGACTTCAACCATCTGAACCAGTCCGGTGCGAAATTGATGTCGTTCGGTTCAGCCGGTATCGGTGGAGCCTCGGGCGAGGTGGTTTCCATTCTTCCCAACCCCACCAACTACCAGACCGATACCCTGAATCTGGCTGCGAACTGGACGGGTGACCAAGCCAATATGACGCTGTCGTACTTTGGTTCGTACTTTAAGGAAGGCACCGATCGTGTGATCTTTCAGACCTACGCCACGGCCAGCACCTTGCAGACCATGAGTACCATGCCCAGCAATGACTTTCATCAGTTGAGTCTGGCGGGCGGCTACAAGTTCTCGCCCAAGACCAAATTGACAGGCTCCCTGTCCTATGGGCGCAATACACAGAACGATCCGTTTGTGGTGGATTCCGCAATGTACATCGCCGGCAACACCGCACCGGGCAACGCAAAGACATCGCTTGATGGTTTGGTGGTCAATACCCATGGCGACCTGAAGCTCACAGACCAGACGACGCGGGACCTGCTGCTGTCGGCCGGCATCAAGTATGACCAGCGCGATAACCAGACAGCGTCGGACATCTACAACTTCAACGCCATCAGCGGCAGCGCCAGCAACGCTGCTTTCTATCCGAATACGCCGCTGAGCAACCGCAAGACGGTTATGGAATTTGCCGGCGACTATCGCATTGATAAAGCACAGCGTGTTAATCTGGCCTACACCCGCGAAGATGTCAAACGCTGGTGCAACAACTATGCAACCGGTACTGCCAACAAACTGAGTACCACACTGGTGACTTCATACGTGGCAGGCGTGGTCAACTACCCTGCAGGTACCAATTGCGTGGTTGCCACGGACAGTGCTGACGACAAAGTCAGTGCCACCTACCGCGTCAAGGCTAACGAGGACTTAAACCTGAATGTCGGCTACAGCTTTAGCGACCGCAAAACCAATTCGGACCCCAATGCCATCGCCGCTTTCATCAGTACCAACGGCAACGTGGACCCGACGGTTGCTTCCGCCTTGCTGGTGCGTGGCCAAAACGGCGGCGACTTCCGCGGCTTTTATCCCTACTTTGATGCATCACGCCAGCAACAATTGCTCAAGCTCGGCGCCGCCTTGCAAGCCAGCGAAAAATTGGCCTTTGGTGCCAGCGCCAAGTTCACCGATGACAAGTATGGTTCTAATTATGGTGTGCAGGCCGGTGGAAGCTGGAGCGCAAACCTGGACTCCACCTACAACTACTCTGAAAACGGTGCGGTCTCGGCCTACATCACCCAACAGCACCGCCAGCGGGACCTGACCGACAAGCAGAATGCTGCGGCCAGTGCCGCCGGGGCTAACAAGATTAGTGTTCCGCCCAACAGCAGCTGGAGCAACTACTTGCGTGATGACGACACCACGATCGGCCTGAACTTGAAGCAAGGCGGATTGGCCGGCGGCAAGCTTGAATTGCTGGGCGACGTGAGTTACTCATCGGGCGGCACCAACTATTCGACCGCGCTCAATTACAACGGCAAGTCCAGCGAAACCCCAACGACAATCCCATCCGCCTACTGCTACTCATCGAGCATTTTGTCCTGCGGAGCACTGCCCGACATTACCAGCGAAGTGATCACGCTCAAAGTAACCGGCATTTACAAGGTGGACAAGAAGTCCAGCTTCTCTGTAGGCTACATGTACCAGATGTTGCACAGCACCGACTACTACTACAACGGTTTGCAATACGGCTCTAGCCCCACCGCCCTCATGCCGACCAATCAGAGCGCAAGCAACTACACGGCCAATTTATTCTCCGTGTCTTACATCTACAACTTCTGAGCCTTTAGGACTCTTACTTCCAGGAACTTCATCATGGACCCACTTAACCCCGGTATGCTGCGGCGCGTCTGGAATGTACTTAAAAAGCCCAGTGCCAAATATTCGGTGCTGGCCATCGGGCTGCTTTCGTTTACCTTAGGTATCATTTTCTGGGGTGGCTTCCACACCGGCCTGGAGATGACCAACACGCTGGAGTTCTGCACAACCTGCCATGAGATGCGTGACAACGTGTACCAGGAATACAAAGAGACCATCCATTACAGCAACCGCACCGGCGTGCGTGCCATTTGCTCGGATTGCCACGTGCCACGGGAGTGGGGCCCCAAAATGATTCGCAAGGCCAAGGCTGCCTTTGAGGTGTGGGGCAAAATTACCGGCGCCATTGACACCAAAGAGAAATTCGAGGCCAAACGCATGGAGCTGGCGGGCCACGAATGGTCTCGCATGAAGGCAAACAACTCGCAGGAATGCCGCAACTGCCACAGCTTTGAAGCCATGAGCGCCGAGTTGCAAAAGCAGACGCCCTATAAGAAGCACATGGCTGCGAAGGAAGAAGGCAAGACCTGTATCGACTGCCACAAAGGTATTGCCCACCACCTGCCCAAAGAGTACGTCGATCCGGACGAGTAACGGTGTGAAGGGGCGGTGCTACAACGATCCAAAAGCCGTTGCAGCATCCCCTTCATGCAGCAGGACAAACGCGAGAAACGCATCGGACGGCATGGGACGGGCAAACAAAAACCCTTGCCCTACATCGCAACCCAGTCCCCGCAACACGGCAAGTTGGTCTGTCGTTTCTACGCCTTCGGCTATCACCTTTAAGCCCAGCGCGTGGCCCATGTCGATGATGGCGTTGCAGATTGCCATATCGTCATCATCGGCTGGCAGACCTCGCACAAACGACTGATCCAGTTTAAGGTGGTCAAGCGGCAGTCGCTTGAGTTGACTAAGACTGGAGTAGCCCGTGCCGAAATCGTCCAGTGCCAGCAATACCCCCGCTTGTTTAAGCTGGTCCATGGTGGAAATGGTGGCTGCGGCGTCCTGCATGATCGAACTCTCGGTGAGTTCGAGCTCCAGGCAATCGCCGGGCAGCAAGTGTTCCAGCAGAGTTTGCTGAACGTCGGACAGCAGGGCCGCTTGCCGGAAATGCTCTGCCGATAAATTGATGGCAATGGGCAAAGCCTGCATGCCGGATGCCTGCCACTGCGCGCTTTGCCTGCAGGCCTCGCGCATGACCCAGAGGCCTAGCGCCACAATCAGGCCACGCTCTTCGGCCAATGCAATAAATTGCCCCGGACCGACCAGACCACGCGTCGGGTGCTGCCAGCGGATCAGTGCCTCTGCGCCGGTAATGTGTCCGCTGCGCATATCCACTTTTGGCTGGTAATAAAGAACAAACTCGTTTTCATCCAAAGCGCGACGCAGATCGCGCTCGACCAGCAGCATTTCCAAAGCGCGGTCATTCATGCCCGCCGTGTGAAACTGGTAGCTATTGCGGCCCTTCTTCTTAGCGTGTGACAAAGCCACATCGGCTGCTTGCAGCAGTTCTGCTACGTTACGACCATCATCGGGATAAATACCCACGCCGACGCTGGCGGTAATGGTCAGGTTACTGCCTTTGGATTCGACAGGGCTTTGTGCAATGGTTCGCTGCACGCGCTCGATCACCTGAACGAGGCGCTCCACTTCCAACGCACCATCAAACCCGGTCACTGTGACGACAAATTCATCTCCACCCAAGCGGGCCGCAATGTGGCCTTCGCCGAATGCGTCTTGCAACAGGGTTCCGACTTTTATCAGGACTGCATCGCCCAATTCATGCCCCAGCGAGTCGTTGATTTCCTTGAATCCGTCGAGTCCCAGGCACAACACAGCGCATTTCTGCGCACGTTCCTGCAGTGACTCAATCAGAGTATCGAGTTGCCGGGACAGGCTCTGGCGATTAGGCAGACCTGTCAGGCGGTCATGCAGAGCGTGGTGTTCCAGCACTGCCTCGTGCGCCATGTCCACCTCGCGCGCGCGCGCCTGTAGCGTCTGGTCGGCGCGGCGAACGATCGCAAACAGGAAACCATACAGAAGTGCCAGACTGCCCAGCACCACGCCCACAATTTCCCAGGAGGTCTTCTCCAAATCCGCCACATAGTCCGTAACGTCGGAGTACACCTCGAACACACCTTCGGGCGGCAAACTGTCGTCAGTGCGGATCGGGATATAGCTGGAAATAAGGTTGCGATCGTTGATGACCTTTTCAAACGCATCAAATTGGTTCTCAAACGCAATCTCACTCACCACCTTGCCTGCAATAGCGTCTTGCACACCATCGTCGTCACTTTTGTCTTCCCCGATCTGCTTTTCGTCGGTGGAGAAAACTGTCATGCCATGCAGGTCATAAATTTTGACTTTTACAACCGACAGGCCATACATCTGTCGCAGCACATCCGCACGGATTAGTGGCACTTCAGGGTTTGTACGCAAACTCTCCGTGTTCAGCGCGTGGGCACTCTTCACATACGTGGAGTATTTCGGCCATAAGGTACTGGCAAAAATCCGCGCAATGGCAACGTTGTCGTGTGTCTCATGTGCTTCCAACGCTTCTGTCGCAAATTCACGGTAGAAATAGATCAACGGTGCCAGCACCAGCAGCACGCCAACCGAACTGGTCAGCGCGAAATAACGGACCAGGCGGAATTTCTTGGCCGGTTCGGGCGGTAACGTGGCTTTGTCCATGCGCGAATTAACTTGGATGTTCCTGTCCCTTGTATTGATGTACCCATTCCAGCACCAAGGGCGCTGGCATAGGGCGAGCGATGCCATAGCCTTGTACGACATCACAACCCAAATGCATGAGCTTTTGCGCATGCTGACAGGTTTCTACGCCTTCGGCAACTATGTGGCGGCCAAAGGCTGCTGCCAGGCCGATCACACCGGCCACAATGGCCAGGTCGTCGGGATCGGACAACATGTCGCGCACAAAGCCCTGATCGATCTTGACGGTATCAACCGGCAGGTGCTTCAGGTAATTCAGCGAGGAATAGCCGGTACCGAAATCGTCCAGCGAGAACAGTACGCCGTGCGCGCGGCACGCCTGCAACACGTGGGCGGCGGCCTGCACATCCTGCATGGCGCTGCTTTCCAGAATCTCCAACTCCAGGCTGGCTGGCGGCAATTGCGGGTAACGCGCCAGAATTTCCTGCAGTTTTTCCGGAAAATTCCGCTGTTGCAACTGCAGCGGGCCCACGTTCACGCTAACAGGAATACTTAGCTGCTGATCTTTCCAGCGGCACATTTGCTGCAAGGCCGAATCAATGACCCACTCACCAATGGCAATGCCCAGCGGGTGGTGCTCCACCAAGGGCAAAAACAACCCTGGCGACAGCACGCCCAGCTCGCTATGGTTCCAACGGATCAACGCTTCGAGGCCTACGACCTTGGCGGTGCGTATGTTGACCTTGGGCTGGTAATACAACTCCAAGGCGCCGTCGTGCAACGCGCGCTGTAACTGCTCAATTCTTTCGCGTTGGGACTGGACCACCACATCTTTGTCCACATCAAACAAGTGGTAGCGGTTCTTGCCGCTTTGTTTGGCCAGGTACATGGCCTGATCGGCATGGCGCATCAACAATTCGCCGTCCACACCATCACGCGGATAGCTGGTCATGCCGATGCTGGCCGACACCCGTACCGGAATCAGGCCCTGCCCGGCATGAACGTTGACCGGTGTGCTGGCTGCCTCGAGCAGGCGGTCAAGTATCGGAATGCAGTCGTCATGCGGATCCAGATCCACCAGCACTGCGACGAATTCATCGCCGCCTATGCGTGCCAGCGAGTCCCCCTCACGCATGGCGGCTTTCATACGTTGCGAGAGCGTGATCAGCAGTTCATCGCCGGCGGCATGCCCGTATGCATCGTTGATCAACTTGAAACCGTCCAGATCCAAAAAGATGACGCTAAGCGCCCGGTTGCGGCGCTGGCTTTGCAGCAAGGCCTGGTCCAGCCTGTCGGCAAACAGCGCGCGGTTGGGCAGACCGGTCAACGTGTCGTAATGGGCGATGTGTTCCAGTTCATTCTGGTGATTTTTCTGTGAGGTGATGTCCGAGAACAGGCAAACGTAGTTCTTCACCTGGCTATGGCTGTCCCGCACCGACGTGATAGTGATCATGCCCGGGTACACCTCGCCATCTTTGCGGCGGTTCCAAATCTCATCGGTCCAGTGGTCTTCGTTGGCAATGGCGGTCCACATACGCCGGTAAAACTCTTCACTGTGGCTACCGGAATTGAGCATGCGCGGGTTCTTGCCCAGCGCCTCTTCGCGTGTATAGCCCGTGATGCGGGTGAATGAATCATTGACGTCCAGAATGGTTCCGTCGGGTTCGGTAATCATGATGGCTTCGCGTGCATGGGTGAATACCCCTGCAGCCATGCGCAATCGGGAATCGGAGTGCATCGACTCCGTGACGTCGCGGCTGATGCCGAAAATTCCGACCACCGTGCCCGCAGCATCAAAGAGCGGCCATTTGTTGGTTTGTACAAAGCCGCGGTTACCTTGCGCGTCAAAGAAAGGATTAATTTTGTTGAGCAACGGCAAGCCGTGTTCCAGCACAGGAATCTCTTCTTCCTGATAAATTTTTGCCGTTTCTGCGGGAAAGACTTCCAGATCGTGGCGACCGCGCATAGCGCGCCAATCTGCATATCCACATATATTTGCCAAAGCCTGGCTGCAAAAACGGAAACGACTTTGGCGGTCTTTGAAATAAATGAAGTCCGAGGTTTGGTCCAGAAACGCTTCAAAGTCCCGGTTGAATTGCAAAAAGCGCTCTTCGCTTGCTTTGTGCTCGGTAATGTCGGAGATAAACCCGTGCCACAAAGTACTGCCGTCATGCATGCGTTCGGGTTGCGCCGTGCCGTGACGCCAGCGCGTGCCTATGTTGGGAAGGTTGACCCGGTAGTCGCAGATCCACGGCTTGAGCGTCCGGGCAGACTCTGCAATCGAGTCCGCCACCCGCTGCAGGTCGTCCGGGTGCAGCACCGCAAATACGCTGGAGGCATCTTCGCGCACGTCGGTGGGAAAGACGCCGTATATCTGGCGCATGCCGTCGCTGGCATAGGGAAAGCAGGAGCGCCCATCGGTGAATTGCTGGTACTGGTACAGCACGCCCGGGAGCTGGCGGGTCAGGTTGGACAACAGCGCAAAGCTGGTTTCCATACGCTGGCGCATTTCGACGCTCTTGGTCACGTCCAGTTGTGTACCCGCTACCCGCATTGCCCGGCCATCTTCGTCGCGTTTA
Organism: Comamonadaceae bacterium; assembly: GCA_947373605.1. Classification (GTDB taxonomy): domain Bacteria; phylum Pseudomonadota; class Gammaproteobacteria; order Burkholderiales; family Burkholderiaceae_C; genus Allorhodoferax. The sequence goes on from CANBYM010000005.1 coordinate 35,031, forward strand.
ACGATCCTGGCGCGGTCAATGGTCCAGATCCAATGGCCCGACTTATGACGCATGCGCAGTTCGCATTCATAAAACTCAACGCGCCCTCCAAGGTGGGCCACCAGCATCTGCTGCGCCCGCTTGACGTCCTCGGGATGTGCCAGCTCCCATTTGGTGTCCAGTGTCAGGTTCAGCAAATCGTTGGGGCCATATCCCAGCAGTTCCTTCCAGCGAGCGTTGATTTCAATCTCACGGGAATGCACGTCCCACTCCCAGGTGGCGGCGCGTGTACCCTCCAGAATATTGTCGAGCCGATTGCGCTCGACCTGAAGATCCGCCTGTGTTTGCTGCAGCGCGTGGTGCTTAAGTTGCAAGCTGTGCTGCGCCGTATGGTCCACCAGCAATATCAGGCGCTGGTCCTGCGGGGTGTCCGCGTCCGGCAGGGAGAGTACAAACGCCTGCATATGCTGTGTCTGCTGAATCTGATCCGCATCCTTGTGCTCGAATTGGCATTCAATGGTTGTCCGGGGCGCACCACTGCCGGAAAGGGCGTTGTGCAGACCGGTTCTGCTATCCATATCAAATAACTGGTATACAGATCTGCGTTGCAGCGCCGCCTGTTGGCGAAGGCCGAACTCCTGGCGCGCGAACGCATTGCCTTCCACCACAAAACCTTGCTTGTCCACAATCAGCCCGTGCAGCGGCAGATTCTCAAACAGCCATTTGTACCTGCGCAAGGCTTGTTCGGCCACATGTTGTGCAGCACGCAGGTCCTGATTTTGAATCTCAAGTTCGGTTTGATAGATGCGCAATTCTTCCAGAAGGCGCATCGCGTCATGCATTTCGACCGCAAGCACGGGTGCGTCCGCTGCGCCTTCGCCTTTGGCTAATACCTCTTGCGCGCGCGCGCGCAACTCATCAACTTGCCGTTCCAGTGACTTCATTGATTCTTTCCTGCAAACCAGTTCGTTACATTGAAGTGGCTCACCACCGCACCGAAGTTGGGACCGGGAACGGGTGCGACGTTCATGACAAACCACCGCTCCTCCGTTGGAGAATGGCAGGGGTATTCCATCGAGAAATTGGGCAAGGTGCCGTCCAGCACTGCGCGCAGCCCTCTGGCAGCGCGGTCGCCGTCCGCATTGTCTGTAGTGGGTTCGCAGGCCTTGAGGTAGTTGCAGCCGGGTCCGGACTGCTGCAAATCCGGATCGCCATTGGCCATAGAAAACCTGCGCCATGCGGCGTTGACCATGGTGATCGTGCCGTCCGGTGTCAGCACTGCAACGTGTTCGGGCAGGCAGTCCAATACCGACTGCAGACGCCGCACGTCATGATAGGCACTCACATCCACAATCGATAGCACTGCTCCGCGCCCCGTGGTGGACGGAATGGCGTAGGGCAGCATGCGCACAAACATGATTTTCCCGCCGTCCATTGACGTGACCTCGCGCTCGCTGGGCCTGCCTGACTGCATGGTGAGGTGCAAGTCGTCGATCAAAGCCGGATAGTTCAGGCTGTGCGCAATATCCCCCAAAGGGCGACCCAGATCGGTGTCGCGCAATTTAAATACGCTGGCGGCATCCGGACTGAAGCGCGTGATTTGCATGTCGACATCGACAAACACAGTGGCCACTGCCACAGCGCGTCCCATACTCTCCAGGTCCGCATTCACTTTGCCCAACAGCAGCATTTTTTCCTGGTACTCGGCGTTGACCGTGTTGAGCTCTTCGTTCACGGATTGCAGTTCTTCGTTAGAGCTTTGCAGCTCTTCATTGGACGCCATCAACTCTTCGTTGGTGGCCTGCAATTCTTCGTTGGAGGTTTCCAGTTCCTCAATGGTGGCTTGCAGACTCTCGCGGGTGGCGCTCAGTTCACGCTCCAGGAGGTTCATGCGGCTCATGGTTTCTGCGTTCACATCGACCGGCGTGCGGACCCACTTCTCGGAGCGGTCTTCGGTCTCGAAGCACAACATGGTCAAGCGTTCTACGCCATCGTTGCGCAACGCGTGCGCGGATAGCTTCACCAGTTTGACCTGATTGTTTCGCAATGTCACCTCCACCGGATCCGATTGCAAGGTGCACTGGTCTTTGATGGATTTGTAGAGAAGTGCCGACGCAATCGGCACTAGCGTATCGAGCAGCAGGCGATTGACTACCAAGCTGGCCGAGCCGGACTTGGCCTGTATGAACGGATTGACATCGCCAAACAGGTGTACCGCTTCCTGGGATTCGTTGAACACAATGGCAGGGGGTGCATATTGCGACACCAGCGTGGCAATGCCGATGTCAGCGGCGCTGACCGAAGGTATTTGCACGGCAATTTTTTTGCGTACTGTCGCCACAGGCAGCGCACCGTGTCCAAGTTGCGCCTTATGGCGCATCTCGACCAGCGGCAAAATGCGGTCCGCTGTGCGGTGAAACAACTTGTGTTTGGCATTTAACACCGTGAGTGCATCGGTCAGCATCGCAACCGACTCGCTGGAGCCCAGAAACAGCGTTCCGCCCGCGTTCAATGCATACAGCAGGGCGTGCAGCACCCGATCCTGTGCGTGGGGCTTGAAGTAGATCAGCGTGTTGCGGCATACGGCCAGATCCATTTTTGTAAACGGTGGATCCGAAAGCAGGTTTTGCCTTGCAAAAACAATGCATTGACGCAGCTCGTTCTTGACCGTGTAGGCGCCCGACTGGTGAATGAAAAACCGCTCCAGTCGTTCGGAAGAGATTTCCGCGGCAATCGATTCGCGGTAGCGCCCCACACCCGCCCGTTCGATGGCCTGGTGGTCCACGTCGGTGGCAAAAATCTTCAGGGCCGGCCAGCGCTTGTGGCGTTCAAACGCCTCCAGAAACAGCATCGCAATGGAATACGGCTCTTCGCCCGTGGCTGCGCCGGCCACCCAAACCCGGATTGTTTCGCCGGTACTGAAAGACGCCACCATGGGTTCGATGACTCGCTCGCTGAGTTCATTAAACGCTTCCGGGTCGCGGAAAAAACTCGTCACCGAAATCAGCATCTCGTTGCGCAGAATCAGCATCTCGTCGCGGTCCTGCTCCAGCAGTTCCAGATACTGCCGCAATTCGATGGTGTGTCGCACCTGCATTCGCCGCTCGAGCCTGCGCAAAATGGTTGCCGGCTTGTAGTCCGAAAAATCAATGCCGCCCAGCTGGTACAGCCGTTGCAGTATTTCTGAAAATGCCTCGTCATGGCTCAAGGCCGAGTGCGGAGTTACCACGACCGGCACCACCACCTCGGCATAAGGCTCATTGCACAGGTAGGCCCTAAGGCGTGCAGCCAGTTCGTCGGGCGGCAGCACGGCGTTCATCAGCCCGGTGCCAATGGCGCTGCGTGGCATGCCGTCAAACTTGGACGACTCCGGGTCCTGCGCCATTAGAAAGCCACCCGCTGCGCTGATAGCGGCGACACCGCGTGTGCCATCGGAGCCGGTGCCCGACAACACAATTCCGACCGCCTGCTTGCCGTACACCGCAGCGAGAGAAGAGAAGAAGATGTCAATCGGCAGTGTAAATTCGTGGCTCTTTTTGGGCTTGAGGTGCAGATGTCCACGGCTGACATGCATGATGCTGCCAGGCGGAATCAGAAACAGGCAATTGCCGCGCAAGGGCATGTCTTCTTCGACCATGATCACCGGCATACGCGTGTGGCGCGACAGCAGGGTGTTCATCATGCTTTTGTGGTCCGGCGAGAGGTGCTGCACCACCACAAATGCGGCGCCCGTATCGATAGGGCATGCCGAAAAAAACCGCTCCAGCGCATCCAGTCCACCCGCAGACGCACCGATACAAACGACATAACCGTCAAACTTTCCGGCTGCCATAGAAATCTCAGGCAAAGTTGCCGGCTCGTCACTACTCATCATGAACCTTTATTTTTAAGCGCGCCCCTTGGCGTCGTCCAAGTCTGAGAATACGCCAACGCAGGCTATTTACGCTTTTTTTATACCCCTGCTTGCATTCTCAACAGCACTTTTATACGTAAAAAAACACACTTGTGCCACTTAAATCAAAAAGGGGTGAAGTATGGATGCGGTATTTCTTGTCGGGGTAGGGGCCTTTTGGCTTGCCCTGGTGCTGATGGTCAAAGGACTTGCCAAGCTGGAAAAACCAGCCGGAGAGCGACCATGAACTTATTACACGTCTTGTATGGCGCAGGTGGCATGTGTGCTGCGCTGCTGCTGGTGTACCTGGTTTACGCGCTGTTTTGCGCTGAGGAGTTCTGATGACAAGCGCTGCATGGGGCCTGTTGGCCCTCTTTTTAATCATGCTCCTGATTGCTGCCTGGCCTTTAGGTGTTTGGATGGCACGCTTGTGTGCCGGTCGACTGCCAAACTGGATGCATGCGGCCGAAGCACCGCTCTACCGGCTGGCAGGTACCTCCCCCGAGCAGTCCATGAAATGGACACAGTACAGCTTCGCGCTTCTGGCATTCAATGCCTTGGGCGTGCTGGCGGTGTATGCGCTGCAGCGTCTGCAGGCCGTGTTGCCATTCAACCCCGCGGCCATGGCGGCAGTGTCTGCAGATTCGGCCTTCAACACGGCAGTGAGTTTTGTGACCAACACCAACTGGCAAGGCTACAGTGGCGAGTCCACCATGAGCTACCTCACCCAGATGCTGGCGCTGTCGGTGCAGAACTTCTTCTCGGCAGCCACCGGCATTGCCGTGGTGTTTGCGCTGATACGCGGCTTTGCTGCCCGTTCCACGGCAGTCATCGGCAACTTCTGGGCCGACATTACGCGCATCACGCTGTGGCTGCTCTTGCCCCTGTCATTTGTGTTCGCCTTATTTCTGGTGGGGCAGGGCGTGATTCAGAACTTCGATGCATACAAAGACGTGAGCACGGTAGAGATCACCAAATTTCAGCAGCCCAAGGTGGATGCAGCAGGTCAGCCGGTGCTCGATGCCAAGGGTGTTGCCGTGATGGAAGACGCCACGACCGACAAGCAAACTCTGCCCATGGGTCCGGTGGCGTCGCAAGAGGCTATCAAGATGCTGGGCACCAATGGCGGCGGCTTCTTCAACGCCAACTCCGCCCACCCGTATGAGAACCCCACGCCACTGTCGAACTTTCTGCAGATGCTCTCCATCTTCCTGATTCCTGCCGCACTGTGTTTTGCCTTTGGTGCCGAGGTCGGTGACAAGCGGCAGGGCTGGGCGGTGTTGGCCGCCATGACGGTGATGTTTGCGGTGGCAGTTATTGCCATCACACCGGCAGAGCAGACCGGCAACCCCTTGCTGGCCGCGCAAGGCGTGGACCAAACTCTGAGTGGTATGCAATCGGGCGGCAATATGGAAGGCAAGGAAACGCGCTTTGGCATCAATGCCAGCAGCCTGTTTGCCGTCATCACCACAGCAGCGAGCTGCGGCGCAGTCAACGGCATGCATGACTCGCTCACACCCTTGGGCGGCATGGTGCCGATGGTGATGATGCAGTTGGGCGAAGTTGTGTTTGGCGGTGTGGGTACCGGCCTGTACGGCATGCTGGTCTTTGCCATTCTGGCGGTGTTTATTGCGGGCCTGATGATTGGCCGCACACCGGAGTACCTGGGCAAAAAGATCGAGTCGCACGAAATGAAGTTGACCTCAGTGGCGATTCTGGTCACGCCCATTCTGGTGCTGGTCGGCGCAGCGATCACGGTCATGTCAGAGGCCGGACGCGCGGGCATTGCCAACCCCGGCGCCCACGGATTTTCCGAAATCCTGTATGCGCTGACCTCTGCGGGTAACAACAACGGCAGCGCCTTTGCCGGTCTGTCAGTGAACACGCCTTTTTACAACGTGCTGCTGGCCGTGGTGATGTGGTTTGGCCGCTTCGGTGTGATCGTGCCGGTGCTGGCCATCGCCGGTGCGCTTGCCGCCAAAAAACGCCTTCCTGCCACTGCCGGAACCCTGCCCACGCACGGCCCACTGTTTGTGGTGCTCCTGATCGGCACGGTGCTGCTGGTCGGACTGCTCAATTACGTGCCTGCGCTGGCGCTTGGCCCCATGGTCGAGCACCTCATGTTGTGGCCTGCGCACTAAACCGGAGTCAATCCAAATGAAAACTTCAACTTCTTTGACCCTGCTCGATGGGGCATTGGTAGTCCCCGCCATCAAGGCCTCGTTCACCAAGCTCAGCCCTGCTGTGCAGTGGCGCAACCCGGTGATGTTCGTCGTCTATCTGGGTAGCATTCTCACCACGCTGTTGGGCGCACAGGCGCTGCAAGGGCAGGGCGAGGCTCCGGCCTGGTTCATTCTTAGCATAGCGGTGTGGCTCTGGTTCACCGTGCTGTTTGCCAACTTCGCTGAGGCGCTGGCAGAAGGCCGCAGCAAAGCACAGGCTGCATCGTTGCGCGGTTTGAAGCAAAGTACCTGGGCCAAAAAGCTCAAAAACCCCGAGGATGGCACGCGTCCCGCCGCCGGGGCCACATTCTCGTGGCTACCCGAGCAAGCCGAGAACCTGCGCAAAGGCGACGTTGTGCTGGTGGAAGCCGGTGAGATGATCCCGATGGACGGCGATGTTATTCAGGGCGTGGCCACCGTCGACGAGAGCGCCATTACCGGTGAATCCGCGCCGGTAGTGCGCGAGTCCGGTGGTGACTTCGCTTCAGTGACCGGCGGCACGCGGGTGTTGTCGGACTGGCTGGTGGTGCGCGTGGGGGTGAACCCCGGCGAATCATTTCTGGACCGCATGATCAGCATGGTCGAAGGTGCCAAGCGCCAGAAGACGCCCAACGAAATTGCACTGACCATCCTGCTGGTGGCGCTCACCATTGTGTTTCTGGTGGTAACAGTGACACTGCTACCGTATTCGCTGTTCAGCGTCGATGCGGCGCAGTCCGGCAGTGCGGTCAGCATTACCGCCCTGGTCGCTTTGCTGGTGTGCCTGATTCCCACCACGATCGGCGGCTTGCTCTCGGCGGTCGGTGTGGCCGGCATGAGCCGCATGATGCAGGCCAATGTGATTGCCACCTCGGGTCGCGCGGTGGAAGCAGCAGGCGATGTGGATGTGTTGTTGCTCGACAAAACCGGCACTATCACCCACGGCAATCGCCAGGCCGCAAGCTTTATCCCTGCGCCCGGTGTGACCGTGGCGCAACTGGCCCAGTGCGCAGCCCAGTCGTCCATGGCGGACGAGACACCGGAAGGCCGCAGCATTGTGGTGCTGGCTGATCGCTTGCAAGCCGCAGCACAGCCTGCGCAACGCACCACTACCACTTCCACTGCGCAAGCCAACCCCGTGCCCTTCACCGCCCAGACCCGCATGAGCGGCGTCGATCTGGTGCAGGCCGATGGCAGCACGCGCCCGTTGCGCAAGGGCGCCGTCGATGCGGTGCGCAAGTATGTGCAGACGCTGGGTGGCCAGATGCCTGCCGACGTGCTGAGCGCTGCCGATGAAGTTTCGCGCCGAGGAAGCACGCCCCTCGCGGTGGCCGATGGCAGCACGGTGTTGGGCATCGTGGAGCTCAAGGACATTGTCAAGGCCGGTATTAAAGAGCGTTTTGGTGAGTTGCGCCGCATGGGCATCAAGACCGTGATGATCACCGGCGACAACAAGCTCACTGCGTCGGCCATCGCCGCCGAAGCCGGGGTGGACGACTTTTTGGCCGAGGCCACGCCCGAAGACAAGCTGGTACTGATCCGCAGCTACCAGGCCGAAGGCCGCCTGGTAGCCATGACCGGCGACGGCACCAACGACGCACCCGCCTTGGCCCAGGCCGATGTGGCCGTCGCCATGAACAGCGGCACGCAGGCCGCCAAGGAAGCCGCCAACATGGTGGACCTGGACTCCAATCCGACCAAACTTCTGGAAGTGGTGGAAACCGGCAAGGCGCTGCTGATGACGCGCGGCTCGCTCACCACCTTCTCCATAGCCAACGACGTGGCCAAGTATTTCGCCATCATTCCAGCGATCTTTGTCACTACCTACCCGCAGCTGGCCGCACTCAATGTGATGAGGCTGGGCAGCTCCAACTCCGCCATTTTGTCGGCCGTGATTTTTAACGCGCTGATCATCGTGTTCCTGATTCCGCTTGCGCTCAAGGGCGTGAAGTACCGTCCGATTGGCGCGGCGGTGCTGTTGCGGCGCAACCTGCTGATTTACGGCTTGGGCGGGCTGGTGGTGCCGTTTGTCGGCATCAAGCTGATCGACATGCTGCTGGTCGCGCTGCACCTGAGCTAAGGCCGCATTGCATTGAAATGAACTTTTGAAAGACTTCTATGACAAATACCCTTGGTCAGAACACCATTCGCCAAAACATCCTGCGTCCCTTGCTGGTTCTATTTCTGCTGCTCTCAGTGATTACCGGGCTGCTGTACCCCTTGCTGACCACCGCTGTCGCCAAGCTGGTGTATCCGGCGCAGGCCGAAGGCAGCCTGATCCTCAAGGACGGCAAGCCGGCCGGCTCGGTGCTTATCGGGCAAAACTTTGCCGACCCCGCCCACTTCTGGGGACGCCCTTCGGCCACCAGCCCGCAGCCCAATAATGGAGTGTCATCGGGCGGCTCCAACCTCGGACCGCTGAATCCGGCATTGGTAGAAGCCGTCAAGGCCCGGGTGCAAGCCTTGCGCGATGCGGACCCCGGCAACACCACACCGGTACCGGTGGATCTGGTGACCGCTTCAGCCAGCGGGCTGGACCCGCACATCAGCGTGGCGGCTGCGGATTTTCAGGTCAAGCGCGTGGCAGCGGTGCGCAAGCTGGAGGTGGCGCAAGTGCAGGCCCTGGTGGAGCAATCTACCGAGCGCCCCCTACTCGGCCTGATAGGTGAGGCCGGTGTGAACGTATTGCGTCTGAATCTGGCGCTGGATTCGCTGAAGCCTTAGCATCGCACTAACCCATGGCCGCCACCGCTGACACACGCCCCAATCCCGACGCACTCCTGGCGCAATTGCGCGAAGACGCCCATGCTGTAGCCAAAGGCAAGCTGCGCATTTACTTCGGTGCCAGCGCCGGGGTAGGGAAAACATTCGCGATGCTCAGCGCCGCGCAGCGGACCCGTGCGGCCGGGCAGTCGGTGTTGATCGGGCTGGTGGAAACCCACGGCAGGCGTGAGACTGAAGAGCTGCTTGCCGGCTTGCCGGTATTGCCCTTGTCGGAAATCGCCTACCGCGGGCAAATGCTGTTGGAGTTTGATATTGACGCCGCCCTGCAGGCTAAGCCTGCGGTGCTGTTGCTGGATGAACTGGCCCACAGCAATGCGCCCGGTTCACGCCACCCCAAGCGATGGCAGGACGTGCAGGAATTGCTCGATGCGGGTATCGATGTCTGGACCGCTTTGAACGTGCAGCATCTGGAAAGCCTCAACGGCACGGTGGGCGCCATTACCGGCATCCGGGTGAATGAGACGGTTCCCGATACGGTGCTCGATGCTGCCGATGAATTGATTCTGGTCGACGTCACCGCCGACGAATTGCTGGCCCGACTCAAGGCCGGCAAGGTGTATGTGCCGCAGCAGGCGGAGCGCGCCACGCAAAACTTTTTTCGCAAAGGCAACCTGTTTGCCCTGCGCGAAATTGCACTGCGCCGCACTGCCGAACATGTGGGAGACGACGTACGCAGCTACCGTGCCCGGCAGCACCAGATTGCCAGCCACGGGCGTGCCAACGCGGCGGCGTGGAATACCTCGGGCGCGCTCCTGGTATGCGTGGGTCCGGGCGAAGGAGCCGAGCACGCAGTGCGCAGCGCCGCGCGGCTGGCAGGCCAACTCAACGTGCGCTGGCACGCTGCCTACGTGGAAACGCCCGAATTGCAGAGGGCACCCAGCGCCGTGCGTGACCGTACACTGGCCGTGCTCAAGCTGACCGAAGAACTGGGCGGCGCAACCATTGTGCTGACCGGCAGCGACGTCGCACGTGAACTGTTGCAACAGGCCCGCGCGCTGAACTGTGCAACGCTAGTACTGGGGCGTCCCGCGCAAAACCGCTGGAGCCGTTTGCAGCGCTTGTGGAGCGCCACACTGACGCGCCAGTTGGCCGATCTGGCGCCCGAGCTGGATGTGGTGGAGGTCGGCTCCACCGACGCGGTGCGCCGCATCGCACCGGCGGTTCCCGCCGACATGGCGCGTGAAGGCGAAGGCAGCACCGGTCCGCTGGCCTGGCAACGCTATGCCTGGGCCGTGGCCGCGTGTGTGGCGACCACACTGCTGACCTTGCCGATGTTGACGTTGTTCGATCTTGCCAATATCGTCATGCTTTTTTTGTTGTGTGTGGTGCTGGTGGCGGTCAAGCTCGGGCGCGGTCCGGCTATGGTGGCGGCGGTGCTGTCGGTGGCTGCGTTTGATTTCTTTTTCGTGCCGCCGCGATTTTCGTTTGCCGTAACCGACGTGCAGTACCTGGTCACCTTCGTGGTCATGCTAGGGGTGGGCCTGCTGATTGGTCAGCTAACGGCGAATCTGCGCTTTGCCGCCGGTGTGTCGGCCAGCCGAGAGCGGCGCGCCCGCGCACTGTTTGAGTTGACCCGCGACTTGTCCGCCGCGCTGCAAACCGAGCAGGTAGTGGAGCTGGGCGAAGCGGCGGTCAAGCGCACCTTCGGCGGATTGGTGCATGTGTTTGTGACCAATGCCAACGACAGACTGGACCTGGATAACACCCTGCCGTTGGGGCTGGATGCCGGTATTGCCGACTGGTGCTTCCAGAAGGGACAGCGTGCGGGTCTGGCAACGGCGACTTTGCCCTCCAATACCTGGCATTACGTGCCCTTGCAGGCGCCCATGCGCATACGCGGCATATTGGCTTTGCAGCCCGACCAATCGCGCTGGCTGCTCATCCCTGAGCAGGTGCAGCAGCTCGAAACATTGGCGCGCCAGATTGCGATTGCGCTGGAGCGTGTGCACTATGTGGAAGTGGCCCAGTCTGCAGTGGTGCAGATGGAATCCGAGCGCTTGCGCAACACCTTGTTGGCCGCCATGTCCCACGACGTGCGCACGCCGCTCACTGCGCTGATCGGTCAGGCCGAAACGCTGGAGAAAACCGGTGCTCTGACTACCGAGCAACGCGACATGGTGCGCTCCATGGGTCATGAAGCACGCGAGATGAGTGCCCTGGTCGGCAATCTGCTGGACATGGCACGTCTGGAAAGCGGCAATGTGCAGCTGCGCCATGAGTGGCAATCGGTTGAAGAGGTGGTGGGTAGCGCCATTCGCTCGGCGCGCCATGCGCTGGGTGCGCTGCAGGTACAAGCCGACGTGCCGCATGACCTCGCGCTGGTGCGCTTTGATGCGGCCTTGATGGAACGGGTGCTGGTCAATCTGCTGGAGAACGCGGCCAAATACGGTGTGACCTCACTGGCCCATGTACCGGCGGTACGCATCACTGCGAATACCACCGCAGCCACGCTTGAACTCACCGTGCGCGATTTCGGCCCTGGCCTGCCATCCGGCAGCGCGGGACAGGAGGATGTCTTGTTCGACAAGTTCACGCGCGGCAAGACCGAGTCCAGCACGCGCGGCGTGGGCCTGGGGTTGGCGATCTGCAAAGCCATCGTGCAAGCCCACAAAGGGAAAATAAGCGCTGTGCAGGCGGCAGGCGGTGGCGCAGAATTCAGTATCAGCCTGCCGCGCACTGCGCCACCCCAATCCATTGAAACGGAAGAATCTTGAACCCGGTTGCCATTCTCATCGAAGACGAGCCGCAAATTCGCCGATTTGTCCGCTTGGCGCTGGAGGCCGAAGGGTGGCAGGTGCACGAGGCCGATACGGCCAAGCGCGGGCTTCTGGATGCAGGAACGCGCAAGCCTGACTTGCTGGTGGTAGACCTGGGCCTGCCCGATGGCGATGGATTGGACCTGATCCGTGACGTACGGGCGTGGTCCAACGTCCCTATCGTGGTGCTGTCGGCGCGGGTCGATGAAACCGACAAAATTGCGGCATTGGACGCGGGTGCCGACGACTACCTCACCAAGCCCTTTGGCGTGGGCGAGTTGCTGGCGCGGGTGCGCGCCAATTTGCGCCGCCCCCGCGCCAGCGCAGACGACGCGCGTGAGCAGTACGGTGGGGACGAAGAAGGCCTGTTTACATTCGGCGGCGTCGAAGTGGACCAACGCGCCCGTATCGTGCGGCGTGAGGGTGCCGAGGTGCACCTCACGCCCATTGAATACCGGCTGCTGACAGCGCTCATTTCCAACGTGGGCCGCGTGATGACCCAGCGCCAGTTACTCAAAGCGGTGTGGGGACCGTCCCACACCGAGCAAAGCCATTACCTGCGCATCTACATGGGGCACCTGCGCCAGAAGCTTGAACGTGACCCTGCGCAACCTGAGCACCTGCTGACCGAAACGGCGGTGGGGTACCGGCTGATGCGCTGAAGCAGGTCGCCGCAGCCGTATAGACAAAAAGCCTTCGCGCGCCTACTGTGCGCCAATGAAGAACACCCGCACAGAATCAGACACCTTTGGCCCCATTGAGGTTCCGGTAAACGCCCTGTGGGGCGCGCAGACCGCACGCAGCCTGCATTTCTTTGCCATCGGCGCGCAGCCCATGCCGCTGGAGGTGGTTCATGCCATGGCCTGGATCAAATGGGCGGCGGCGCTGGTGAATGCAGACCTTCAGCTTCAAACGACTGGGCGTGCGCAGGCGATTGCTGATGCAGCGCAGCAGGTTGCGCTGGGTGATTTCGATGCCGAATTTCCACTGTCCGTCTGGCAAACCGGCTCGGGTACGCAAAGCAATATGAACGTCAACGAGGTGATTGCCACATTGGCCACCCGGACGCTGGTGTTGCAAGGCGACAAGGTCGCGGTACATCCGAACGACGATGTCAATCGCGGGCAGTCGTCCAACGATGTATTTCCGAGCGCCATGCACATTGCCGTGGCACTGCAGGTGCATCGCTCTTTGCTGCCCGCGCTGGCGGGTTTGCACGCAGCGCTGCAAATCAACGCCGAAGCATTTGCATCCGTCATCAAAATCGGCCGCACCCATTTACAGGATGCCACTCCGCTTACCCTGGGGCAGGAGCTGGGGGGCTACTGCGCGCAGTTGGCACTGTGCCAGCGTAATCTGGAGTTCGCCTTGCATGCGATACACACTTTGGCGATTGGCGGAACGGCAGTGGGAACCGGGCTTAATACCCACCCTGAATTCGGGCGTCGTGTGACACAGCGCCTGGCGCAGCAACTGGATTTGCCGCTGGTGCAGGCGGACAACCTGTTTGCTGCCATGGCCGGGCACGAGGCCCTGGTAGCCCTGCACGGCAGTTTGAGAATGCTGGCTGTAGCACTCACCAAAATAGGCAATGACATCCGCCTGATGGGTAGCGGCCCGCGCGCCGGACTGGGCGAGTTGCGCCTGCCGCAAAACGAGCCGGGCAGCTCTATCATGCCGGGCAAGGTGAACCCCACCCAGATCGAAGCGCTCACCATGGTCTCTGCACAAGTGATGGGGCACGATGTGGCCATCGGCTTTGCCGCATCGCAAGGCCAGTTTGAACTCAATGTCTACAAGCCGCTGATTGCGCTCAATGCGCTGGACAGCGTGCGCCTGCTGTCGGACGCCATGCGCAGTTTCACCGTGCACTGTGTGCAGGGCATCGAGGTCAATGCCCCGCGCATGGATGCGCTGTTGCAGAGCTCCCTGATGCTCGTAACCGCGCTGGTGCCGCATCTGGGTTACAGCCGCGCGGCAGAGATTGCCAAACTGGCCCTCGACAAAGACCTGAGTCTGCGGGAAGCGGCCTTGTCGCTGGCGACGGTAACGGCTGAGCAATTTGACAACTGGGTGGATGCACGCCGCATGCTTGCGCCCGACGCCGAGCAAAAGTCGTGAGCTTCCGTCACAATGTCGGCGGACTTTAATAATTATCAGGAGACAAACATGACATTGCCCTTGCTTCGCCGCAAGCCGCTTATTGCTGCACTTTTCGCTTCGTTACTGATGGGCACCTGCGCTCTGGGCGCGGCCCAAACCGCTGCCAGTGCTGCACCCAAACGCTTCCCCCAACTGACAATGGAAAACGTACCGCCGCAGTCGCAGGCGCTGGCAAAAGAAATCGTCGCCATCTCCAGCGTGGGATTGGCCGGGCCCTACAACGTCATGCTGCGCAGCCCGGTGTTTGCCGACCGCATGAAGCGGCTGCTGGACTACCTGCGTTTTGAGACCTCGCTGCCCAAGCGCCTGAACGAATTTGCCATTCTGATTCAAGGCCGTATCTGGACTTCACAGGTCGAGTGGTACGCGCACTATCCTCTGGCTCTGAAGGCCGGTTTGCCCCAGTCTGTGGCCGATGACCTCAAGGCCAACATCCGTCCCCGCAATATGCAGCCCGACGAAGAGGCGGTGTACGACGTGTGCATGGGCCTGATTGAAAAACATGAAATCAGCGACGCTTTGTTCAACCGGGCAAAGCAGGTTCTGGGCGAGCAGCAGCTGGTGGATTTGGTGGCAGTGAGTGGCACCTATGTCACCGTGGCCATGTTGTTGAGTCTGGGTGAAGAATCTTCTCCGGCGGACAAGCCACTGCCCTTCCCCGAGAAAGGCCGCTAAATGCACGGCGCACGCACTTCCCTTTTGACGAGCCGCGCCCGCCGGATCGCCAGCCATGCGCTGGCGCTGGCGACCGTGCTGCCGGTAGCCTATGCCCATGCAGAGGAACTTCTGGTCTGGAGCGCCGGTGCGGCGCAGGCGCCCATGTCGGAGCTGGTGCGCAGTTACCAAAGCACATCATCCAACACCATCAAAATGGAATACGCGCCGGTGGGTGTGCTGATGGGCCGGCTCGCAGACGGGGGCAAGCCCGACGTGCTGGTCCTGTCACAGGATGTGTCTGCCGAGGTCGAGCGTTCCCAATGGTGTGTGCCGGGTTCTATCAAGCCGATAGGTAGTGTCGGCGTGGGTGTCGCGGTAAAGGAGGGCGCTCCTATGCCCGACATTTCGACGCCCGATGCCCTGCGCACGACGCTGCTCAATGCCAAAAGCATTACCTATATCAACCCAGCCAAAGGCACTAGCGGCAAGCACTTTGCAGCCGTCTTGCAGCAGCTTGGAATTGCAGAGCAGGTGAAGGCCAAAACAACCCTGGGTGAAGCAGGCTTTGTGGTGGAACCGGTGGCGCATGGCGATATCGAAATCGGCATACAGCAAATTACCGAGATTTTGCCGGTTAAAGGCGCAGTGCTGGTGGGGCCCCTGCCCGCAGCGCTGCAAAAAACCACGACCTACACCATAAGTTTGGGTGCCAATGCGCGTGACACCGCAGCGGCGAAGGAATTTATGCATTACATCCTGCGTGACAGCTCGGCTTCGGTCTTTAAGACCAAGGGTTTCTCCGTACCGTAAAAGTAGCGTTTGAGCCCGTCAGACCACAAGGACTTAAGCTGGCGGGGGCACAATGAATGAAAGGGTGCGCAGGGGCACCCTACATTGGTGGAGACTGCGCAAACATGAGCCGGCCTGAAAATTCAGCGTTCGCGGGTAATGCGGGTGAGTTCGAGTTGCTATTTGATTCAGCGCCGATATCGCTGTGGTTGGAAGACTACAGCGCGCTCAAAGCATTGTTTGATTCCTGGCGCGCAGCGGGCGTGCTTGACCTTGAATCGCAACTGCGCCACACACCGGCGCTGGTGCTGGATTGCGCCGGGTGCCTGAAGGTTGTGCGCGTGAATGCAAAAACCTTGAATGTGTTTGCCGCGCGCGACCAGGCTGACTTGGTAAGCCGCTTGGGCGAAGTATTCCGGGACGATACGTTCGAGCAGATGCTGGCCGAACTGCTTCATTTGTGGTCGGGTACTTTGAGCTTTTCCAATCAGACGGTGAATTACGCACTGGACGGGCGGCGCATGGATATTCAAATTCATGTCCGGGTGCTGGAAGGGCACGAGGCGCTGTGGGATCGCGTCATGGTGTCGCTGGAGGATGTGACTGACAAGGTAAATGCGCAAAATAACCTGGTGGCGAGCGAACAATACGCCAGAGGGTTGTTCGACCATTCGCCGGTGTCGCTGTGGGTGGAAGACTTCAGCGGTGTGAAGGCCTCGCTCGAAGAAGTGCGTGCGCAGGGCATTGAGGATTTCCGGGTTTTTCTGAATGTGCATCCCGACTTTGTGGGCCGCTGTGCCGAGCAGATCAAAGTTCTCGATGTCAACCAGCACACGCTGCAAATGTTCGCGGCGCAGTCCAAAGAGCACTTGTTGTCAAACTTGGACGTGGTGTTCCGGGGCGAGATGCATGACTCCTTTAACGAGCAGCTGGTGGACTTGTGGTACGGCAAGACCACCCAGATGCGCGAGGTGGTCAACTATTCGCTCAGCGGAGCGCTGATCCACATTCATATGCAGTTCTCGGTGATGAACGACCATGAGGCAGACTGGGCTTTAGTGCTGGTGTCGCTGGTCGACATTACCGCGCGCAAAAAGGCCGAAGCCTATCTGGAATATCTGGGCAAACATGACTCGCTGACGAAGCTGCAAAACCGCGCTTTTTACAGCGAAGAGCTCAATCGCATCTCCCGCAGAGGACCCTGGCCGCTGAGCATCGTGGTGATGGACCTGAACGGGCTCAAGGCGATCAACGACCTGGAAGGCCACGCTGCCGGTGACAGCTTATTGCGCCGTGTCGGCGAGGTGTTAACCAGTGCCGCAGCGGGCACCACGTATTGCGTAGCGCGGGTGGGCGGCGACGAATTTGTCGCCTTGCTGGCCGGCTGTGATGCGCGTGTTGCACAAAGCTTCAAAGAGCGCATCGAGTCCATGGTGGAAGTGAACAACCAGTATTATTCCGGCCACAGGCTGAGTCTTGCGATTGGTGTTGCCACTGCTACAACGTCGACCCATGTGGACGCCTTGAGCAATGAAGCTGACCAGGCCATGTTCGCAGCCAAGGCACGGTTTTACGAAGACACCAAAGTTGAACGCAGAAAATAGAAAGAGGCCCATCCATGAAAAACGACATCACCCCCGCCGAACTGGCTTTGCGCGAGGCCGCTCGCGACTACCACCGCTTGCCCACACGCGGCAAGATTTCGGTGAACCCGACCAAGCCGCTGTCCAACCAGCGCGATTTGTCGCTGGCCTATTCGCCCGGTGTGGCCTATCCCTGCCTGGACATTGAGGCCGATCCATCACTGGCTGCGGAGTACACCTCACGCGGTAATCTGGTGGGTGTTATTACCAATGGCACGGCGGTGCTGGGGCTGGGCGATATCGGGCCACTGGCGGCCAAGCCGGTGATGGAGGGCAAGGGCTGCCTGTTCAAGAAGTTTGCCGGTGTTGACGTGTTTGACATCGAGCTGGCCGAGCGCGACCCGGACAAGCTGGTGGAAATGATTGCCGCCATGGAGCCTACGCTGGGTGGCATCAACCTGGAAGACATCAAAGCGCCTGAGTGCTTTTACATCGAGAAAAAGCTGCGTGAGCGTATGAACATTCCGGTGTTCCATGACGACCAGCACGGCACGGCCATTATTTCCAGCGCAGCGCTGCTCAACGGTCTTGAACTGGTGGGAAAAAAGATTGAAGACGTGCGCATCGCCGTCTCCGGCGCGGGTGCGGCGGCGCTTGCTTGTCTGGATGTGATGGTGGGTCTGGGCGTGTCCCGCAGTAACGTGTTTGTGTGTGATTCCAAGGGTGTGATTTACGAGGGTCGCCCCGGCGGCTTTGACGAGTCCAAACAGCGCTTTGCACAAAAGACGGATCTGCGCACACTGGCGGACGTGGTCAACGGCGCAGATGTGTTCCTGGGTTGCTCGGCAGCCGGAGTGCTGACGCAGGACATGGTGAAAACCATGGCGGTCAAGCCCATCATTCTGGCGCTGGCCAACCCCGAACCGGAAATCCGCCCCGAGTTGGCCAAGGCGGCGCGGCCCGATTGCATCATTGCTACCGGGCGTTCGGACTATCCCAATCAGGTGAATAACGTGCTGTGCTTCCCGTATATCTTCCGTGGCGCGCTGGATTGCGGTGCCACCAAGATTACCGAGGCCATGAAGCTTGCCTGCGTGCGCCAGATCGCCGACCTGGCCAAGGCCGACATCAGCGAAGAAGTGGCCACGGCCTATGCCGGTAAAGAGCTGGTGTTCGGGCCGGACTATCTGATTCCCACTCCGTTTGATTCACGCCTGATTTTGCGCATTGCGCCCGCCGTGGCCAAGGCTGCAGCAGAGTCCGGCGTGGCCACACGCCCGATTGCCGACATGGAGGCTTACCAGCAGCATTTGTCACGCTTTGTCTACCAGACCGGCATGATCATGCGTCCGGTGTTTACGGCCGCCAAAGCGGTTCCCAACAATGCCAAGCGCGTGGCCTATGCCGAAGGTGAGGACGACCGCGTGTTGCGCGCTGCGCAAGTGGCCGTGGACGATCGCCTTGCACACCCGATATTGATCGGCCGTCCGGCGGTGATTGAGGCGCGCATCAAAAAGGCGGGTCTGCGCATCCGTATCGGTGTCGACGTCGAAGTGGTTAACCCTGAAGACGACCCGCGCTTCAAGCAATACTGGGAAACCTACCACCGCCTGATGGGTCGTCAGGGTGTGTCCATCGAGGCGGCCAAGGCGGCCGTGCGCCGCTCCAACACCACTATCGCAGCGCTGATGGTCAAGCTCGGCGATGCCGATGCCATGCTGTGCGGTCTGGTGGGGCGCTTTGATACGCACCTCGACCATGTGCGCGATGTGATCGGCCTCAAGCGCGGCGCGTCCGGCTATGCCACGGTGAACGCGTTGATGATGGAAAACCGCACGCTCTTTATTGCCGACACTTTTGTCAACGAAGACCCCGACGCCCAGCACCTGGCAGAGATTGCCGTCATGGCGGCAGACGAGGTCAAGCGTTTTGGCCTGCCGCCCAAGGTGGCGTTTTTGTCGCACTCCATGTACGGCAGCTCCAAGCGCAAGTCGGCGGTCAAGATGCGTCTGGCCCACGACCTGTTTTGCAAGATGGCACCCGATGTAGAGAGCGATGGCGAGCTGCAGGGCGATGCCGCCATGAGCGAAGACATGCGTCTGGCCACCCTGATGGAAGGCAAGCTCAAGGGCGAGGCGAATGTGCTGATATGTCCGAATCTGGACAGTGCCAACATTCTGTTCAATGTGCTCAAGGTTGTGGGCGCGCAGGGTGTGACGGTGGGGCCGATTTTGCTGGGTGCTGCGGAACCGGCCCACGTGCTGACACCCTCTGCCACGGTGCGCCGTGTGGTCAATATGACGGCCCTGGCGGCTGCCCATTCGGCCCTCAAGAGCTAGATGTCGCTGGACTGGCTTCTGGCCATTGCAGCGCTGCTGGTAGGCTTGTCCAAAGGGGGTATTCCGGCCATCGGTATGGTGGCCGTACCCTTGTTGACGTTGGTGCTTCCGCCG
>CANBYM010000006.1 GCA_947373605.1 Comamonadaceae bacterium
CCGGCGAGATTGCAGGCTGTGATCACCACAGCGGCGCTGTCAGAGGCAGATAAGAGCGCGTGGTGCCGGGCACAAGGCATCTACCCTGCTGAGTTGGAGCAGTGGTGCGCCAGTGCCACCACGGCGCTGGCAGAGCCCCAGGATGCACGGGCCAGTCCGCAAGCCACGCGCCAGGACCGTAAACGTATCAAAGAGTTGGAGCGCGAACTACTGCGCAAGGACCGTGCGCTGGCCGAGACCGCGGCGCTCTTGGTACTGTCAAAAAAAGTCGCGGCGATCTACAGCAGGGGCGAGGACGCATGATCCTCATCGCAGATCGCCGCAGTTTGGCCCAAGACATTCAAGCAGCCCGCGATGCCGGTGCACGCCTGGAGCCGGTCTGTGAGGTGGCGGGCATAGACGCCCGCACCCTGCAGCGCTGGAACGCGCATGAGGGGCTGACCAAAGGGGATGGCAGGCCAACAGCGCTGCGGACAACACCCAGTCATGCCTTGAGTGCAGACGAGCGCGCCACGCTCCTGAGGGTGGCCAACGAAGCGCGTTTTTGCGCCGTGCCACCAGCGCGCATCGTGCCCATGCTGGCTGATGAAGGCGTGTACCTGGCCAGCGAGTCCACATTTGCAAGGGTGCTGCGCGCCCACGGACAGACGGCGCACAGGGGACGCGCCAAGGCACCCAAGGCCAGACGCCCGCCAACCACCCACATCGCCACGGCCGCGCGCCAGGTCTGGTGTTGGGACATGACCTATTTGCCCGCCACGGTGATTGGCCGCTGGTTTCATCTGTACCTGATTCTGGATCTGTACAGCCGCAAGGTTGTGGGCTGGGAAGTGCACGCAGACGACTCGTCAGACCATGCCGTTCATCTGGTGCGTCGTACCGCATTGGCCGAGGGCATTGCAGCCCTGACGGACAAGCCGGTACTACACGGGGACAACGGCTCCACACTCAAGGCCACCACGGTACTGGCCATGCTCAACTGGTTGGGTGTAAAGCCCTCGTACTCACGCCCACGGGTGAGCGACGATAACGCCTATGCCGAGTCACTGTTTCGTACCGCCAAGTACCGCCCGCAGTTCCCTGCCAAGGGCTTCGAGACGCTGGAGGCGGCGCGACAGTGGGGTGCGGCATTTGTGCACTGGTACAACCTGGAGCACAAGCACAGTGGCATCCGCTATGTGTCGCCGCAACAGCGACACACCGGTGAAGACCACGACATTCTGGCCGCACGACATGCCCTGTACACCGATGCAAAGCAACGCCATCCGGCACGCTGGGCACGCCACACACGCGACTGGAGCCCCATGGGGCCGGTCACCCTCAACCCGGAACGTGACTCGGTCATTGCCGAGCACGTAGCGGAAAAGCTTATTCAGCCGTTGGCTGCATAAATTAGGCGACAACTACATTGACGCGCGCCGGTGCCCGACCCATGTTCAAGCCAAAACTTTTGCCGTACAGTTTTGCGGCCCTCACCACAGCGTAATCGTACCCACTGATCACTATGAAAGTGGCGCGTAATTTCTTGTCCGCTAACATTTCTATGATTTCAAAGCCTTCTATGTCGGGTAACGAAAGCTCAAGAAAAATGAAATTGAAGCTATCCAGACGGGCACTCATCAATAAGTCTGAACCCAATGCAAAAGTCTGAAAGTCGAAGCGTTCGGTGGAGATCATATCCTGCACCAGTTGAGCCGTTGAAAGATCGTCATCAACTATGGCAATGGTTGGTTTATCCACCCCGGCGGTCATTCCGCCACCTTGAAAAACGGCTCTGGAGTTCTCACGCTTTTTATCCCTCAGTTTTTCACTTGGTGTTTGCACGCGACTTGCTGAATGTGGCCCAACGCCTTGAGTCTAGTGAGAAAAAGTAAGTCAACTAAGCAAACGATGAAAATGCACTAATGAGAGCACAAGAAGGGCTTACTGAAAGTCTTGAAAGCTCGCGGCATCATTGCAACTGGAATAACGATGCAGTGTCCGGGAACCCTGACCATGACGCTCGGAAATTTACATGAAGGAAAGGGCCACGCCACTCACGACTTCGTCCTTTACTTCAGTAACTCCCATAATTTGGTGTCAAGCACCTTCGCTAGAGCATCCATAACCAACAGAGTCGGGTTGGCATTTCCCGTTTCAATACGCGAAAGATAGGTTCTAAATACGCCAACGGATTTGGACACCTCGTCTTGACTCAGCCCAGCGCGTTTACGCGCTTGGCGTACTTTTTCACCAAACCGAACTTTGATGGGTCTCACTGTGTGCCCAACATGGATATGGAAGAGAACGCATGATTTTTCAAAAAATGAACTCAGCCCAGAATCTATTAAGCCTTCAGCCAAAATAAAAAACAATCAGACAGGACTGAAATTCAGTAGGGAAACTGGTGGATTTATCGAGATATTTCCTACAAGAACTTGACGATCACATGATCCGCTGATCCCCTAGCTCACGCCTTCGTCTCGAGGCAAAGCAATGCTTAGTACCGCGCTAACTGCCCCATTTCAGTGCAATGGCAGTACAGCACACGCCAAAGTGGCCGGCCAAAGATGAGAGCCGCTAGTTGAGTGTCCATAGCGTGGCTCCTGGCTTAATCGGCGTCGAGGCCAAAAGGGTCAGGTCCACAAGACCACAACTGAGGTCAAACAATTTTTTAATTTTTATGAAATTCCGGGCTTCACTGGGAGTTGCTTGGTTGACTGGCAAAAGCCGTTCAATATCTTCCAACGTACGCAATTTTGGTTCAGGAGGTGTGCCGCATGCCAGCACACAAATGATCATGGGATGCGTCAATACCAAGTCGAGCATTACCAGTTTGGAAAGAACATAGATTGGCTTCCTGAGATGATCGGATCACACCGATGTCTCGACCAAGACACTCATTGCTTTTCGGAATATGTCGGTACGATCCATCTTAGGATAGGCAACTTCCAGCGCCTTTTCGTACAAGGCGTCCTCGATAGTGACTGTGGCTCTCATGGCAGTCGAGTGTTAAATTTGATTCACTTTCGCATCAATTTATGCATCTTCGCGATTGCAGCCCTTTCAGGAATTGCGGTCTTGAGAGCTACTGATTGCATCGAGTCAGCGTTTGTTTTTGGTGTAACTTGGTCATACGAATTTTCCCCGATGGTCAGAAGATTGCCCAAGTTGTGCTGCATTTAAAAGCCGATGGGGGTGGCTGTTTTGGAAGGGCTTTAAGTGGCTTCACGATCGGCTAGAATGCAGCAACTGAATAGCATTCATACAGTTTTGCGGACCTAAAGACGTTTAAGTACATGGTTGTGGAATTGTTCTCATAACCAAAGCAACCAACAAGCATGCGGTACTGCGCAAAAGTAAGGGCCCGCCAAGTTGGGCCCTTTTTGCCATGTGATTAGGTCTGAGTTTTCACAGAACTTTGTAAGCCCACATGTGAAATTGAGGAACAGGCTGAATTCTAAAATTGTGGGGACTTCCGGACCAATACTGGCCGTAGTCTGACTAATATTTGCAGACTTAATATGTGAGTCCAATTGCAGTCTCTGCAACTTCGCTACGCAGAAGCGGACTTATCAACAGCACATTGCAGAACGCAGGGATCAATACTGAATTGACTAATCAAGTAAATTTTCGGATTGCTCAATGAGTCAGTCCATCGACATTTCACCGGCAGCGGGTACTCGCTCTGCTAATACAGCCTTCACAGCGATACAGCTTCCGGCAGGCGCGATTCTGGCGTTATCGATATCAGCATTCGGTAGTGGCATTTCTATGCGTGTGTCGGATCCGCTGCTGCCGGGACTGGCAAGTGAGTTCTCTCTGACCCTGGGCCACGCGGCTCTGGTCATCACCGTCTTTGCGATAGCCTACGGTTTCTCTCAGCTGATATTTGGGCCGCTTGGAGACCGGTTTGGAAAATATCTCGTCATTGCCTGGGGCACACTGGGGTGTGCACTAACCACGGCAGCCTGTGCCTTTGCACCAAGTTTCGAGATGCTGCTGGCGGCCAGAGCGATGGCCGGCGCTTCGGCCGCGGCCATCATTCCGTTGGCAATGGCCTGGATCGGGGACGTGATTCCCTATGATAGGCGCCAACCAATTCTTGCCAAATTCATGATCGGTCAAGTCCTCGGCGTTTCCACCGGCGTCTTGCTAGGTGGCTATGCTGCAGATAACCTGCACTGGAGAACACCCTTTGCGTGGATTGCGATCTACTTCGCATTGGGTGGAGCGCTACTGCTTTGGCTTAACCGCAGACTGCCTGGCGAAGCTAAGAAGACGGCGCCGCCCCAGGGATCTGCCTATAAGCGCATGGTTGGCGAGTTTGCACAGGTGCTTGCAGTCCCTTGGGCCCGGGTGGTGCTCTTTACCGTAGCTGCAGAAGGAGCCTCGATTTTTGGTGCCTTTGCTTTCATGGTGACCCACATCCATCAGCTTCATGGCATATCGCTTTCAATGGCAGGGCAAGTGGTCATGCTATTCGGATTGGGGGGCTTGCTGTTCGCAGTCAGTGCCTACTATCTGGTTCACAGGCTTGGTGAGGTCGGCTTATGCCGGTGGGGCGGGTTACTGGTAGCGGCGGCATTTGTCGCGGTGGCCCTCTCCCATATTTGGTGGTGGGCGATTCCGGCCTGCTTTTGTGCAGGTCTTGGTTTTTACATGTTGCACAATACCCTGCAGATCAATGCCACGCAAATGGCGCCAGAGCGGCGAGGAGCTGCCGTCGCTTCCTTTGCCGCTGCTTACTTCCTGGGTCAATCCGCCGGGGTGGCCCTGAATGGTGCATTAATCCCCCGCATTGGCACCAGCGGAGTCATCTTGCTCGGTGCTGCTGGAGTAACCCTTATTTCCCAGAATTTTGCCCGACTGATGCGCAAACATCAAAGATAGGTCTAACCGATGCAAACCCAAATCGACTCCGAAACTAATGCAGAACCCGCGCCCGTGGAGCAGGTAGCTGCATCGCCCTTTCAGGGCTTGTACTTGGAAGAACTCGACAACCGTGTGAAACGCAGTGAAGTGGTTGGCTTGATAACGCTCAGAAAGGGCAGTGCAGCCCTCTTCTATGAAGCAACTGAGTGCAAATTCACTCTGGTGGAGAAGTTGGCGGATGCAGAAGTCGCCAATGTCTTTGACTGCGTACAGCGCGATCAGTGGGGCCGCACGGTCATGCTCTTTGGTCACGCAACGAACACAGGCGGCTACATTCCTTCGGGACACGCAACGCTTGATGGAAATACCCTTAAGATCAAACTTGCCAACGGTTGCTTCTATCGCATCGAAGTAGACCCGACACTCGCCCACCTACAGCCCTTTGTGAGCCTCGAAGTGCCAAACACAAGGCAAACAGCGCCCAATCCCCAAAAGCGGGGGCACTTGCGGGCACAAAAGGGCAACGCGCGCACCTCTGAGCGAGCAACACAACACGCGCCACAAAGCGCCTCGCAGTTGGATAGACATTCCAATGCCGCTGATACACAGGTGCCTACTTACTCCGATCATGACGATGAAAGCGCCGACCTGACCGAGGAAGACTTGCGCCGCCTGCGGGGAGAGATTCCTTTGAGCAGTCCAGCTAAGAAAAAGTGGAAGCGCTGAAACGCAATCTCGGCAAACATCAAACCGATTGAACAGTGCACAAGATCGTCCCGGCCTCACGGTCGCATGCCAGCGCCAGATCGTGCCGTGTGCAGGTAAGTACTGCCTGATCCCAGATGAGCAGCAGTGCGGATGTATTGGGTCCGAGGACATTGGTCATTGAACTGCAGCAGACTAGGGGCTATTGCAATTCACAGCGGGCGCAGCGCTGCCCCGTTCCACGGAACGCTCTGCCAATGTGAATGTCCGGTTGCCATTCAGCATTGGACTGAAGTTATAAATCCGACGTACACAACGACACGAAAAAAATATATAAAACCTATCTCCCCCGAGCCTTGTCATCATCAGTCGCATGGATTTTCCTCCTGAGTTGCGCAATAGTTTCAGCGCAGGTCATGCGTGATGATCCCAAGAGACCGGTGACAGAAATCAGACGTGACCTTGGTGTGCAGTCGGCAGAGTTTCGCGCCTGCTTTGCCAATGTTGCACCGGCACCAGCGGGCGAGCGCCCCAGGTCCAACAAGGCCAAGCTGCTGGGGTGCCTGCAGGGCGCTAATCCGAAAATTACGAATGCCTCACTTGATGCCGTTATGGATAAATACCGACCCGGTGGTCACGAAGCACAGATTACAAAAAAAAGCCGTAATCGTACGAAATTGGCCCTTGAAATTGACTGCTAATCGCTTCTTTGCGTTAGTACACGGTCAGGCTTTACTAGAGTCGCCTAAAGTACCTGTTTAAATCAATAAACATAGGCTTTATAAAATTGAAGTTGTGGCAGATTCATCGTTAGTTTTGATGAAAGTCATAATTCGATCGGTATTGATTCAATGAACCTAAATAGAAAGATTTCAATGGCACTCTCTCCTCGACTTTTATCCCTCATTCAGAAAGCCGGTGCTGCTGTCTTTAACGCGGATGCCGCATTGAAAGAGTCTGTTGCCGAATCGGCCAAGAAAGTGTCGGACGCGGTGACAAAAAACCCGTTCAATGCGATTGACGACAGCCTTTATGTGAGCTGGAAGAGCACAGCCCGCATCTCTCAGGCAATGAGCGTCATTGAAGCTGAATTGAAAGGCCTTTATGCGTTGGCCTCGGATCTGCCTGCATTTAAGCGAGTGGCAATAGCGCTGCCCGCACCTTCAAGTTCTAACGCATCATCCATGCTCGAATCTTTGGAAGTCATTCAAGCGATTGACGTGACAGATGTGGTCGCAAAACGTGGACCACGAAAACTCAAAGCCGCCGGGAAGCAAGGCCGCTCCGTGATTAAAAAGTCGACCAAAGGCACTTCCGCTCGCAAAGGCCGATCAGGCGGGTTGGACAATACTGCCAAGGTACTGGGCCATCTGCAGACCGTTCTGAATGCGCAATTTTTTGCGAAACTAAATCAGTCGTCAGTGGCTGCAGCGATCGGTCTTCCAAAAGGGTCTATCGGCGCATCTATCAAAAAGCTGCTTCAAGACGGAAAGCTCGTGCAGGGTGAGGGAAAAGCGTTCAAACTGGCTTCAGCGGATTGATTGCAGAAAATGGGCTTTCAGCCGGGATATCTGCAAAAGGTGCTTTTGTGATCCTTGGCCTGCGAGCGTGATCGGTATTCAAAAATAAAGGAAAAAAATGAAGCGTAAGACTATTTCAATGTGCCTTGTCGGTGGCCTTGCCCTGACGCTATCAACCTGCGTGTGGGCTGACGGCAATGCCTTCAAAATCGGATTGATACTGCCCATGACTGGTCCTCAGGCCAGCACTGGCCGTCAAGTCGAAGCGGCTGCCCGCCTTTACATGGCGCAAAACGGTGACACGGTTGCAGGCAAAAAAATTGAATTAATCGTCAAGGACGACACCAGCGCACCGGACGTCACCAAGCGTGCCGCTCAAGAGCTTGTCGTGAGTGACAAAGTCAATGTGCTCGCAGGTTTTGGAATCACGCCTTCCGCATTGGCAGTAGCGCCCATCGCAACTCAATCCAAAACGCCACAGGTGGTCATGGCAGCAGCCACTTCCAGTATCACCGAGGCCTCGCCTTACATTATTCGTACCAGCTTCACACTGCCACAGGCATCGGTATCCCTGGCCGATTGGGCTCCCAAAAACGGGATCAAAACGGTGGTGACCATGGTCAGCGATTACGGACCCGGCATTGATGCGGAGAAGTTCTTCAAAGAGCGGCTTACTTTTAACGGCGGCCAGGTGACGGAGTCACTGCGCGTCCCATTGCGCAACCCGGATTTCGCACCATTTTTACAGAAAGTGCGTGACCTTAAGCCTGACGCATTGTTTGTGTTTGTGCCCTCCGGCGCCGGAGCGGCAGTAATGAAGCAGTTCTTGGAGCGCGGTATGGACAAGGCTGGCATACGCTTGATCGGTACCGGCGACATCACCGACGATGACCAGCTCAATGACATGGGTGATGGCGCCGTCGGAGTAGTTACATCGCACCACTATTCTGCTTACCACCCCTCCAATGCCAACAAAAAGTTTGTGGAGGCCTTTCAGAAGGCCAACAAGGGCTTGCGTCCGAACTATATGGCGGTGGGCGGTTACGACGGCATGCGGGTGATCTACGAAGCACTTAAAGCCACCAAAGGCAGCGGAGGTGGTGACGCCCTTTTGGCTGCCATGAAGGGGCAGATATTCGAGAGCCCGCGCGGCCCGATGTTTATTGATGCACAAACCCGAGACGTGGTGCAGAACATTTATTTGCGCAAGGTGGAGCGTAAAGACGGCCAGCTCTACAACGTGGAGTTCGAGACCATTAAAGACGTCAAGGACCCGGGCAAAAACCGTTGAGACTCAAACACCGTTCAGTTGCTGAAGCCGGGTAACCTGTCGGCTTCTCGGCTGCGGACGCGGTGCGCCTGAACACATGAGGGCGCCAGGGAACAAGGGTATTGCTCAAGCGTTACCATTTGACATGGCCTCCAGCGAATCCACGACAAAACGTTACCTGCCGTGGGTGGTCGCTACAGCGCTGTTCATGGAGCAACTGGACTCGACCATTGTCAACACCGGCATACCGGCCATGGCCGCCAGTCTGGGCGTTACGCCGCTGAGTCTTAAGGCGGTGGTATCCAGTTATATCCTGGCCCTTGCAGTAAGCATCCCCGCAAGCGGGTGGCTGGCCGAGCGTTACGGTAGCCGGCGCATTTTCATGCTGGCCGTGGCATTGTTCACAGTCTCATCGGTCCTATGCGGTCTTGCGATGAATTCGACCATGCTGGTCGCAGCCAGGGTTCCGCAGGGAATCGCAGCGGCCATGATGATGCCGGTAGGCCGAATGGCTATTGTGCGCACGTTCTCCAAGAGCGAGTTGCTCCAAGCCATGAACTTTGTGATCATCCCCGCATTGCTGGGTCCATTGCTGGGTCCGACAGTCGGCGGACTGATCGTGCACTGGGCCTCCTGGCGGGAGATATTTTTTGTGAACGTACCCGTGGGCTTGGCCGCATTGTGGTTTGCGAAGAACCACATGCCCAACTTCCGCAGTGAAGCGCCGCAACCGCTGGATGTTCGGGGTCTGCTGCTGTTTGCCAGTGGCGCAGGCTTGTTGTCATGGCTGCTCGAAGTCTTTGGGGAAATCAGTCTCTCGCGTGGCATGTTGGCGATGCTGGCGAGCGTATCGCTTGCGCTGCTGGCAGCTTATGGCTGGCATGCCAGGCGAGTGCCATACCCGCTTTTACGGCTGTCATTTTTTGCTAAACGAACCTTTCGGGTGTCTGTGCTGGGCGGTT
Source organism: Comamonadaceae bacterium (assembly GCA_947373605.1). Lineage (GTDB taxonomy): Bacteria > Pseudomonadota > Gammaproteobacteria > Burkholderiales > Burkholderiaceae_C > Allorhodoferax. The sequence goes on from CANBYM010000006.1 coordinate 9,312, forward strand.
TTGTGACGCGCCTGGGTGTGGGAGGCATGCCATTTCTACTCCCCTTGCTTTATCAGCTTGGACTGGGCTTGCCCGTCTGGCAGTCGGGTCTCCTGATGATGCCGGCGGCCTTTGCGGCCATGGCCATGAAGGCGCTCGCTGCCCCCATGCTCAAACGCTTTGGCTACCGGCGGGTACTCATATTCAACACGCTGCTTGTAGCGTGCACGATTGGTAGCTATGCGCTCGTAGGGTCGGGCACGCCCTTGTTTTTGATTGTGGCTTTAGGGCTTGCGTTGGGCTTGTTCAATTCCCTGCAATTTTCCAGCATGAACTCCATGGCGTATGCGGACATTGAAGCCGCCGATACAGCGATGGCCAGCACCATTGCCAGTACCTTGCAGCAAATGTCCATGAGTTTCGGGTTGGCGTTCGGCTCGCTGATCACCGCATATTTTTTAGAGGGGCTGCCACAGTCCAACCGACTGGCCGTTACGTCCTCACTGCACCATGCGTTCATCGGGCTCGCTGTGTTGACGCTAATGTCGTCTGCCGCTTTTTGGACCTTGCGGCCGCAGGACGGGGAGAGTGTCAGCAAGGGGAGTGCTGCGCCAGCCTGAACATGGCGTAAGTCAGCGCTCAACCCTTTGCGGCCTCGTCGTGTAACCACCGCAGAAAGGCTTCAACGGGTGCCCGCTTCGTATGCCGTGCCGGGTAAACCGCAAAGTGGGCTTTGACCTGCACCGCATCGGCAGCGCCGAAGATGGCTCTGAGCTTGCCTTCAGCCAAATGCCCGGCGCCTATTGTGGTGCTTTCCAACGCGACTCCCAAGCCCTGTGCAGCGGCGTCCAGCGACATGTGTGCCCGGTCAAATCGCATAGAAAAACGTGCGGGCGCACGCTTGTCAGTGTTGGTGGCAAACCAGTCCGACCACTGCACCACACTGACGTTACTCTGTATCAGCGGTACCTCCAGCAGTTGCTCGGGGCGACGCAAGCGATGCTCCCGGATAAACGCCGGGCTGGCGAGCGGAACGATACGCTCCAGAAACAGCGGCTCGACCACAAGGTTGGGCCATTGCGCAATGCCGTAGCGCACATCAATGTCGGCTTGCCCCAACGTGAAGTCACTGTGCGAAGGTGATGCCGACATGTTGAATGCAATGTCCGGATAGGCCTGCGCAAAGCCGCGCAGTCTGGGCGCCAGCCACAAGGCTGCGAAGCTCGGCGACGAATGCACATAAAGGCTGTTGCTGACGCCTTGCCGCAGGTCATCACTCGCAGATGCAATTGCGGAAAGCGCGCCGCTCACCCTGGAAAGGTATTGTTCGCCCGCGGTGCTCAGACGCACACCATGCGCGCTGCGTTCCAGTAAGCGCACACCGACGTGCGTCTCCAGCCGTGACACCTGGTGGCTGATGGCTGAAGCTGTCAGGTGCAACTCGACGGCGGCGAGCGCGAAGCTGCGCCTGCGTGCAACGGCTTCAAAAGCAAGCAGGTTGGCCAGCGGTGGAATGGAGCGCATCGGGGAAACCCTCCTGTCAAATTACATATCGTCATCTTAGAGTGAAAAATCTTCGCTTGTCATCATGTTAACCAGCGCGCAAGATCAATCCCAAGAACAAGATCAGGAGACAACCGAATGCTGTTGAACGATAACGCCGCAACGCTGACTGCACATGACTCGCATCCGGCGGGTTCGCGATGGGACCGCGCTGAAGAGTGGCTGGGTCATCTGGTCGAAGTGCCGGCAGCTGCGCTGGTGGTGGGAGAAGTCCTGGTACTGCTCGCAGGCGTGATATCGCGATTTGTGTTTAACAGCCCGATCCCGTGGGCGGATGAACTGGCGTCCATCCTGTTTTTGTGGCTTGCCAATCTGGGGGCAGCGGTTGCTCTGCGTCGTGGAACGCATATGCGGACCACAGCGCTTGTTTCGTTCTGGAGCCCCAGAGCGCAGGCCTGGGCCGAGACACTGGCCGTGGCAGCTCCCTGCCTGCTGCTCGCCATCCTGATCGGGCCGATGACCGAATACGCGCAGGACGAGTGGATCGTCCAAACTCCAGCGCTGGCATGGCCGAACACGGTGCGCGCCGCAGCCGTGCCCGTGGGCAGCGCTTTCATGATCACCATCGGCCTGTTGCGCCTGGCACGCCTTGGCATTGCCGACCTGATCGGCGTTAGTTTGTCGATCGCAGCGCTTGCAGGGGCGCTGTATTTGGGGTCCGGCTGGCTTGTGGACATCGGCAACTGGAACCTTGTCATTTTCTTTGCCCTGTTGCTGGGCGCGGGTGTTCTGCTCGGCGTGCCGATCGCTTTTTGCTTTGCGCTGGCCACGGTTGCATTCCTGATGTGTACAACATCCACACCGCTGGAAGTGGTGAGCGGTCGCATTGACGAAGGCATGAGTTCCCTCATTCTTCTGGCAGTGCCTTTGTTCATCCTGCTCGGTCATCTGGTCGAGATGACAGGGATGGCCAAGGCGATGGTGGATTTTTTGGCTTCGCTGCTGGGCCACGTTCGCGGTGGACTGAACTACGTGTTGCTGGGAGCGATGCTGTTGGTGTCGGGCATCTCGGGTGCCAAGACCGCTGACATGGCGGCTGTGGCGCCGGTTTTGTTGCCGGAGATGAAGAAGCGCGGCAACCACGAGGGCGAGATGATCTCGCTCCTGGCAGGATCGGGCGCCATGGCCGAAACCATTCCGCCTTCGCTGGTGCTGATCACGATCGGTTCGGTCGCAGGCATCTCGATCAGCGCACTGTTTACCGGCGGCATCATGCCCGGCGTTGTACTGGCCCTGTTGCTGGCCCTGCTGGCGCGCTATCGCAGTGCTGAAGTCGAACTGGGCCTCAAGCGTGCCCCGCTGGCAGTGGTGGGTCGAACCCTGCTCATCGCCTTACCCGCACTGGTACTCCCATTACTGATCCGTACCGCGGTTGTACGAGGTGTCGCAACGGCTACCGAGGTCTCCACCATCGGCATCGCTTACGCAGTGCTTGCCGGGCTTTTTATCTATCGCCGTTTTGACTGGCGGCGTCTGTATCCGATGCTGGTCGACACGGCGGCCTTGTCGGGTGCGATTCTGTTCATCATCGGCACGGCCACCGGTATGTCGTGGGCGCTGACGCAGTCGGGTTTCGCGCAAAGCCTGGCGACGCTGATGACCAGTGTTCCCGGTGGCAAGTACGGCTTTTTGATGGTGTCGGTAGCGGCGTTCGTCGTGCTCGGCAGCGTGCTGGAGGGTATTCCCGCGATGGTGTTGTTCGCACCCCTGCTATTCCCCGTTGCCAAGGCCATCGGGGTGCACGAGGTGCACTACGCGATGGTGATCATTCTCTCCATGGGCATCGGCCTGTTTGCGCCGCCATTCGGCTTGGGTTACTACGCTGCTTGCACGATCGGTCGCGTGCATCCGGATGTGGCCGTGCGCCGCATTTGGCCCTACCTTGGGGTGCTGCTGGTGGGCGTGCTCATCGTCGCCTTTGTCCCCTGGTTCTCTATTGGACTGCTCGGCTGATATTGCAGCAGCTTTCCACCTTCCACTTTATAAAAGGACTTTCATGGCTGATCTGAAAACTGCGTTGCAAGAGCGCGCTTACCGCGTGCGCCGTTATGCACTGCGTATGGGGGAGGTGCAGGGCCAGGGCTACATCGGCCAAGCGCTCGGCTGGGCCGATGTGCTCGCGGTTGCATACGGGCATGCCTTGAACTATCGCGCTAACGACCCGACCTGGGAGGGGCGTGACCGCTTCCTGCTTTCGCATGGTCATTACGCCATTGCGTTTTACGCCGTCTTGATCGAAGCAGGATTCATTGCGGAGAGTGAGCTTGAAACCTATGGCAGTGATGACAGCCGATTGCCCATGTCAGGTATGGCCGGCTACACGCCGGGCATGGAAATTTCGGGGGGCTCTCTTGGTCAGGGCCTGCCGATTGCTGTGGGTATGGCGCTGGCCTTGCGCCACAAGAAGAACCCGGCCTTTGTTTACAACTCCATGTCCGATGGCGAACTAGATGAAGGATCAACGTGGGAAGCGGCCATGGGTGCAGCGCACCACAAGCTCTCCAACCTGATTTGCCTGATTGATATTAACAACCAGCAGGCCGATGGACCGTCCAGCAAGGTCATGTCGTTCGAACCGCTGGCTGACAAATGGACCGCATTCGGCTGGCATGTGCAGCGCGTCGATGGCAATGACTTGCCCGCAGTACTCGCTGCATTCGATGTGGCGCGCAATCTGAAGGATGACAAGCCGCGCGTCATTCTTTTCGACACGCTGATGGGCAAAGGCGTGCCTTTTTTGGAGCAACGCGAGAAGAACCACTTCATACGCGTTGACCCGCCGGAGTGGCAGCAGGCCATCGCGATCCTTGACCAATCCCAGCATGAAGGAGCCAATGCATGAACGCGCCTATTGCCGTAAAGAAGCCCCGCCTGACCACGTCGGCCATGATCGCCTCCATCGCCGGGGAGGGACAGCGCGTCAAGGCTGCACCCTTCGGCAAGGCGTTGGTGGAACTGGGCGAGATCCGCCCGGACATCGTGGGTCTGACAGCCGACCTGGCGAAATATACCGACCTGCATCTGTTCGAACAGGCCTACCCCGATCGCTTCCACCAGATGGGCATGGCCGAGCAGTTGCTGCTGGCTGCCGCGGGTGGCATGGCCAAAGAGGGCTTGATTCCCTTTGCTACAACTTACGCTGTGTTCGGCACGCGTCGCGCTTACGATTTCATTCACCAGGTGATTGCCGAAGAGAACCTGAACGTCAAGATGTGTTTCGCGCTGCCCGGTCTGACCACGGGTTACGGCCCCAGCCATCAGGCGACCGAGGACATCGCGATGATGCGTGGCATCCCCGGCCTCACGATTGTGGATCCGTGTGACGCGCTGGACATTGAGCAGGCGGTGCCGCAAATCGCCGCGCATCCGGGGCCTGTCTATATGCGTTTGCTGCGCGGCAATGTCCCGCTGGTTCTGGATGAATACGATTACAGATTCGAACTCGGCAAAGCCAAGCTGCTGCGCGACGGCAACGAAGTTTTGATCATCTCTAGCGGCTTCATGACCATGCGCGCACTCGAAGTGGCGCAAGCGCTGGCGGCAGACAACATCGGCGTGGCCGTGCTGCACAGCCCGACCATTAAACCGCTCGATGAAGTCGCCATCATGGAAGCCGTTCGCTACAAGCATCGCCTCGTGGTAGTGGCAGAAAACCATTCCGTTATCGGCGGACTCGGTGAATCGGTAGCGAGCGCTTTGCTGCGCCGGCGTGTGCAACCTGCCGGATTTGAACTCGCAGGCTTGCCGGACGCATTCCTGGACGCCGGTGCACTGCCCACGCTGCACGACCGCTACGGTATCAGTACCGAAGCGCTGACCAAGCGCATCAAAACCTGGCTCGGCTGAGCCCCGCAAATTTCCTTTCCAACCTTCCTGATTATTCGGAGATACCAACATGCTTCTCGCTGACAAAGTGGCCCTCGTAACCGGTGGTGCCGGCCTCAATGGTCTTGGATTTGCAACCGCCAAGATGCTCGCAGCACAGGGTGCGCGCGTCGTCATTCTGGACCTCGAACGCGCCGATCCGGCCGGTGCTGCGGCACGATTGGGGACACAACATATCGGCCTCGTTGCCGACGTGACCGACAAGGCATCCTGCGATCGCGCTGCGCAAGCGGCGCTGGCGCAGTGTGGCCGCATTGACATCCTCGTCAACAACGCTGGCATCACCCAGCCGCGCAAGTTTGTCGATATCACCGGAGCCGACTACGACGCCGTGCTGGACGTGAGCCTGCGTGGCACTCTCTACATGTCCCAGGCCGTTTTGCCGGCCATGCGTGCGGCCAAGTCCGGCTCCATTGTCTGCATCTCGTCGGTCTCCGCGCAGCGCGGCGGCGGCATTCTGGGCGGACCGCACTACTCGGCCGCCAAGGCAGGTGTGCTGGGGCTGGCCCGTGCGCTGGCACGTGAGGCAGGCATTGACGGCATTCGTGTCAATTGCGTCACGCCCGGCCTGATCGCAACCGACATCAACAAGGGGCTGATCCCCGCAGACCGCATGCAGGGCATTTTGGACCAGATCCCTCTCAATCGCATTGGAGAGCCGGCCGACGTGGCCGGCTGCGTCGTGTTCCTGGCAAGCTCACTTGCCAAGTACTGCACCGGCGTCACGCTCGACGTCAACGGCGGAATGCTGATTCATTGAGTAGAGCGCGAACTAATTCCATCACCATTCCAAACAGGAGACAACAATGACCCAAATCAAGACTACCGGCCCAAAAATTACCCGCCGCCAGGCCCTGAGCGTCGCCGCCGCACTGCCGCTATTCACCATCTTGCCGCAGCGCGCGCAGGCAGCTGAATTCACCTACAAACTCGCCACCGGTCAGGACCCGAGCCACCCGGTAAATAAGCGGGCGCAAGAGGCGATTGACCGCATCAGAACTGCGACGAACGGACGACTTGAAATCCGCCTATTCCCCGCAAACCAGCTCGGCTCCGATACCGACCTGCTCTCGCAAGTACGCAATGGCGGTGTGGAATTTTTCAATCAAGCCAGTTCGGTGTTGTCGACACTGGTGCCCGCGGCCGGTATTGTGAATACCGGCTTCGCGTTCAATGACTATGAGCAGGTCTGGACCGCGATGGACGGTGCGCTAGGCAAGTATGTCCGTGCACAAATTGATAAGGTCGGCCTTGTCACCGTATCCAAGCCCTGGGACAACGGCTTCCGTCAGATCACCACTTCAAGTAAACCGATCAACGGACCTGATGACCTGCGCGGGCTCAAACTGCGCGTGCCTTCGGCGCCCATGCTGTCGACACTGTTCAGCGCATTGGGCGCAAGTCCGACGCCGATCAACTTCAATGAGGTGTACTCCGCATTGCAGACCAAGCTGGTCGAAGGCCAGGAGAATCCCTTGGCGATCATCAGCACGGCGCGCCTGTATGAGGTGCAGAAATATTGCAGCCTGAGCAACCACGTGTGGGACGCCTACTGGATTCTCGGCAACCGCAAGGCCATGGACCGTTTGCCCAAGGACATACAGGAAATCGTAATGCGCGAGTTTGAAAAGTCCGCGACGGACGAACGTGCGGACATTGCCACGCTCAGCAAAACATTGCGCGCCGATTTGCAAGCCAAGGGATTGCAATTTGTGGACGTCGACAAAAAGGCGTTCAAGGCCGCACTTGGCAAGACCACCTTCTACAAAGACTGGCGCGGCAAGTTCGGCGAAGAGGCCTGGAAGCTGCTGGAAGACAACGCCGGTACTCTGGCTTAAAAACTTTGCCATGACCCAACCGGAAACGTCAATACTGTCCAATGCAATCCGCTTCCTTGCCATAGACGCAATCGTGCGTGCTGGCGAGGGCCATCAGGGTGTGCCACTGGGCATGGCAGAGATTGCAACGGCGCTCTACACCCGTCAGCTGAAGTTCATGGCCGCAGACCCGACGTGGCCCGACCGAGACCGCGTGGTGTTGTCGAACGGCCATGGCTCGATGTTGTTGTATGCGTTGCTGTACCTGACCGGCTACGAGAGCTTTCCGATTGAAGAGATCAAGCGCTTTCGCGAACTCGGAGCGCATTGCGAAGGGCATCCGGAGATTGATGCAGCAAGCGGCATCGAAGTGACCACCGGACCACTGGGGCAGGGTATCGCCAACGCGTTCGGCATGGCCGTGGCGGAGGCTTATCTGGCTGCGCGTTTCGGCGGCGGCCTGGTGGACCATCGGACCTATGCCTTTGTAGGTGATGGTTGTTTGCAGGAGGGCGTCGGGCAGGAGATGATCTCGCTCGCCGGTCACCTGCGCCTAGGCAAGCTCACGCTTTTGTGGGACGACAACCGCATCACCGATGACGGTAGTACTGCGTTGTCGATCAGTGAAGACGTCGCCGAGCGATTTCGCGTTGCCGGCTGGCATGTGATTGAAGTGGATGGGCATGACTTGGAAGCGGTTGCGACGGTGCTCGCTGCGAGCAATCTCGATCCGAGACCGTCATTGCTTGCATGCCGCACCGTGATCGCACGGGGTCTGGCGCGTTTGCAAGGTCAACGTGGCGGACATAGTGCGCGCTTGTATGAGGAAGATGCCGATATCGCGCGGCGCGAGCTCAACTGGCCACACGCACCTTTTGAAATTCCCGCGCCAACGCTGGCCACCTGGCGCGAGGCGGGCAGGCGCAACGCCACTGAGCATGCGCTGTGGCAGGAGCGGCTCAATGCACTGACGCCTACGGAGCGCGCTGAGTTTGATCGCGTCATGGCGGGTGATTTGCCGCAGGGTTGGCGCGATGTGCTCCTTGGCTACAAACGCCGCGCTGTGGAGGCGCTCGACGCAGAGGCCCCCGGCGGCATCATGATTTCTGCTGAGATTAACGATCTGCTGACCGACGTGCTGCCGGAGCGCATGGTGGGCTGTGCCGACTTGGAGGCGCCGACCAGCCATAAACGCCGGTTGACGGCGTTTACGGCCAATGACCGCAGCGGCGCCTATGTGCATTGCGGTGTACGCGAGCATCTGATGGGCGCGATGGCCAACGGCATGGCCGCGCATGGCGGCGTGCTGGCGCTCGCTGTGACTTACCTTGCGTTCGCCGACTATGAGCGACCGGCCATGCGTATGGCTGCGCTCATGGGCTTGCCCGTCAAGTTTGTGTTCAGCCACGACTCCATCGGTGTGGGCAAGAACGGTCCGACGCACCAGCCGGTGGAAGTTCTTGCGTCCCTGCGCGCCATGCCCAACATGCTGGTACTCCGGCCGGCCGACGCGGTTGAAGCGGCTGAGTGCTGGGAGATTGCGCTGGAACACAAGACCGGCCCTGCGACGTTGGTTTTTGCGCGGCAGGCACTACCCTTGGTCCGGCGCACGTACGTAGTAGACAATCTCTCGCGCCGTGGCGGCTACGTACTCGCAGAGGCCGAAGGCGGCGCGCGCCTAGTGACGCTGCTCTCAACCGGCTCCGAGGTGATGATCGCGATGCAGGCGCGTGAACAGTTGCAGGCGCAAGGCATTCCAACGGCAGTGGTTTCCATGCCCTGCTGTGAGCGCTTCGATGCACAGGACGATGATTACCGTGCACAGGTATTGAAACCCGGATCAGTGCGCGTCGCGGTTGAAGCTGCGGTGCGCTTCGGCTGGGACCGGTATCTGGGTGAGCGTGGCGGCTTTATCGGCATGAGCGGATTCGGCGCTTCAGGCGCCGCTGACGCGCTCTACGTGAAGTTTGGCATCACACCAATGGCCACGGTGACAGAGGTCAAACGCCTCCTGCAAATCCGCCGGTGAGTCAATTGCGCTGCGACGCAGGCGAGGCACTCAGATCAAATAGGCTGGTCGCCTCCAGGTCCAACACCTCAACGTCACGCGCATTGAACATCTGCCAACGCCAGCGCAATATTCCCATCGACGATTGGCTGCGTGATACGCGCGCTTCCAGCACGGTGGCCCGCACATGCAATACATCGCCCGCCCGTACCGGATGCGGCCATTTTATGTAGGCCAAACCCGGCGATGCAAAGGATTCAGAACCGTGCAATGCCTTGTCCGCGATCAGGCGCATGGCCATGCCGCAGGTATGCCAGCCGCTGGCAATCAGGCCGCCAAAGCGACCCGACACGGCGGCTTGCGGGTCGGTATGGAACCACTGCGGGTCATACGCTTTGGCGAACTGCAACACTTCTGCTTCGGTGACCGCATAGGGTCCGGCTTCAATCACCAAGCCGGGGGTGAACTCGGAAAACTTCATGGCCTAGTCCTTCCACAAGCGTTGGCGCAAATACGGGCTCACGCGGTAGCGCTCGCCGCGGTAGTGCGCGTCCAGTGCATCGAGCAACGTGCATACCGGTGCGGCTCCCCAAATGCTTAACCACTCAAACGGACCCGCGGGGTAATTCACCCCCAGCTTCATGGCTGCATCGGCGGCCTGCTCGTTACAGACGCCTTGATGCACCGCATCCGATCCCTCGTTGACCAGCATGGCGATGGTGCGGGCGACCACCAGTCCGGGCGTATCGGCAACACGCTGCGGCTGGAAACCCAGCACCTGCAGCCATAGTGCGGACTGTTGCATCCAGGCTTCCGAAGCGCGTGATGAAGCGGTCCACGCCAAAGCGCCTTGTGCTGCACCTGCGTGGCTGCCACTTGATTGCAATGGCAGGTCGAATACGCATACGTTGTCGCCCAGTTGCGATGCGCAACGGCCATCGGTCAGTCGAAGCTGTGCGCCGTCAACTTCCAGTCCAATCCACTCGCTCTGCGGTGCCCGGCGCAGCGCAGGGGAAGTTGACTGTGCCTTGTCTGCATTGACGCTAATAGTAGTGGTCAGCGCCTGATATAGAAGGTCTGCAAACACGCCGCTGCCATGCAGACACCAATCCGTGACTGGCGGCAAAGCAAGCGCTATCAAAGGAGATGTTGCCGTTTGAGGCGCATCACCCGGATAGCGGTAAAAACCTTGCCCGGATTTGCGACCCAATAAACCGCCATCGACCATCTCGCGCTGAATCAGTGAAGGTCGATACCGTTTGTCAAAAAAGTTGGCCTCGTACACCGACTGCGTTACCGAGAAATTGGTGTCGTGGCCGATCAGGTCCATCAACTCACAAGGGCCCATGCGAAAGCCGATGGCGCGCAGGCAGGCGTCCAATGTCGCCGGTTTGGCCGCTTGCTCTTGTAACAGCGCCAAGGTCTCGGCGTAGTACGGACGCGCGATGCGGTTGACAATAAATCCCGGGGTGGAGCGCGCATGCACCGCCACTTTGCCCCAGCGTTCCGACAAGGCAAAAATAGCTTGCGCCACGGCCGCATCCGTCTGCAGCCCGGACACCACTTCGACCAACTTCATCAAGGGAACCGGATTGAAAAAGTGCATCCCGACGAGGCGATCCGGGTGCTTCAATCCATTGGCAATCGCAGTTACCGAAATCGACGAGGTATTAGTCGCCAGAACACAGCCGGTGCTGACGATTGCCTCCAGGTCACGAAACAGACCGCGTTTGGCATCGAGCTTTTCCACAATGGCTTCCACCACCAATCCGGCGCCTGCGGCTTCCTCAAGCGATGCAACCGCTTCAATGTTGGACAGGGTGCGCGCCACGGCATCGGCGCTTAACTTGCCTTTGGCAACAAGCGCCTGCAAGCTGCCGGCCAGCTTTTCGTGGGCCTGTGTCGCGGCACCATCGCGTGCGTCATACAGCATGACCTTGTGGCCCGCCTGCGCAGCTACCTGCGCAATGCCCGCGCCCATGATGCCGGCGCCTACCACCAGTACCGGTGTGTGGTTTAAATCGATGGTGCTCATTGGGGAATCCAGTTTGCGGGGCGCTTTTCGAGAAATGCAGCAAAGCCCTCGCGTGCTTCGACGGTGCCACGCACTCGGCTGATGGTTTGTGCCGTCAGCTCGCGCACATCGGCGCTGATCGGGCCCACTTCCATCTGTGACATCAAGGCCTTGATTTCACGTTGCGCGTTAGGGCCACCGGCCAGCAATTCTTTGAGTGCGGCATCCACTGCTGCGTCCAACGCGTCTAGACCAACCACCTGTTGCACGATGCCGATCGAAAGCGCTTCGGCCGCACCGATGCGGGTGGTGGTCAGCGCCAGCCGCTGCGCCTGGCGTTTGCCCACCGCGTTGGTGACATAAGGCCCGATGACAGCCGGCAAGATGCCGAACTTGGCCTCGCTCACCGAAAAACTAGCGTTGTCGGCGGCAATGGCGATGTCGCAGGCACAGGCCAGTCCCACACCCCCGCCCAATGCTGCGCCTTGTATGCGCGCCACCACCGGCTTCGGGCTGCTGGCAATGCGGTGCAGCATGCCTGCAAAGCGGCGCGCGTCCTGCAGGTTCCATTCCAGGCTTGCCTGTGAAGCACGCTGCATCCATTGCAAATCAGCACCTGCGCTGAAGTGCTTTCCGTCGCCCGCCAGAACGATAATGCGCACTGCCGCGTCGTCCGCCAAGGTGGTAAATGCCGCGTCCAATTCGCGAATCATCAGTTCGTCAAAGGCGTTGAATACGGCAGGGCGCGCCATGGTAATTTGCGCCACACCGGCAGTGCGCTGGCTTAAGGCCAAGGTCGTAAAAACAGTCATTAGTAGGTCTCTAAATGGAGGCGGCCTTCGCGTTTAAGCGCTGCACTCACAGTGTCCCAGTTTTGCCCGGCTGATGTGGCAATGTCATGCAGCGCCAACACCACGCCTTCTTCCATGCTTTTGAGTCCGCACACGTAGAAGAATGTGGTGCTGTCAGACAGCAGCGGCGCCAGGTCCGCTGCGCGCTCACGCATCAGGTCCTGCACATAGCGCTTGGGCTGGCCCGGTGTGCGGGAAAAGGCAAAGTTAATGTCGATAAAGTCTTTAGGCAAGTTTTGCAGTGGGCCGAAATACGGCAACTCCTGCTGCGTGCGCGCACCGAAGAACAGCAGCAACTTGCCGCCTTCAAACTTTCCGGATGCACGAAGACGCCTGCGCCATTCCGTCATGGCGCGCATAGGCGCGCTACCCGTGCCAGTGCAGATCATCACGATATTGGAGCGCGGATGGTTGGGCATCAGGAAGCTGGCACCGAATGGCCCGATGACCTGTACGGTGTCGCCAATCTGCAGGTCGCATAAGTAGTTGGAAGCAACGCCGCGTACCGGATTGCCACTGTGGTCCTCCAGCACCCGCTTGATGGTCAGTGACAGGTTGTTGTAACCGGGGCGCTCCCCGTTGCGCGGGCTGGCTACGGAATATTGCCTCGCATGGTGCGCCCGTCCGTTTCCATCCGTGCCCGGTGGCACGATGGCAATGCTTTGGCCTTCCAGGACGGGGAATGGCATGGCGCCGCAATCGAGCACGATGTGGTGCGTGTCGTAGTCTGCACCAGCCGTGGCACCTACCTCGGTCACGCGGACGTTGCCCACTACTTTTGCAGTGAGGGTTTTCTCCGCCGCCTTGGGGCCGTATAGGTTAGTGTAGGCGTGCGCTGCAGACCAGGGCGGCATGGTGGCGCCAAACGTGGCTGAATTGAATGGGACCTGCCCGCTGGGATCTGCCGCCGGTGCGGGGGCTGCCTTTTGAACTTCGGCAACCGATCCCTCAGATGCTCCGGCAGCAGCGAGTTGATCGGCGCTGAGTTCAGCGGGCAGTTCGTCCCAGAGCAGCTGGTCCTCAATCGGGTAGGCCAATGCCTTGGGCATGGTGCGCCAGTTGTCGATGGAGCCGGTAGGGCAGGGCGAGATACAGGCCATGCAGAGATTGCAGACATCGGCCTTGACTACGTAATTGCGTGAGTCATGGGTGATGGCGCCGACCGGGCAAATGGCCTCGCAGGTGTTGCAGCGGATGCAGATTTCGGGGTCGATCAGGTGCTGTTTGATGACGGCTTCTGTCATGGTGTCTCTCTTTTTTGTGTTGGGTGCTAATTTAACTCTCTTATTTTTTAACTCCCCGATCCCTCCCGCCCCTTGCCCCCGCTTGGGCAAGGGAAGCTTTCGCGCCGGAGGCACCAGCCACGCCGAACGTGCTGCAAGCAACGATTGTCCAAACCACTTCCGGCGCAACGCTCTCCCGTGTCAAACGGCCTACCTGCTCACTTCATTGAACACCTCACCGAAGCGAATCAACAAAATCGGCTGTCCTTGGCCAAGTGGGGGATGGGGGGCAAAAATGGGAAAGTAAGAGATCAGTTAAACCGAACGTACTCAAAGTCCACCGGTTGCCGATTAATCCCCATTACCGGCGGCGCAATCCAGTTCGCAAACTTGCCCGGCTCGACTACGCGGCCCATCAAACTGGCAACAAACGCACGGTCCGCGCCGGAGGGCAGCCAGTTGTCCACATTGGCTTTCCATTCGGCTTCCGACACCACGCGCCCGTCCGGCGACACCTTGGCGCCTGAGAGCGAGCCGATATTGCGGTGGAATGCCTTGTGCGGTGTCTTCAAGCGGAAGGGAATACCGGCTTTCTCGATCACTTTGTTCCAGCGTTCCACACCGCCGATGGAGTCCTTGATGTAGTCGTCGCGTAGTACTTCGTTCAATGCATTGAGCATCGGGACTTCGCGTTCCACCAGTTGGCCGTTGGTGACGGACAAAACCTTGTAGGTCTGACCCTTGAGCATGTGGTCGTCATTGCGCTTGCCTTCTTCGTAGCGGCCCTTGAGGCCGGTGTTGTAGAAGGTGGCGGCGTTGCTGGACTCGTCGGCGCCAAACAGGTCGATGGTGACGCTGAAGTGGAAGTTCAGGTAGCGCTGCAGTGTCGGCAAGTCGATCACACCGGCGGCGCGCAACTTGGTCACATCGTCCGTCTTGAGTTCGTTCATGGCGGCACAAGTGCGGCTGATCACGCGGCTGATACCTGACTCGCCCACAAACATGTGGTGCGCCTCTTCGGTCAGCATGAACTTGGTCGTACGGGCCAGCGGGTCGAAGCTGGATTCGGCCAATGCGCAGAGCTGGAATTTGCCGTCACGGTCGGTGAAGTAGGTGAACATGAAGAAGGAGAGCCAATCCGGCGTCTCTTCATTGAAGGCTTGCAGAATGCGCGGGTTGTCTTCCTGGCCCGAGCGGCGCTCCAGCAATGCTTCGCCTTCTTCGCGGCCATCGCGTCCGAAATATTTGTGCAGCAAATACACCATGGCCCACAGGTGGCGGCCTTCTTCCACATTTACCTGAAACAAGTTGCGCAGGTCATACTGGCTGGGGCAGGTCAGGCCCAGGTGGCGTTGCTGCTCAACAGAAGCCGGTTCGGTATCACCTTGCGTCACGATGATGCGGCGCAGGTTGGCGCGGTATTCGCCGGGCACGTCCTGCCAGGCGGCTTCGCCTTTGTGGTCACCGAAATGAATCTTGCGGTCTGCTTCGGCGGGGTTCAAAAAAATGCCCCAGCGGTAGTCCGGCATCTTCACATGTCCGAATTGCGCCCAGCCTTGCGGGTCTACGCTCACGGCGGTGCGCAGGTACACATCAAAGTTCTGGCTATGGTCCGGTCCCATGTCGCCCCACCATTGCAGGTAGTTGGGCTGCCACTGCTCCAACGCACGTTGCAGCGTGCGGTCTTCGCTCAGGTTGACGTTGTTCGGAATCTTGTCGCTGTAATTCATGGTGCTCATGTTCATCTCCAAAAGATAGTAAAAATTGCCAACGCGAAATGTCTTTTTCAGAGATGCCGCGGAACCGGCTTCGCCGAGCCGCTGGCATCGCCCCCTCAAGGGGGGAACGGGCTACACGCAGTGAGCCTGGACAGGGGTGTTTTCACACTCTGTTCCAGTCAAACACGGCCTTGTCTCCCTTGCCGTAAACCTTCAGTGCGCCCTTTTCGCCCACGGCGTTGGGGCGTTGGAAAATCCAGTTCTGCCACGCGGTCAGTCGGCCGAAGATGCGGGTGAACATGTTCTCGGGACCGTTGAAGCGCAGATTGGCTTCCAGGCCGGTGAGTGAGTCGGGTGACATGGAAACGCGCTCTTCAATCGCAATGCGCACTTCATCGGTCCAGTCGATGTCGTCGGGGTTGGAGGTGACCAAGCCCAGCGCGAAGGCGTCGTCGGCGTCCAGGGCCTTGCCGGCCTGCTCGCGTACCGCATTCAGAGCGGGTTGCTCGTCGTAGAAGCGGCGCTGCAGGCGGCTTTGGCCGGTGATCATGGGGAACAAACCGAAGTTGGTGTCGGCTACCGTGATCTTGGGTGTGGCGCTTTCGTCATCTGGAAGGATCAGCATGTAGCTGCGGTCGCAGGCCATCGCCAGTTCCAAGAGCGTGCCGGCAAAGCAGGAGCCGGATTCGATCAGCGCAAAGAGGCTGCGCGACGATACGTCCAGACGCGACAGCGTGCGGCGCAGCAGGCCGATGGTCTCGCGCACCAACCAGTGGTCTTTATGCGCCAACAGTGTTGCGTCGCTGGCCAAGGCAGCAGCAGAGTCGCCTTGCGTTTTGATCAGCCAAATGCCGATGTCCAGCTCATTGGTGCGCATTTGCAAAATGGCATCTTCCAATTCGCGGGCCATTGCCAGCGGATACCACTGGTCGCCTGCGGCTTCAATGGCGGCAATGTCGGCGGGCTGTGCGACGGAAGGGCTCTTCACGGTGAAGTGGGCCGTGCGCTTGGCACGGTCAATCTCTACCGTCACATATTGGTAGCGCAGCGCATCGGCTTCCACTGTTCGCTTCAATGGGTTGAGCGTCACACCTTTGCCGTCGGCCGGGCGGTCACTTTGTGCAGCCAGCGCCAATGCGCACTCCTGCACCTTGGCAGCGAATTGCGCGGGCTTGGCAATATGGTCCACCAGACGCCAGTCTTTGGCCTTCTGTCCGCGCACGCCTTCCACGCTGGTGCAGAAAATATCCGCCAGGTCATGGCGCACATGGCGCTTGTCTGTCACGCGTGTCAGACCGCCGGTGCCGGGCAACACGCCCAGCAAGGGCACTTCAGGCAGGCTCACTGCGCTTGAGCGGTCGTCCACCAGCAGGATTTCGTCGCAGGCCAGCGCCAGTTCGTAGCCGCCACCTGCGCAAGCACCGTTGACTGCTGCCAGGAACTTCAGGCCACTGTGGGTAGAACTGTCTTCCAGACCGTTGCGGGTTTCGTTGGTGAACTTGCAGAAGTTCACTTTCCACGCGTGGCTGGAAACGCCCAACATGAAAATGTTGGCGCCGGAGCAAAACACTTTGTCTTTTGCGCTGGTCACGACAACGGTACGGACTTCCGGGTGTTCAAAGCGGATACGCCCCAGGGCATCATTGAGCTCGATGTCCACGCCCAGGTCGTAGCTGTTGAGCTTGAGTTTGTAGCCTTCGCGCAGACCGGCGTTCTCATCGATGTCGATGGCCAGAGTGGCCACTGGGCCGTTAAAGCTCAGTTTGACGTGGCGGTATTGGCTGGGGTGGGTCTGGTATTCAACGCGGGGTGGCGTGGCAGTTGTCATGAAAGTGGCTCCAATTAATGTAGTTCAGTGCAGACGGTCGAGGTACTAACATGAATAATAATGCATTAAACAAAATACAGTCAAGCACTTTTATGCATCTTTTGGAAAACTTAAGCCGGAAGTTGCAATACTTCGCGAACCATACTCCGCAAGATTTTGAAGGTGGCGTCCTGGGGTTGTGCGCTGGTATCGAGCTTGAGCTGGGACTTGTTATAGAACGCAGCGCGTCCGGAAAGAATGCTCTTGAGGTCTTCCATGGCCTCCTTGCTACTGGCCATGGGACGCATATCGCCTTGGGCAATCACGCGCTTCATATGGTCTTCGGGGTCCGCCTGCAGCCAAACGGTAGTGCAGTGCGATAACAACTGGTTAAAGGTGGCGGGGTCGGACACCAGTCCGCCGGGGGTGGCGATCACGGCCTCGGGGTAAATTTGGATGGTTTCTTCCAGGGCGCGGCGCTCATAGCGGCGGTACGCGTTCATGCCGTAGAGGTTCTGGATTTCGTTGACGCTGCAGCCCGCAAACTTCTCGATTTCCCGACTGAGTTCCACAAACGGGAATCCCAGATCATGGGCCAGCATCTGACCCAGCGATGATTTGCCCGCGCCCCGCAGGCCGATCAATGCAACCCTGGGGTTGGCGTGCGGGGTTCCTCCGCCGGTGCCCAATGCTTCTCCGATCGCAATGCGCGCCCGGCGCAGTGTGGTCTCGTCCGCATTCTCCAGAAGCTCGCGTATGAGCAACCACTCAGGGTTGGAAGTGGTCACGTCACCCAGCAATTCAAACAGCGTGCAATGCAACGCGCCTGCGACCTGGAGTAGCACTAGGATCGAAACATTGCCCTCGCCGTACTCCAAATTGGCCAGGTGCCTCTCGGACACATCCGCAGCAACCGCCACGGCCTTGCGTGTCATTCCGCGACGTGAGCGCAAGGATCGCACCCGCTCTCCCAACCCGACCAGGAATGGATTCTTTTCAATCTCCCGTTCAACTGCAGCGGGATGTGCCTCTTGGGGCGAATTCACGTCATTCATCATCGTTAACAGTCAGTGAAAACCCGCATACATGCAATATATTGCTTGACAGTGCGGCGTGAGCGCTTTATGGTTCATGTGTGCACAATAATTCATGTGGCACAAGTTGGCAAGCCCGAAACGCAAACTGGAGTAATTTGTGTCCCGCCCTACTGAACCATCGCCCGTTGTAACGCCCCCCGCCGTAGCGGCATTTCGCGCGCTCCTGACAGACCTGACCGCCGGTATCGCAGGACGCCCGCTGGACCAGGCGCTGGACGCGTTGCTGAACCAACAGCATGGTGCGGACAGCGACAGTTACCGCCAGCTCAAAGCCGCTTGCATTCAAGGCGTTGCCGAGGGCTGGCTCTGTAAATACGAGGGGGGTGGCCTGAAATACGGCCGGATCTTCAAACCCGCAGACGACCTGCACGGATTCTCCATAGACGTCGTGGACATGCAAGACGTTGCCGGACCACACCATGTGCACCCTGAGGGTGAAATTGACTTAATCATGCCGATCACAGAGGGTGCATTGTTCGATGGCCGCCCAGGCGGTTGGATGGTGACCCCGGCGGGCAGTGCACACAGCCCGACCGTGAGCAACGGTCGGGCCTTGGTGTTGTACTTGTTGCCCAACGGCCGCATCGAATTCACGGCCAAGCATTAAAAGAGAAAAGAGACTTCAGGATGACTCAAACGACGGAACTATTGGCCAACTTCTGGGAAGGCCGGTGGCAATACGGGACGGGAAGCGGTACCGGGCTATATGACCCGATATCGGGTGCTGAACTCGTGCGGGTCGACGTAACCGGCCTGGACTTGGCCACAGGCTTTAATTTCGCCCGTGCAAAGGGTGGGACTGCCCTGCGGGCATTGACCTACCGGCAGCGCGGTGCTGTGCTGTCTGCAGCGCTTAAAGTCTTGCAGGCTAATCGTGATGCCTATTACGAAATCGCCACAGCCAACAGCGGCACGGTTAAGAACGACTCTGCCGTGGACATCGACGGTGGCCTGTTTACGCTGGGGGTGTACGCAAAAATGGGCGACACCTTGGGTGACAGACATTTTCTGGTGGATGGAGAGTCAGCCCGTCTGGGCAAAGATCCGCTTTTTCAGATTCAGCACGTCCAAGTCCCGACCCGGGGACTTGCCCTTTTCATCAATGCGTTCAACTTCCCGTCATGGGGCCTGTGGGAAAAAGCCGCACCGGCACTCTTGTCCGGCGTGCCGGTCATCATTAAGCCGGCCACGGCGACAGCATGGCTAACCCAGCGCATGGTTAGGGACGTGGTGGATGCAGGAATATTTCCTGCAGGTGCCTTGTCGGTTCTGTGTGGCAGCTCAGTGGGGCTGCTGGATCAACTGCAGTCATTCGATGTGCTGTCCTTTACCGGCTCCGCCGAGACTGCCGCCGTGATCCGCTCCCATCCTGCTGTTACGCAGCGCTCGGTTCGCGTCAATATAGAAGCGGATAGCCTGAACTCTGCGCTTTTGTTGCCGGATGAGGCGCAGGGTAGTGAATCCTTTGAATTGCTGGTGAAGGAGGTCGCACGCGAGATGACCGTCAAATCAGGCCAGAAGTGCACGGCCATTCGCCGGATCTTTGTTCCAGAAGCGCTGTACCAGGCGGCCGCAGCGGCTATCAGCGCGCGTCTTGCGAAGGCCACCGTAGGCAATCCCCGCAATGAAGCGGTACGCCTGGGCGCACTGGTAAACCGCACGCAATTCAACGCGGTCAAAGACGGCTTGGAATATCTGAAAACTCAGGCAGAGGTTTTGCACGACGGCGCCAGCCATGCGCTGGTGGATGCCGATTCCACTTCCTGCTGTCTCGGTCCCACTTTATTGGGTGTGCGCAATGCTGCAGGCAGCGACGCCTCGGACCGGGTGCATGACACTGAAGTTTTCGGACCGGTTGCCACTTTGCTGCCTTACCGCGATTTGGGCCACGCACTTGCCTTGGTGCGTCGTGGTCAGGGGTCGCTTGTCTGTTCACTGTACGGCAGCGACAAGGTTGTTCTTGCGCAAGCCGCTTTGGAATTGGCTGACAGCCACGGCAGAGTGCACATCATTTCGCCGGATGCAGGCGCCTTGCATACCGGCCACGGAAACGTCATGCCGCAATCAATCCACGGTGGCCCCGGGCGTGCCGGTGGCGGCGAAGAGCTTGGCGGCCTTCGCGCACTGAATTTCTACCATCGGCGCGCCGCACTGCAAGCCAGCACTGCGGTTCTGGATCTCCTAAAAGCTAGTGAAGTGCAGACGCCTTAATCATCAGCTGTCGCAGAGTAAAACAATTTCCAGGAGACACACAATGTCCACAGACCTCACACCTCCCCAGGGGCTGGAGCCATTACCGGCCCAGTTTAACTTTGCCCAGCATTTGCTCCGGGAAAATACAGTGCGGCCTGACAAGGCGGCCTTTATTGACGACTTCAGCACGCTCACTTACGGACAGCTTGAAGATCGTATCCGGCGGGTAGCCGCCGGATTGCGCGCCTTGGGGCTGCGTCGCGAAGAGCGTGTCTTGCTTTTAATGCATGACTGCAATGATTGGCCGGTGAGCTTCCTTGGTGCGATGTACGCGGGTCTGGTGCCAGTCGCGGTCAATACGCTGCTGACGGCCGACGACTATGCCTACATGCTGGAACACTCGCGCGCGCAAGCAGTGCTGGTGTCAGGCGCGTTGCTGCCTGCACTGACGGCGGCAATGATCAAGTCCGACCATGAAGTCACCAAGGTCGTCGTGTCGCGTCCGGTGGCACCGCTGCACCCCGCCGAAGTGGAGTTTGAAGCCTTCGTACAGGCGCATCAACCGCTGCATAAACCTGCTGCGACCGGCCCGGATGATCCGGGTTTCTGGTTGTATTCCTCCGGATCAACCGGACGACCCAAGGGCACCGTGCACTCGCACGGCAATCCGTATTGGACCTGTGAACTGTACGGCAAAGCAATTTTGAATTTGCGGGAGTCGGACGTTTGCTTTTCGGCCGCAAAATTGTTCTTCGCTTATGGATTGGGCAATGCTTTGACCTTCCCGATGGCCGTGGGTTCCACCACCATCTTGATGGCGGAGCGGCCCACGCCTGACGCCACCTTTAAGCGCTGGTTGGGCAATGTGGGAGGCAAGAAGCCCACGGTTTTTTATGGCGCGCCCACGGGTTTTGCGGGCATGCTGGCCCATCCCAACCTGCCCAAGCGCAGTGACGTGGCCCTGCGATTGGTGTCTTCCGCCGGAGAGGCGCTGCCAGCCGATCTGGGTGAGCGTTTTCACGCGCACTTCGGGGTGCACATTGTGGACGGTATCGGCTCTACGGAGATGCTGCACATTTTCCTGTCCAACCTGCCGGACAAAGTGCGCTACGGGACCACCGGCTGGCCGGTGCCCGGCTACAGCGTGGAGTTGCGTGGTGAGGATGGTGCGCCGGTGCCCGATGGCGAGCAGGGCGACCTGTATATCCACGGTCCGTCTGCGGCCATGATGTATTGGGGTAACCGCGCTAAGACCCGGGAAACCTTTCAGGGTGGCTGGACCAAAAGCGGGGACAAATACATTCGCAATGCGGATGGAAGCTACACCTACGGCGGCCGCAGCGACGACATGCTCAAAGTCAGCGGTATCTATGTATCGCCATTTGAGGTGGAAGCGACACTGGTGCAACACACGTCTGTTCTGGAAGCGGCGGTCATCGGCGTGCCCGATGGCGAGGGACTCACCAAAACCAAGGCCTTTGTGGTGCTCAAACCCGGTGCGGTCGCTTCAGTGGACGAACTGAAGGCGTTTGTAAAAGACAAGCTTGCGCCGTATAAATACCCGCGCCAGATTGAGTTTGTTCAGGAACTACCCAAGACGGCCACGGGAAAAATTCAACGTTTCAAACTCCGCGACCAGGAGTCGGCCGGCACATGACCGGAGAATTGGCATTTGCTGAAGTGCAATGGGGCGTGCCGCCGGTACGCATCGAGTACCAATGGCTGTGTGCCCACAACACAGATGCGCCTTTAATGGTGTTTCTGCACGAAGGTCTGGGGTCGGTCTCGATGTGGCGGGACTTTCCTTTGCGCTTGTGTGAAGCACTGGGGTGCCGGGGGCTGGTTTATTCCCGCCCTGCGTACGGGCAGTCCACGGCGCGAGCAGATGCGGATCGCTGGAGGCCGGATTTCATGCATCGTCAGGCCTATGAAGTACTGCCCGCATTGCTGCAGGTACTTTCGGTCGATGTGTGCAGTGACAAAATTTGGCTGTTCGGACACAGCGACGGCGGCTCCATTGCGCTGCTGTATGCGGCCCGGTTTTCAAACTATTTACAGGGTGCCATCGTGCTGGCACCGCACATCATGGTGGAGGACATCTCGGTGCAGAGCATTGCGCAAGCGCGCACGGCCTACTTGGAAACCGACTTGCGTGCGCGACTTGCGCGCCACCACGCCAATCCTGATTCCGCCTTTTGGGGCTGGAACGACATTTGGCTCCATCCCGAATTTCGCGCCTGGAATGTCACGGACGAACTCGGTGCAATTACCTGTCCGCTGCTTGCTGTACAGGGGGTAAACGATGAGTACGGAACCCTCGAACAGATACGTGGAATAGCGCGCAAAGCGCCACAATGTGAGCTGGTGGAGCTGGCAGATTGTGGCCACTCACCGCACAGAGATCATAGTGATCGCCTGATAGAAGCGGTCAGCCATTTTTACCGACGACAACACAAGGAGACAAACCCATGAAAAGTTCCATTTTTCGCACAACGTTGATCGCTGCCGCAGCGCTCGCGATGTCCGGTGCCGCATTTGCACAGGCTGGTGCCAAGCTCAAGGTAGGCCTGATGCTGCCCTATACCGGTACCTTTGCCTCTTTGGGCAACGCCATTGAAAACGGCTTCAGGTTGTACGTGACCGAGCAGGGCGGCAAGCTGGCCGGCCGCGAAGTCGAGTTTGTCAAAGTGGACGATGAGTCTGATCCTTCCAAGGCAACCGACAACGTCAACAAGCTGGTCAAGCGTGACAATGTGGACGTGCTGATCGGAACGGTGCACTCCGGCGTGGCGATGGCCATGGCCAAGGTGGCCAAAGAAACCGGAACGATTTTGATCGTGCCCAATGCCGGCGCCGACGCGGTCACCGGTGCGATGTGCGCGCCGAACATTTTCCGCAGCTCTTTCAGCAACTGGCAACCCGGCTACGCCATGGGCGAAGTGATGGCCAAAAAGGGCATCAAAAAGGTTGCCACTATTACCTGGAAATATGCAGCCGGTGATGAATCCGTGCGCGGCTTCAAAGAGGCTTTTGAAAAGGGCGGCGGCACCGTGGTAAAGGAACTTAACTTGCCATTCCCTAATGTGGAGTTTCAGGCACTGCTGACTGACATCGCAGCCACCAAGCCCGATGCTGTCTTCACATTTTTTGCCGGCGGCGGT
The DNA here is from genome assembly GCA_947373605.1 of Comamonadaceae bacterium. GTDB lineage: Bacteria > Pseudomonadota > Gammaproteobacteria > Burkholderiales > Burkholderiaceae_C > Allorhodoferax. The sequence continues at coordinate 32,628 of CANBYM010000006.1, forward strand.
GCGGTCAAGTTCGTCAAAGACTACGCTGCGGCGGGTCTGAAGAAGACTATTCCCTTGTACGGATCGGGCTTCCTGACTGATGGCACGCTTGACGCACAAGGTGCTGATGCGGACGGACTATTGACCGCGCTGCACTATGCCGACGGTATGGAAATTCCCAAGGACAAGAGCTTCCGCCTGGCCTATGCCAAGACCTACAAGTTGCAGCCTGACGTCTACGCCGTGCAGGGCTATGACGCAGCACAGATTTTGGGTATCGGTCTGAAGGCCGTGGGCGGCGACACCAGCAAAAAGGCTGAATTTGCCCACGCCGTGGAAGCGGCAAAGATTGACAGCCCACGCGGTACGTTCTCCTTGTCCAAAGCACACAACCCGGTGCAGGACATTTACCTGCGTCAGGTGGTTGGCAAGGAAAACAAGCTGATCGGTATTGCCAGCAAGGCGCTGAACGATCCGGGCCGCGGCTGCAAGATGTGAATATTGCCCCCACGCTAGTCGCTTCGCGTACTGCGCTGCCCCCCGCGGGGGCCGTGCCTTGCTTGGGGCGGCCCGGCGCTGCGGCGCATCACTCAAAGTAACGTAACATGGATTTATCGATCTTTTTAATTCAGTGCCTGAACGCAATTCAGTACGGACTGCTGCTGTTTCTGGTCGCCTCAGGCCTCACGCTGATTTTCGGAATCATGGGTGTGATTAACCTGGCGCATGGCAGCTTCTACATGATGGGGGCTTACATGGCCTATGCCCTGGCACCCATTGTGGCCAGCACGTTTGGCGGGGGCTTCTTTGCCACGCTTCTGGTCGGGGTGGTGCTGGCGGTAATTCTGGGTTATGTGCTCGAGTGGGCGTTTTTCAGCTTTTTGTACGAGCGCGAACACCTGCAGCAAGTGTTGATGACTTACGGACTGATTCTTGTGTTTGAAGAACTCCGCAGTCTGCTGGTCGGGGACGAGGTGCATGGTGTGGAGGTGCCGGCGTTTTTGGCGGGCACCTTGCCGTTAGGCACCATGATGACTTACCCGGTGTACCGCCTGTTCATCTCCGGCGTGTGTCTGGCGCTGGCGCTGGGCATGTATTTTGTGTTCACGCGCACCCGGCTAGGAATGACGATCCGCGCCGGTAGCACCAACCGCGAGATGGTGCAGTCGCTGGGCATTGACATCAAGTTTCTGTACCGTGTGGTGTTTGCCGCCGGTATGGCGATTGCCGTGCTGGCGGGCATGGTCGCGGCGCCGGTTTCGTCGGTGTATCCGGGCATGGGCGACACGGTGCTCATCATCTGTTTTGTGGTGGTGGTGATCGGCGGAATCGGCTCCATACGGGGTGCGCTGCTGGCCGCCATGCTGATCGGGCTGGTTGATACGTTCGGCAAAGTGCTACTGCCCCAGGCTGCCGGTGTGTTGGTCTATGTACTGATGGCACTGATTCTTTTGTGGAGGCCCAACGGCTTGTTTGCCGCAGCGTGATTTGATGACCCAGGCTAAATTCATTTTTGTAGCGCTAGTGTTTGCCTTCATGGCATTGTTTCCCTGGATGGCGGGAAGCTACGGCGTCGACTTTGTCACCAAGATTATGGTGTACGCCATCTTCGCGCTGAGTCTGGAACTACTGGTCGGCACCACTGGATTGATCTGCTTCGGGCAGGCCGCATTTTTCGGCATCGGTGCTTATGCCGCCGTGCTCCTGTCTTCGGACACCAGTCCGGCGTCTGTGGTCTGGCTGTTGCCGGCCTGTGTGCTGTCCGCCGCTGGGTACGCCTTGGCCGTGGGCGCTCTGTCGCTGCGAACCAAGGGGGTGTACTTCATCATGGTCACGTTGGCGTTTGCGCAAATGGCGTATTACATGGTGCATGACACGCCCTTGGGCGGCGGAACGGACGGCATTTACCTTACGCTCAAGCCCGTGCTGGGCACGTGGCTGGATTTAGATAATGCCAATGTTTTATATGGATTTACCTACGGCTGCTTGCTGGTGGTGTTCGCTTGCATGGCGCTGCTCAACCGTTCGCGCTTCGGCCGCGCACTGGCAGGTATTCGCGTCAATGAGCAGCGTATGCGCGCCACCGGATTTTCCACCTACCCCTACAAGCTTGCGGCATTTACCGTGTCAGGCGGCATTGCAGGTCTGGCCGGATTCTTGTTCGCGGTGAAAGATGGTTTTGTGAACCCGGAGCTGATGAGCTGGCACCTCTCGGGTGCCGTGCTGATCATGATTATTCTTGGTGGGCTGGGCCACTTGCGCGGTGCGCTCATCGGCGCCTTTGCATTTGCGCTCTTGCAGGAACTATTCAAGTCGGAGGCGGTATTCGGCACCTTTGCCAAGCACTGGCATTTGGGTCTTGGCCTGTCCATTATTGCCAGTGTGGTGTTCCTGCCGCGCGGACTGGTGGGCTTGCCCGAACAGGTGCGTGCGCGGTTGCTGGGTGCCAAGCGCAATGATGCGCAGTCGGGCGAGGTGCAATGATGGGCGACGTATTGCTGAGTGGCAAAAATATTACCCGCCGCTGGGGTGGGCTGGTGGCGTTGAACGATGTTTCGGTGGAACTGCAGCGCGGCACGGTACACGCCGTCATCGGTACCAATGGTGCCGGCAAGTCCACGCTAATCAACATTCTGTCCGGCGAAATTCCTCCCTCCAGCGGAACCGTCAATTTATTGGGCCAGGACGTGACCCACTGGCAGCAACCGCGCAGAGCCCGAGCCGGTCTGGGGCGCAGTTACCAGCGCAACACCATCTACCCCACCTTCACTGTTTTTGAAAACTGCCGGCTCGCAGCGCAGGCGACGCGTCAACTGCCCTGGCAGTGGTGGAAGATAGCGCAGCGTTGTGCGCACAGCATGGGCATTGCGCAAAGCGTGGTTGAGCGTAGCGGTCTGAGCGCGTTACGGAATTTGGCCGCAGGCTTGCTCTCGCACGGACAAAAGCGCCAACTGGAAATTGCTATGTGTCTGGCAACCCAACCGCAGGTATTGCTGCTCGACGAGCCGTTGGCTGGCATGGGTGCAGAGGAAACCGAACGCATGCTGGCCATGCTGGAGGCGCTCAAGTCCGAGCACGCCATATTGCTAGTGGAGCACGACATGGACGCGGTGTTCCGCATTGCCGACCGCGTTACGGTGATGGTCAATGGCTTGGTGATTGCCAGCGATACGCCGGCGGCCATCCGCAGTAATCCGCAGGTGCAGACCGCGTATCTGGGGGACCACTGATGTCGCACATCGAATCGATATTGGACGCGCGCGGCCTGCATGCATGGTACGACTCCAGCCACGTCCTGCACGGGGTGGACATCCGCATCAACCGGGGTGAAACCATGGGATTGCTCGGGCGCAACGGCATGGGCAAAAGCACCTTGATCCGCACCCTGCTGGGCCATGTCGCGCGGCGCGATGGTCATATCAGCTTGTTCGGCCAGGATATGTCACGCGCCAGACCCCATGAAGTGGCGCGTCTTGGCGTGGCCTATGTGCCCGAAGGCCGTGGCATTTTTCCCAACCTGAGCGTGCGCGAGAACCTGGTGATGGCGGCACGCCCCGGACGCGACGGGCGCCGTGAATGGACCTTTGAGCGCGTGATGGAAACCTTCCCGCGTCTGGCCGAGCGCTTGGGCAATCTGGGCGCGCAGCTCAGTGGCGGAGAGCAGCAGATGTTGTCCATCGGACGTGCACTCATGACCCACCCGGACCTGATCATTCTGGATGAAGCCACCGAAGGTTTGGCGCCGCTCATCGTGACGGAAATATGGCGCGTCATCGCCGAGATTCGCAAGAGTCATATCGCCACCCTGATCGTGGATCGGGACTATCGCAAAGTGCTGGCGCATGCCGACGTGGCCATGGTCCTGCAAAAGGGGCAATCGGTTCTAGCTGGTAAAGCCGCTGAGGTCGCGGCGGACCCTGCGCTATCGGGCTTTCTGGGAGTGTAAAACCAAGAGGCCGCGCTGGTTACGGGTCAGTGTTGTGCCACTAAATAAGCTGCTGCATATTACCCATGGCTGCCATGGCGTTGTTGCGTAGCCGGGCCAACACCGCCTGTTTCGGCGCATCGCTCTTGTCTACCTCGGCCACCAGTTTGCCAAACGCGTCGAGCCGGGACTGGCGCATCCATTGGCGCAGCGCCTTTTCCTGCGACCAGTTGTGTTGGTTAAGCATGCCCATCCGAGTGGCGCGCGCAAATCCAGCCAGATCTTGCGGGAATGGGACCGGAACACTCAGGCGGTTCCGGTTGGCATCGTCACCACCATGCGCCTCTAAATAGGCCGTTAGTGCCGAACTGAGCACCAGCAGCGGAGCGCGCAACAACTGAATCACAATGCGGCCGTCCTGAAAGACCGGTTCGTTGGGCCGATGCGAGATGGCCGAAGCCGTGCAGTCCACATACAGCGTGTCGGGGTCCATTGTGACGCGCCCGCCATCCAGCATCAGGGCCCCTGATTCAATCGCGCGCACGCGACCCATGCGAATCACGTTTTGAATGCTGTGCAACAGTTCCAACTCGCCGCTCGACAGGGTCGCGTAATGAAACATGGTGGGCCGGTGCGTCGGATCGATACGCAGCATTTGTCCAAGCCCTTCCAGCCGCGCAAACAAATCGTCGATCGAGTCGGCATGGGCAAAAGCATCGAGCTTGTCGGCCTCGCCGCCTATGCTGTCCAAGAAGAACGCCTCGCCCGGCTGCGTGTGCAGGCGATTTTGCAGCCAGGAGTCGCGTGGCATGATCCAGATAATCGCGTCCGCACGGGCACCGTTGCGCAGCAGCCAGATGCAGGCGTCCATCGCGGTTTTCCCCGCACCCACAATGCAAAACTGCCTGACACGCGCGCCGCTGTCGCGGTGCATCCAAAGCTGCGGCAGGGCATTGGGCGGGACGCACTCGATGCCGGAGGCTATCGTGAAACCGCGCTTGTGTGTCGAGGGCACGCTAGGGCTGAAATTGCTGGCGTCGACGATCCGTTTGTTGACGCGCACGTGTACGGTGTCTCCGGAAAGTAGCGACACGATGTTGCCCACTTCATCAAAATTGCACATCGGGTAGTAGCGGATGCGACCGCCGGATAAAAATTTCTGCAGCATCAGGCGTTCGAAATAGGCGCTGACCTCCGCACCGCTTGCAAGTTCATACATGCCCTTGTTGGGCCCGGCATTATCGATTCGCAATTGGCCGAGTTCAGCAGAATTAACGCCGTAATAGGCGCTGGGCTGGTGCAAAGTCACAAAAGAGTATGCGTCGTTCCAATGGCCACCGGGCTTGGCGTGACGGTCAACGATGGTGATGCTGGCGTCACTTTCGTCGAGCAGTGTGTCCACAAAAGCCATGGCGGTCGCGCCGCACCCGATGACCAGATAGTCCGTCTCAATGGTTTGATTTGACATGGATCGGTACTCCCGAATAAATGCCCGCGCAAAAGAGCGGTGCGTCTTAGTTTAAACAGCTCATGTGCTCCCGCGAACGGACTCGCCCGACCCATGCCAGCAGACTGCGCCCATCCCCATAGAAATTCACTTCATGACAAACACCATGCAGGCAGCCCAGGTTGAGCAATTCGGTCAGCCACTGGTGCTCAAGGAACTCAGCATACCGACGCCCGGCCCCGGCCAGATTCTGGTGAAGACAGAAGCCTGCGGCGTGTGCCACACCGACTTGCACGCGGCGGGCGGTGACTGGCCGCTAAAGCCTGCGCTTCCATTTACGCCCGGGCATGAGGGCATTGGTATCGTCACCGAATGCGGTCCGGGCGTGACTGCGGTGCAGTTAGGAGCGAGGGTGGGCGTGCCCTGGTTGTACTCGGCCTGCGGTCACTGCGAGTTTTGTCTGGCGGCCCAAGAGCCGGTGTGCGCCTCGGCGCAATTCGGCGGCTATACCAAAAACGGGGGCTTTGCCGAATACATCCTTGCCGACCCGAACTATGTTGCGCACATTCCGGCAGGTTTGTCGGCCGTCGATGCGGCACCACTAATATGCGCAGGCATAACGTCTTATAAAGGCCTCAAGGAAACGCAGGCGTGTCCGGGGCAGTGGGTTTTGATATCGGGCATTGGCGGACTCGGACACCTGGGCGTGCAATACGCCAAAGCCATGGGGCTGCATGTCTGCGCAGTCGATATTGACGATGGCAAGCTTGCCCATGCCACGCGCCTGGGCGCGGATGCCACTGTCAATGCGCGGCGTGCCGATGCGGTAGCGGCGGTTATTCAAGCTACCGGCGGTGGAGCGCATGGGGTGCTGATCACTGCGCCCTCGCTGCCCGCGTTCAAGCAGGGGATTGCGATGACGCGCAAGCACGGCACCTGCGTGCTGGTGGGTATACCGCCCGGAGAATTTCCAACACCGCTTTTTGATGTGGTGGCCAACTGCATCACCATTCGCGGATCGTTCGTCGGCAACCGGCGCGATATGGTCGAGGCTTTGGCCTTTGCAGCCGAAGGCAAGGTCAAGGCCGAAATTGAACTGCAACCCTTGTCAGCGATTAACGAAGTGTTCGCGCGACTTGCCAAAGGCGAGGTGCCATCGCGTGTGGTGCTGGACTTCTCGCGCTGAGAACCCGGCGCATTTCAAGCCATCAGCCAATAAAGTTGAACAAAGACAGCTTCTGAACCTGCGCATACGACTGCAGGGCTGCCGAGTAGCCGGTTTGCTGGTTCTGGAAGGCGGAAATGGCGGTGATCATGTCCACGTCCTCGGCGCGCGAGCGATCAGATTGCTGCTGGATCGTCTTGTTGTCGTTGTTGGAGGTAATCCGGTCCGCACGGTTGAGCAAATCGCCGGCGCGCCCGCGAACGGCAGACACCTTGGCCATGCCGATATCCAGATTGGTCAGTGCCTGATTGACGGCTTGCGTGGCGGCGTTGGCATTGGCTGCGGTACCGATGTCTTTAATAGCACTGTCCAGCGTGCTGAACAAGCTGGGTGCGGGCGTTACAGTGATCTGGTCGTTCACAGCGGGCGTGCCATTGATCTTGAGTGACAAGCCGGGCATTGCCGTCACAGTCAGCACGCCGTTGGTCTGCGTCGTTGGGAACGATCCGCTCTGCCCCAGATAGGGGCCGCCCACGTTGGGATTTTCCAGCACGTCATAGGTCACGGTGGTCTGTCCCGGCACCGTCGTTGTGTCCACACCGGTGACATTGATGGTGTAGGCCGACCCGTTGACCAGCGTCGAGTTCGTGACGGTCACGCCGTCCGTTTGCAGCGTGCGTCCATTGGGAATGTTGCCCGCTACGGTGTTTGTGGTGGTTACGTTGTATACGCCGTCTTTGGTGGGCTGCTGCATGAACGCGGCATTACCATCGAGTGTTGCCGGAATGGCCGTTTCAGTGCTGGTCGCCTGGCCTGGCAGACCATTGAATGTGTAGTCCGGTGCACTCGACTGCGGGCCGACGAAGGGAGCCAGCGCACTGCCTAAGGCTGCAAACAGCGGTTGGCCGTTGCTGTCCGATTTGTTCGCGATAGAAAGTATCTGATCCTTTAGACCGCTGAGCTGTAGCGCGATGGTTTGCCGATCTGCCGCGGTGTTGATCCCGTTGCCCGCACTGACGGTCAATTCACGGAAACTTTGCAGTGCCGTGCTGATATCGCCCAAGGCACCTTCGGCTGCGGTAATAGAGCTTTTCTGCGCTTCCAGCGCGCGCTGGTCAGCGGCGATGCGGGCGATGCGTGTCATGGCGCGCTCGGCCTGCGCGGCACCGGTCGGGTCGTCACTCGGGCTGGTAATCTTTTTGCCCGAGGTGAGTTCCTCTTGTAAATTGGCAAGCGAGGTCTGGCGCGTTTGCAGGTTGCGCACCGCGTTGTCGTAGGTGTTGGACGAACTAAGTCGGGTAAAGGATGCAACAGACATTTTTTCCTCCGGCGGCTAGCGGGCCTAGCGGCCCATGCCCTGTATCAGGGTGTCAAAAATTGATTGCGAAATCTGAATCATTTTGGCCGACGCCTGGTAAGCCTGTTGGTATTGCAACAGCTTTGCAGCCTCCTCATCCAGATTGACGCCGGATACGCCTGCGCGGTCCTTTTCTGCAGTGCTGGCCAGATTGGCCGACACTTGCGCGGTGTAGTCCGCGCTTTGTGAACGTATGCCCAATTGCGCAATCAGGCTGGCATAGCCGTCGGTCAAGTTCGCGCCATCAAACATTGGTTTATCCCGCAAATTCATGATGGCCGTGGCATTACCGCCGCTGAGGCTGGGGAAGGGATTGGGTTTGACCGTCATCGTGTCCTGATCGGCCGGCGCGCCCGTCAAGGTCAATGACCAGCCCGCAACTCCGGTCGGTGCGTAGGTGATGGGTTGTCCCGATACATAAGGCTGTGCCGAGGCAACCGTGGTCGCGGTGGTGTTGTCGATCACGTCGTAGGTGGTGACGCCGCCGGCTACCGTAAATTTCACGGTGTAGTTATCAATCGGCGTTGCAAGATTCTGCGCGGTCAGACTGGTGACGGTCAACGAGCCCGAATTGGTGCCGGTAGCGGCTACTGAAACCGGCGAGGACACGGCCAGCGACCTGGGTGAAGTGAACTGGCTGGTAATGGCATTCGCTGCAGTACTGAATGGCTTGATCAAAAACTGATCGCCCGCTGCGGGTGCATTCGGGGCAACGGAAAGGTCTTGAAAATCCAGCCCGTCGATGGTGGCCAGTGCTGGCGCGGTGGCGGGAGGAGTCTGCGGGAATGCCGTGACCACGCCGTCGCTCATGCGGGTGATGTTCCCCGTGGTTGGCGAAGTAAAGTCGATCTGGTAGTCCGAAGGTACAAACTTGGTGACGTCGTTAATAGCAAGGCCCAAAGTAGCCGTGCCTGTATTGCCCACCAGTTTGGGAATGATGTTGTTGCCACCGAATGTGATGGGCGTAAACAGATTGCCACCTACCTTGCCATCGAGGTCCAAGCCCAGTTTGTGCTGGTCATTCATGGACGTGGTCACTGCAAGCGTAAGCCGCCCCAGCAGATTGCGGGCCTCCATGAGGTCGTTGTTCTTGAACTTGAGCAGCGCCGGAATCTGGCCGCCTCCCAGTGTGCTTTCGTCCAGTGCAATGGATTGGCCCGAGCGGGTGATGGCCAGTTTACTTTTCAGAGGGTCGCCAAAGGCATCTTGCGTGACTGACAAAGGGGCCACGGTCGTGCCCAGCACCAGCGCCTGGCTGCCGCCGATAAAAATACCCACGGTTCCATCACTGGCAGGAATCGACGTGGTCTGCACATACTGGTTCAGGTCGTGGATCAGTTGATCACGCTTGTCCAGCAAATCGTTAGGGGGCTGTCCATTGGCTTGCACCTTGGCAATGCTCTGGTTCACCTCGGCAATGCTTTGCGCAATGGTGTTCACATTGCTCACCATCTGAGTCAAGGGCTGAGTAATGCCGTTTTGCAGATCATCCAGGTTAGCTGAGAGGGCACGCATGCGCGAAGCGGTTTCATCCACGTTAGTCAGCGCCACCGTGCGCGCAGTCAGGTCGGTCGGCGCACTGGCAATGTCGGAGAAAGCATTCAGCATATTGCTGACTGCGGCGCCTAGCCCCGAGTCTCCACCGGAGAACAAGCCTTCGATCTGTTTCAAGTTGTCTGAGCGGGACTGATCACCTGCGGCAATCGACGACGTCAGCGTAGCCTGGCGGGTCAGGTATTCATCAAAGTTGCGTTTGATGGTTTGTACAGTTACCCCTTTGCCGACATAGCCTGCGCCCGTGTATTGGCCTTGAACGGCTTCCATCACCACGGACTGGCGCGAATAACCCGCCGTATTGGCGTTGGCAATATTGTTGCCGGCAGTCTGCAAAGCCAGCTGATTGGCCATCAGTGCCTGGGTGCCGATGTTGAGAATGCTCATCGTCGTTCCCCTTTACACCTGTACCTGCACGCGGCGCATTTGCAACGTGGTGTTGATGGCCCGGCTCAGCTTGTTGGCATATTCGGGATCTGTGGCGTAGCCGGCCTTTTGCAAGCCGCTGGCAAAGGCGTGTACCGACGAGGTTTGTTGCTTAACCTTTGCGTAGCGCGGGCTGTCGGAAATCATGCGCGCGTAGTCCTTGAAGGAATCTTCGTACGAGTCATAAGCGCGGAATTTCGCCACCTTTTTCTCGGCCACGCCGTTGGTGTATTCGGTCGTGGTGACTTCGGCAACTTTGCCGGTCCAGCCGGCGCCTGCCTTGATGCCGAAAAGATTGAAGGACGGTGCTCCACCCTTCATCTTGATCTCATGCTGACCCCACGCTGTCTCATGACCGGCCTGACCCAGCATAAAACTTGCCGGAATACCGCTGGTTTGTTCTACCTTGCTGGCTGCGTCTGACAGTTTGTTCACAAATGCCACTTGGCCGGCAGTAGGTGCTTTGCCGGTTTTGCCTGCGACAGGGTTGGGTGGCGCATGCGTTACAGGGCCTACGTTGCGCGCCGGGTCGGCCGGTTGCGGGTTGGCTGGCTTGACTGTGCCATCCGGACTGGGGTTCATCTGGCGGGTGAGCTGTTGGGCAATCAGATCCGACAAGCCGCCGGGCTGACCCGACATTTGCACTGCAAACTGCTGGTCCAGCAAATCAGTACCCAAGTCGCTGCCGGGGTTGTCCAGCATGCCGGACTTCACGGTGGCGTCACGCATGCTTTTGAGCAGTTCCTTCATGAACAGCGATTCAAACTGCTTGGCCGTTTCTTTGATGGCTTCGGGCGTCTTTTTCCCCGCTTCCATTTTTAGGTTGCCTAACGACTGCGCATCGGCCGCCAAGCTTTGCTGGAATGACGAGGTGCCATTGATGGAACCGTAGCTCATGTCAGATCACCTCCAGCTCGGCGTTCAACGCGCCGGCGGATTTGATGGCCTGCAATATCGCCAGCAGGTCCTGCGGTGTGGCACCCAGTGAATTGAGCGCGCGCACCACGTCAGAGAGTTGCGCAGCGGCTGGAATCTGAATCAGTTTGCCGGGTTCCTGCTTGATGTCGATGCTGGCCTTTTCTGTGACTACGGTCTGTCCGCCCGACAGTGCGTTGGGTTGACTTATCACGGGCGTGCTATTGATGCTGATCGACAAGTTGCCGTGCGCAATGGCGCAGGCACCTAAAGTGACCGCCTGGTTCAAAACGATAGAGCCGGTGCGCGCATTAATGATGACCTTGGCGGAGGCTACCGAGCTTTCCACCGGCAGTTCTTCCATCTCTGCAATAAAGTTCACCCGTTCATTAGGGTTCATGGGGGCCTTGACCTGCACGGTGCGCCCGTCGAGCGCCTGTGCAATGCCGCTGCCAAAATGCTGGTTGACTGCGGCAGCCACTTTGCGCGCGGTCTGGAAGTCCGAAGAGTTCAAGCTCAGGCTCACGCTGTCGCCCATTTGCAGCGAAGTGGGTACGGCGCGCTCGACCTGCGCACCTTCGGGAATGCGGCCTACGCTCAAATGGTTGACGGTGACCTTGCTGCCACCTGCGGCCGCACCCGCACCGGCCACGATGACGTTGCCTTGGGCGAGTGCATACACCTCGCCATCAGCGCCCTTGAGGGGCGTTGCGATCAGTGTGCCGCCTTTGAGTGATTTGGCGTTGCCCAGCGAGGAGACGTTGATATCAAGCGTCTGTCCCGGGCGCGCAAACGCCGGCAGCTGCGTGGTCACCAACACGGCAGCCACGTTTTTCATTTGGAGTTGTGCGAGTTGCGCGGTGGGCAACGTCAGACCCAGCTGCTTCATGTAATTGCTCAGGCCCTGCGTGGTGTAGGGCATCTGGGTGGTCTGGTCACCGGTTCCGTCCAAGCCAACCACTAAACCGAAGCCGGTCAGCTGGTTACTGCGAACGCCCTCAATGGAAGCAACTTCTTTGATGCGTCCGGCATGGGCCAAGGGGGGTAGGACGGCTAAACAAACCGCCAAAAACAGCATCACCAGCTGTCGCGGGCCCATGTCTGTAAAGGTGTTTGTCGGTGTTTTCATGTGCCAAGTCGGTAGTTGGGGTGATCCGACCGGATCTTTTACCCCTCGACACAATTCTGAAGAACTTTAGAAAGGGTTAAAGCTCAAAAAGAAGCGGGAAAGCCAGCCAACTGTTTGCGCTTCGCCCTGTGCGCCGCGGCCGCGCGACTCTACGCGCACATCAGCCACCTGGGTGGAGCTGATGATGTTGTTCGGTTGCAGCAGGTGCGGGTCTACCGTGCCGGTAAAGCGCATTACATCCACATTCTGGTTCACGCCAATCTGCTTTTCTCCGGCAACTACCAGATTGCCATTGGGCCGCACCTCGATCACCGTGGCGGAAATAGAGCCGCTAAAAGTATTGGCCGCCGCCGTGTCACCCTTGCCCTCAAAGTCGTTATTGCTTTTGGCCGCCAAGTTCAGGTTCGTCAAGTCTGTCAGGATGCCCGGCAGTGGCGGTGTGAAGGTGTTGCCGGCCGCGGTGGTGCGGTTGACCGTGGATTTGGATACCTGGCTGGCGGTCAGGCTTTCCACAATTTGAATCGTGACGATATCGCCCAGCAGACGCGCACGGCTGTCTTCAAAGCCGGGCCGGTAGCTCACGGTGCTGAACAGGCTCCCATTGGTGGGACGACTGTCAGGTTGTGCATTGGTATTGACCGGTTTGGGCTTGGCCTCGGCAAAGTCCACCACCACTTTTTGCGGTAGCGGTGCGCAAGCGGCACACAGCGCAGCCACCAATGCAAAAGCGCTAAGGCGGGTTTTCATAACTGCCCCAGTTTCTGCAGCATTTGGTCGGAGGTTTGAATCGCTTTGGAATTCATTTCATACGCCCGCTGCGTCTGAATCATGCTGACCAATTCCTGTACGACGTTCACGTTGGAGGTTTCTACATAGCCTTGCAAGATTGTGCCAAGGCCGTTGGTGCCGGCAGTGCCTGCATTGGGCTGGCCCGAGGCGGAAGTTTCCTGATAAATGTTCTGGCCCTTAGGTTCCAGGCCTGCCGGATTGATAAAGCTGGCCATGCTGATCGTGCCAATCGTCTGCGGTGTCGTGGTGCCCGGAATGCTGGCGGTGACGGTGCCGTTGGCCGCGATCGACAAGTTGGTGGCATTGGCGGGAACCGTTATGCCGCCTTGTACGAGCAGGCCGGTGGAGTTGACCAGACGGCCCTGGCTGTCCAGCTGAAACGCGCCATCGCGGGTGTAGCCTGTGGTGCCGTCAGGCATGGTCACTTCAAAGAAACCGTTGCCCTGAATGGCCACATCCAGATTGTTGTTGGACTGCTGCAAGCTGCCCTGTGAAAACGTACGGCTGGTCGCCACAGGACGTACACCCAGACCGATCTGCAGGCCGGTAGGCAGCGTGGACTGCTCCGACGTGTTGGAGCCGACCTGCCGCAGGTTCTGGTACATCAAGTCCTCAAACACCACATGGCCTTGTTTGAAGCCGTTGGTGGAAACGTTGGCCAGATTGTTGGAGATCACGTCCAGCTGCATTTGCTGGGCTTCCATGCCTGTTTTGGCGATCCAGAGTGAGTTGATCATAGTGATTCTCCTAAAGTGTTGGCGCCGCGGCGTTAACCCTGCATGCCCAGTAATTGGCCGGCCGAGCGGTCATTCGATTCGGCTGTTTGCATCAGTCGTGTTTGCACTTCAAACTGGCGCGCGGTCTGAATCATTCCCACCATGGTTTCAATCGCGTTGACGTTGGAGCCTTCCAGCATGCCGACCTGAATTTTTGCGGTGTCGTCGTTGGGCATGGGGTCGCCCGAGACAGTGTGAAACAGTCCGTCATCACCGCGTTTGAGCGGGTCGTCGGCGTTGGGTGTAGCGAGCTTCAAGCGGCCGATGCTATTGGCAGGCTGCGTGCCCACCTTGGCTGTAATGGTGCCGTCGTTGCTGATCGAGACTTCTGCGCCTTGCGGCACCGAGATGGGCGAGCCATCGCTGGAGAGCATGGTCAGGCCGTTGCCGGTGACCAGTGTGCCATCCTGGTTGACTTCAAACTGGCCGTTGCGCGTGTAGGCCTCGTTGCCGTCCAGGCCTTGCACCGCAAAGTAGCTGTTGCCCACATTCATGGCATCCAGATTGCGCCCGGTGCGCATGGCGGGACCCGGCTTATCCGAAAAACCTGCTGTGGACTCCACTGCAAACACGCGGGTGGTCGCGCCGTCGCCGCGCAAGGGTACGGCGCGATAGGTTTCGAGTTGCGCGCGAAAACCGTTGGTCGAGACGTTGGCCAGGTTGTGTGACAGGATCGCCTGGCGGTTCGCCGCGGCGTTGGCCCCTGTCATGGCGGTGTATATCAGGCGATCCATGGTGCGTTACCTTGTGGCTATGCGGCTTGCGGCGATGGTTAACGCAGGTTGACCAGTGTGGACATGACCTGGTCCTGCGTCTTGATGGTCTGCGCATTAGCCTGGTAGTCGCGCTGCGCGGTCATCATGTTGACAAGTTCGGACGTCAGGTCCACATTGGACTCTTCCACCGCGCCCGCGCGCAACTGGCCGAACTGGCCCACGGTGGGGTTGCCCAGCACGGGCGATCCGGACTTGAAGGTTTCAAGGTACTCTCCACTGCCGATGGGTTGCAGACCCTGGAGATTACGGAAGTTTGCCAGTGCAACCATGCCGCCGGTTTTTAAAGTCTGGCCGTTGGAGTAACGGGTGGTGATCACGCCCTTTTCGTCAATGGCCAGACCGGTAAATTCGCCCGACGTGTAACCATCCTGGGTGAGGTTGGACACGCTGAAATTCACGCCGAACTGGGTCGCTTTGGACAAGTCAACGGTCGGGGTAATGTCGCCTGCGGTCGTATTGGGGTTGGTTACCGTAATAGGCAACTGACCGAACACGGCCGTGGATGCTCCGGCCACGTTGTCATACACCGTGCTCAATGCACCGGCACCACTAAAAGCCATATAGGCAATGGGCGTGTAAGTGGTGGTCGCGGTATCCAAATTGTTGTACACGGCCCATTGGTCAGTGGGGGGAGTTGTCACACCCAACGGGGTGGTGGCGGGATCGACCTTGGTGAAGTACAGGCTCACCGGCAGTGCGTTGCCCTGCGTGTCATAGGTGGTGATGGAGGTGCCGTAAGTACTGCGCGGTGTGGGGGTCGCCAGTGAGGCGGCAATGGGCGCACGGGAGTCCAGATTGAACTCGGCAGTAATGGCCGTGGTGGCATTGGCCGGCACAGGCGCCGTGGTCGGCAGGGTCAGCTTTTGCGGCGTAATACTGGTGGCCGTTCCCGTTTTGTCCGTGGGAAAGCCCATCAGGTTAGCGCCGGTGTTGGTAATGATGTTGCCATCTTTGTCGAGCTTGAACTGGCCGTCACGGGTGTAGGCGGTAGTGCCGTCGGTTTTGGTGACCTCGAACATGCCGTTTCCGTTAACCGCCACGTCTAGGCTGTTGCCGGTGATGGTAATGGTACCTTGGGAAAATTCCTGCGACACGGTTGCCACGGAAACGCCAATGCCTTGCGCGTTGCCACCACCACCCGGACCGATGCTGGACGCCACGATGTCGGCAAACTCAGCGCGCGACTGCTTCATGCCCACGGTGTTGGCGTTGGCGATGTTGTTGCCAATGACGTCCAGACTTTGGCTGGCGGCGTTGAGGCCGGAGAGTCCTGTTTGAAAGCTCATGGTGGTGTCCTTCTTTTGTAGGTGCTTAATAAATCGATTTGACGGCGCTGTAAGCGACTGTGGTGCCGCCTTTGAGTGCCAGATTCAACGTTCCGGTGGTGGCGTCGGTGTTGACGGAGGCCACGGTGTCCTGCACAAACGTGCTGGATGTAATTGTCTGTGAGCCTTGATTGGCCGTTATGGAGAATGTCGGGGTGCCTGTTCCGCTGTAGTTCGTCGGAGTCCAGTTGAAGCTATGGTTGCCCGCGGTCACAGCGCCGAGGTTGACGGTGTCCAGGAGCTGGCCGCCGGGGCTCATCACTTTCACCGTCACGCTGCTGGCATCGGCAGCAATGTTGAATGCGCCTGTGCCGACCGGGCTGCCGGAGCTGTTGTCCATGGAAAGGGTGTTGCCGTCAGCCTGTACGGTGTGCCCGATCATGCTGGCGCCCTGCATGCTTTGCATGGCACCGAACTGCGTAGCGATGGACTTCATGGTGGTGTTGAGGTCCTGAATGCCCGATACCGTATTGATCTGCGCGATCTGGCTGGTCATCTGCGAGTTGTCCATCGGATTCATTGGGTCCTGGTTGTTGAGTTGTGCAACCAAAAGCTTCATGAAGCGGTCCGTTTGCGCCTGGGCCGAAGTGGTTCCTGCAGTGGAAGAGGCCGTTGAAGAAGCAGCAGAGGACGCGGCTGTAGAAGTAACAGAGGCAACCATGGTGTGTGTCCTTTAAAAATTTATTGACCCATTTGCAGGGTTTTGAGCAACAGGGTCTTGGCGGTGTTCATGACCTCGACGTTGTTCTGGTACGAACGCGAGGCGGAGATCATGTTGACCATCTCCTCCACCGGATTCACGTTCGATTGCGTCACATAGCCGTCGGCGTCGGCCGACGGGTGCGTGGGGTTGTGCACCCGCTTGAGTGGCTCCTGGCTCTCGGTGATGGCACTGACCTTTACACCGCTGGAGGCCTCCGAGCCCATAGGAACGGTTTCAAATACCACCTGGCGCGCTTTGTAGCCTTGGCCGTCGGGACCGGCGACCGCATCGGCGTTGGCCAGATTGCTGGCCACCACGTTGAGCCGCTTGGACTGCGAACTGATGGCGCTGCCTGAGACATTGAAGATGCTGAACATCGACATGGTTATTGCCCCTGAATGGCGCTCAAGATTGTTCTTGAACTGCCGTTAATAAAGCGTAGGGTGGCTTCGTAGCGCACCGAGTTGTCCACGAAATTGGCACGCTCGCGGTCCATATCGACGCTGTTGCCGTCCATGGAGGGTTGGCTTTGCGTGGTGTATTCCAATGTTGGGCTGTCGTTTCCACCCAGGCTGCCCAGCGTGCTTTGCAGCGGGATGTGCGCAGGGTGGCTGGTGCCGTCGCCGTTGCTGGAAGGGCTTGGCGTGCGTGCAAGTGTCAGGTTGCTGCCGGCGCCCAGCGCGGAGTTCATGGCGTCTTTGAAATTGAGGTCGCGCGCTGCGTAACCGGGGGTGTCCACGTTGGCAATGTTGCTGGCAATCACGCGCTGACGGTCGGCGCGGATCAACAGGGCCTTTGCCTGAAAGTCCAGTCCGTTGGTCAAGTTTGCAAACATGGGTGATACCTCTTTTGTCGACGTGAAAGTGATTATGGAAATAACTTTAATTTTTTAGCCGTGGAATAGCAGGGTTTTCCGGTCGCATTTGCAAGCCTTGTTTCAGGGCGCTGATCTCTATAGTCCTCAGCGTTGGTGCAGTTTTTTGCACCGGGAGCAGATGCCATGTACACACGCCAAACCCTCACAGACCACGCTATTGAATTTGCAGCCGCCGTGGCGCTTGCAGCGCGGCTGTTGATCGCCGGTGCGGTCTTGCTGTGCGCATTACCGTCATTTGCACAAATGCAATTGGCTTCAACCACTATGCAAAGCGCACCGGGCGGCGAGCCGGACTACCGTGCGATTGCGCTGAAGTGGGCCAAAATGGCTGTGGCCGATTCAGCGCCGGTCGGTGCCAAGCTACGCTTGGAGGTGTCAGTGGGTGCGATCGATAGCCGCCTGCACCTGGCACCGTGCGGCAATATTGAGCCCTATTTGCCGCAG
>CANBYM010000007.1 GCA_947373605.1 Comamonadaceae bacterium
AGGCCCAAAGGTATCGCAGGCCTTGGAATAAGGCAATGGACTTGCAGTGAATGTGGAGGCTTGCATGATCGCGATGTGAATGCGGCTAAAAATATCCTGTCAAAGTTCACTGCCGGTTCTGGACATGAGACCCCTATAGAGGGAATCCCATTCCTTTAGGGCCGGGAGGATGTCAAACAATCCAGTGCAAAGTTACTATGCGTATTTTGATGCAGGAGACAACAATGGGCAAACGACTTACACAAATCGCCACACGTACCGGAGACGGCGGTACTACCGGCTTGGGAGATAACTCCCGCGTGTCCAAAAACAGCTTGCGTGTGCATGCGATGGGCGATGTCGATGAACTCAATTGCCACATCGGCGTGCTTTTATGCGAAGACATGCCGGCCGGCATCCGTGGCGTGCTGGTAGAGATACAGCACCAGTTGTTTAACCTGGGCGGGGAGCTGTCCATCCCCGGCTATGAGCTGCTTAAAGCGGATGCCGTACTCGCTTTGGATGAAGCGCTGGAGACTTACAACGCACAGTTGCCCAGGTTAGAAGAGTTCATATTGCCTGCAGGCACGCGTGCTGCTGCGCAGGCGCATGTGTGCCGCACAGTGGCCCGCCGCGCCGAACGTGCGCTGGTTGCATTGGGCAACGAAGAGGCCTTGAAAGAGACACCGCGCCAGTACCTGAACCGACTGTCTGACTTGATGTTCGTGCTGGCGCGCGCACTCAACCGCCATCGTACGGATGGCACGGTTGGCGACGACGTGTACTGGAAAAGCGAGCGCATGCAAAAAAGCGCTGAGCAGTGATGCGCAGCCCGCACGTCGCGCAGATCCGGCTTTATCAGAACTGGCTGGCCGAACAGCGTGGCCTGCGGTTTGAGAGTTATGACGCTCTATGGCACTGGTCCACCACCGATCTGAATGCCTTTTGGCAAAGCATCTGGGATTATTTTGACTTGCAATCGCCCACGCCGCATCAGGCGGCCTTGGTTGAGAACCGCATGCCCGGCGCGCAGTGGTTCACCGGCGCACAGGTTAACTATGTGCAACAGGTTTTCCGCCATGTCGATGCTGCGCGCGCAGCCGATTTGCCTGCGCTAATCAGCCACAACGAGCTCAGTTTGGAAAGCGGCACATTGCGTGAACTGAGTTGGCCTGAGTTGCGCCGCAAGGTGGCTTCACTGGCATTGCATTTGCAGGCGCAGGGTTTGCAGTCGGGCGACCGGGTAGCCGCCTACTTGCCCAATATTCCCGAGGCCATGATTGCTTTTCTTGCGGTTGCTAGCTTGGGCGGGGTGTGGAGCATTTGCGCGCCCGATATGGGTACCAATGCAGTGCTCGACCGCTTCAAACAAATC
The DNA here is from genome assembly GCA_947373605.1 of Comamonadaceae bacterium. Lineage (GTDB taxonomy): Bacteria > Pseudomonadota > Gammaproteobacteria > Burkholderiales > Burkholderiaceae_C > Allorhodoferax. The sequence goes on from CANBYM010000007.1 coordinate 1,355, forward strand.
GAACCTAAAGTTCTGATTGCCTGCGACGGTGTGCGCTTTGGCGGCAAAGACCATGACCGCCGCAGCGTGGTGGCCGAGTTATGCCAGGCGCTACCCAGCTTGCGCCACGTAGTCATTCACGACAACCTGGGCCTAGCGCCGGCGCACAGCTTGCAGGAAGGCATTTTTTCGGTCGCCGAACTGGCGCAGACAACGGCCCGAGACGAGGCCGCCGTATCAACATTTCAACCGCAATGGCTGCCGTTTGACCATCCGTTATGGATTGTGTATTCCAGTGGTACCACCGGTTTGCCCAAGCCCATCGTGCACGGTCATGGAGGCACCTTGGTGGTGGCGATGGCCCTGAAGATCTTGCATAACGACATTGGTTGCAGCTACGCGCCCAATAGTTTTGGTGAGCGCTATCACTGGTATAGCTCTACGGGATGGGTGATGTGGAATGCGCAGATGAGCGGCTTGCTCAATGGCACGACCTGTTGCCTTTTTGATGGCAGTCCGGGTGGCTCCACCGTAGATGCTGCCGGCAATAAAATCCCGCCCGACTGGACCACGCTCTGGCGTTTTGCCGCCGATACAGGCGTTACCTTTTTTGGCGCGGGCGCAGCCTTTTTTGCCAATTGCATGAAAGCCGCTATCGACCTCACCCAATGCGGTGACCTCAGTGCGATACGCGCGCTCGGAACCACCGGCTCGCCCTTGAGCGAAGAAGCCCAGCGCTGGGGTACCGATCAGTTCCGTCGTTTTACAGCGCTTTACGAAGCCGCGCGAAGTGGGAGCGATAGCTCCGCCGCCGGGCCGCCCCGAGCGGAGTTGGCCTCCTTGGGGGGCAGCGATTTACACGCTGTGAAAGAGCGTCGGGGCGACATCTGGTGGTGCAACATTTCCGGTGGCACCGATTTCGCAGGTGCGTTCATTGGGGGCAACCGCGAATTACCGCAAGTGCCAGGCCAGATGCAATGCCGCCTGCTGGGTTGTGCGGTTGAGGCCTGGAACGAACAGGGCAAGCAGGTACATGACGAAGTAGGCGAGCTGGTGTGCACCCAGCCGCTGCCCAGCATGCCGCTGTACCTGTGGGGGGATACCGATGGCAAGCGTTACCTGAGCAGTTACTTTGACATGTACCCTGCAGGTCTGGGCCGAAAGCCCGGTGGTGGAGATGCGTCTGCCGAATCCGGGTTCATCTGGCGCCATGGAGACTGGCTGCGGATCACGCCGGACGGTGCTTGCATCATCTTTGGTCGCAGTGACGCTACGATCAATCGCCATGGTTTGCGCATGGGCACCAGCGAGTTGTACAGCGCCGTCGAAGCGTTGCCGGAAGTGGTAGACAGCATGGTGGTCGACCTAGAGTATCTGGGCCGCGAGAGCTACATGCCTCTGTTCGTGGTGCTGCGAGAAGGTGTGGTGCTTGATCAGGCCATGCAAGACAAACTTAACAACGCAATCCGCCAGGCCCTGTCACCGCGCTTTGTCCCTAATGCGATTTTTCAGGTGGCTGAAATCCCACGTACGCTCAGCGGCAAAAAGCACGAATTGCCCATCAAGAAACTGCTGCTGGGGCAAGCCCTTGAAAAAGTGCTCAACCGCGACGCCATGGCCAACCCGGCGTGCCTGGAATGGTATGTGGCATTTTCAAGGTCGCACTTGGCCGGGCATGCTGAGTGATTGTCTAGACCATCTTATTTGCGCAACCGGGTTACTTTGGCTTGGCCTCAGAGGGCCGGGCTGCAACAGGCCAGACCACATCGTCATCCACTGCGTACAAGGTGCACGTCACTTTAGCGAAATTACTGCAACGGTCTAGCGCGCTCTTAAGTGGATCATCGCCCCCATTGGACCAGGCCCAAGCCCCACTGGGTGCAATGGCAAACGCGCGGGGAGCTGCAACGGTTAGAAATTTTTTATAGCCGGCCCGCCCAGTGTCGCGCACAAAGGGAACCTTGCTTTCATCGTCCAGTGTGGCAAATCCCGTTTTCGGCGGGGTAGGTGTGTAAGTGACGACGCCAAACTTGGAAAAGGCGGCAAGCGGTTCCTGGGGCATGTTGATGGAAGTGAGGAACTTATCCAGTTCGGGTTGCCATATGGCGTTGCCCGCGCGCGAGCCAAACATGTAATGTGCGTCAGTGCCGAAATTGCCGAATGCCACCAGCTTCGCTTTGCCGCCGGATGCCGTGTACTGTTCATACATCGGCCGGTAGACGTTGCCGAAAAAACTGTCGTTATCGCCGTAAAACCAAAGGGAGGGTACGGAAGTCGTTCTGGCATAGGCCGAAGCGCCCCAGGCCAGCGTGTTTTGCCATCCCGGGCAGTCGTCGTTGCGTAGACCGCCCGCAAAGTTGACCAAGCCTTTGACGCCAGAATAATTGCGCGCTCCAAATGCCAGCGTCGTCCAGCCACCATGGGATTGACCCGCTACCAGCAGACGGGTCTTGTCGGCCCAGGGTTGTGTGCTTACATAGTCCAGTGCGGCTTGCACATCATCCGCTTGAACCTCGCCGTTGCTTTCAATATTGCACCCGACACCGATATAGTGCCCTTCGGACTGCGAGAACCCTTGGCGCATAGGCACCACGACGGCATACCCCCGTTGTAGAAAATAGCGTGCTGCCAATGCGGGTCGGTAGCGCCCTTGAAAGCGAGGACTGCCGGGCGACTTGCCGTGGTTAATGATGACGACCGGGAATGGGCCTACGCCGTCGGGTTTGTAGAGCGTTGTTTCCAGTCCAATGGTGAACAGCCCCTTCTTGGGAACCATTACCACCGATTCGTTGAGTGAGGCGTCCAGTTCCAGCGATTGCGCATGCAGGGTGGGCGCAATGGCCGCGTACACAAAAGCGCATTTGCCAATCAGCCATCTGAAACAGCGGCCCCGCATGTCTGCGCTAACTTTTGGGTGAGAGGATTGCCATGGTGATGCGTGATACGCAGGTTAGTTCTTGCTTGTCGTTACGTAACTCGATGTGCCAGACCTGCGTGGTGCGCCCGATGTGAACCGGACTCACCGTTCCCGTGACCCAGCCGGCGCGTACGCCGCGCAAGTGGTTGGCGTTGATATCAAGCCCGACGGCAGCGTGCCCCTTTTCACAGCAGCTGGCGGATGCAATCGACCCGAGCGTTTCAGCCAGCAACACCGACACGCCCCCATGCAACAGGCCAAACGGCTGCCGGGTGTGTTCATTGACCGGCACCCTGGCCACGATGTAATCGTCGCCCACTTCGGTAAATTCAATTCCGAGGTAACTGACGGCCGTGTTTCTGCTTACGGCATTAAGGGATTCAACAGTAACGGGTGCTTTCCAGATGGGCATATATTTTTGCTCGATGGGCTGAGAATTCTTTAACTGTAGCGCCGCTTTGGGCCTATTCACTGAAAAGCGCCGCACGTGCCGCCTGCGTGATGGCGATAACGCAGGGGTGGGTAATCCGACGCTCTACCGATATGGCGTAAAACGCGTCCTGTAATTCGGCGCTGCGCCCCACCAGTTCCACGCCGAACTGTTTCATCGTATCAAGCTCCAGAACTGACGGCGCCATGAACACACCGCGTCCCTCCCGGCCAAATGCCGTCATCAGTGCGCCATCGTCAAATTCACCGACGATGCGTGGCGTGATCTGGTGCCGGGTTAGCCAGGCTTCCAGTTGCTGGCGAAGCGAGGCTTGTGCGCCGACGATGAGCATGGGCTGATCACTCAGGCATTGCGGAAAAGCGCCCGACAATTTCTCTTTTAGAGCGGGCGTGGCGAAAAAGCTCATGGCGGTGCTGCCCAAGGGATGGTTAAACGCCTTGACGCTCAGGCGACGCGACATCGGCTCGTCGGCGATGATGAGGTCCAATTTGTTGAGCGCCAGCTGGGCCAATAAATCGGGGAATTTGCCTTCTACACAAATCATGCGCACCGCCTCGCTGGTATTCAGGGCTGGCTCCAACAGCCGATAGGCAATGGACTTGGACACAGAGTCCGCGATACCGACTGAAAAATCGAGCACTTCGCGACCACCGCGTACCGCACGGACGGCACCTTCAAGCTCAGCGCCCAATGCAAATATTTGGTCCGCGTAGCCCAAGGCGAGGCGGCCGTCTTCGGTCAATTCAAGATTACGGCCGGATTTTTTGAAGAGCTTGCGGCCCAGCCAGTCCTCGAGTAAGTGAATCTGGCCGGAAAGCGTTTGTGGCGTGGTGTGCAATTGTTCGCCCGCCCGCATGACGCCGCCGGCTTTGGCGGTGACCCAAAAGTAATAAAGATGTTTGAAGTTCATTCGGTTTAAGCGAAGTAAAAAACTTAAAAATACGAATTTTCACGATGCATTGTCGTCCCTATATTGAGGTCTTAACAGCGCATTTGCGCGTATCAGGAGAAGTTCCATGCGACTTAGTACCCGCGGCAGATTTGCCATTACCGCCATGATTGACCTGGCTTTGCGCGACAAAGCCCACCCGGTTCCTTTGTCAGACCTCGCGTTGAGGCACCACATTTCGCTGTCTTACCTGGAGCAGGTATTCAGCAAGCTGCGCCAAAACGGCCTGGTGGAGAGCACGCGCGGGCCCGGCGGCGGCTACAGCCTCGGGTTCCGTGGTGACGGCATTACGGTGGCCGACATCATTGCCGCCATTGACGAGGCGGACGGTCAAGTGCGCAGTGGTGCGCAGCGCGACGGCGTTCTCAATACTCAGGATTTATGGGACTCGTTGAACTCAGCCATCTTTGAGCATATGAAGACCATTACGTTGAAAAGTCTGGCAGAGGATCAGAAGTCCAAAGGCTTCAAAGTGGAAGAACGCAAAGCGGTAAAGAAGCCCGTACTGCAAAAAATCAAATCCGCACCGCACCCCCCCCGCGTGCCGAACTCCGTATTCGCGCTGGGTCAGGTGTGGAGCCGCTCGTGAAACAGCGGCGCGCCGGCCTTTTCCATTCGCAGGCACACGTCGTAGTCGTCCAGTCCGGTGGTTTCAAAGCCGCTGATACGTATTGGGGCGCGAACGGCGGCAAATCGTTCTTCGGTGGCAACGGCGGCCAGACACTCGCGCAGCAGTGCCAGGGTATCGTACGGTGTTGCTAAAGACGTGACCAAGGGCAGGCCGGGGTAGGCGGCAGTTTCTCCAAACACGGCAATGTCCTTGGCGAATTGAGGATAGGTGTCGCGCCAGATGGCCAAAGTCACGCAGTCCACGGCGGCCATGTCCGCGTGACCAGTGCGCACCTTTTCAATCGACGCATAGTGGCCACCGGTCTGAACCGCACCGCTAAAAAATGGTCGTTCTGGCCGGGTAGTCGCAATTAATGCGCGCAGTGCGTTAAAGCCGGATTGTGAGTCGCTGCTATTGAACGCGAGCGTGCTACCAGAAAACTGCGACAGCGAGGTGCGGGCGTCGTCGCTGCGACGTACGAGCTGGCTCTTGCAGGAGATACCCCGACATCCGGGCGCGTCGTAAGCAAAAGTTCCTACGACTTGCACCTTATTGCGCAGTGACGTGGAGAGCGGGTAGCCACAAGTCTGACTGAGCAGAAGTGTGGGCTCCAGCCAGTGCGCATGCAAGTCCTGTGGCCAGTAAAGCGTATCGGGAGCAGGGTGCGTCAGGCGCGGCGCTAGTAGTCCTGCTACTGCGGCCCAGAACGACTGCACCGCATCGCCTCCGGGCAAGTACATCGCCAAAGAAACGATCATTGCGTGAACGCCTTGTCAGGCCTTCGGAACTGCGCGCGCACCGCTGCGTTGTCGCTTCGGCGCGGTCTGCGTCTGCGAAAGAACGGGGCTGTCCACCGGACTCCATGTAAATCGACGTATCAGCCATAGGTATCCCGGCACCACAAATCCGCCGTTGCGCAGTTGATAGCCTTCGCGGTCTGCCGCATATGCGGTAGGAATGCAGTACCACGGCATTTCAGGGTAGGCGTGATGAACCGCGTGGTAGTTGTTGTTCAAATAGAGCAGGCGCCAAAACAGTCCGGCGTGGTTGATTACCGTGCGATGTGCCGGTGAAGGCCCGGGCCGGTGTTCGTACAAGGAGCGCAACATCGCCAGTCCCAACGCCGGGTAGGCTATGCCGAAACAGTATTTCCAGGCCGATATGCCGGTGTGCACTTCTATTGCCCACAGCATCAGTGCCACCAATGGCAGATGAATGGCCCATACTTTCAGCGCAGCAAAGTCGCCACTGGCGACACGGCGGAAAGTTTTTGTGACCAGACTGACGATCACAATCGCCGGCCCGATAAGCAGCCGTCCGAGAAATGTGCGTTGGCTGGCATACAACCAGAGAGCGAGTCTGCCCATGCCGGCGGCTTGTTCGGGGGTAATGTAATTGCTCTCCGTATCGACTCCGGGCACCGTCAGATATGCGTCTTCGTGGTGCTTCAGGTGATCCACCTTGTACGTGTCAAACGGGTACCAGATGGCTAACGGTGCCAGACCAAGCAAGCGGTTGACTGTGTTGTTGGCAGTCGGGTGGCCGTGGGTAAGTTCGTGCTGGAAGCTCATGTACCAAGCCAACAAGACCACCATCAGCGGTGTACTTAACCAGCCGGGGATGTCGGAGTACCAGGTAACCGCGCAGGTCCAAGTGGTCAGTATCGTTGCCCACAAAATCCAGGTGGGCCATTCAATGTCGCGTCGGGAATTGTCAGACGGGGTGCTCGGAGTGGCAAGAGGTTGTTGCTTCATCGGGGCGGATTATCGAACTTCCGCTATGAAAAAGCTAGCCTGAAAAGCAATGGTGGTGAATGTCACCGCCATTGCGGCATAGTGCCTATTGCAAAGTCGGTTGCATGCGCTTCCAGCTGAATGGGCCGAATGCGTCCAGATCATGTTTGGCATTGGCCATCGGATCAATGCGCAACTTCAGCCATTCCAAGGGCATGGTTTCGCCATGGACGACGATGCGATGAAAGTTTGGTACGTTATAGCCGTTGGGCTGGGCCATATAGGCATCCATCGGGCTCTTGCGCGCGGTGATCAATGCTTCGGCACGTTTGTCCGAGCACGAAATTGCCGGTTTTCCGGATTCCACTTCAATGGCGCACGGGGCACCCTTCAAAAGCGGGTTATCAGAGCGATAAGTGTGGGAGTCGCCCATGATCATCAAGACGGGCATTCCGTAGGCCTTCGTACCCTCGGCAATCTTGTCAAGGTACGGTTTGTAAGCGCTGAGGTGAGCCGTACCGGATGCCGCTTCATCCACATCCCACATGTCCGCCTGCGTCAGAATGACCATAGCAACATTGCCGTTGGTTGTGGCTTGGTTGTACGCGGACTCTATCCACCGCAGCGTTGTGGCAGTGCGTTCAGCGACTTCCTTTTGCTGCCTGGCGTCCATCGACGGCACTCCGTACCATGGGTCGGTACCATTGTTGGAACCGCCCGGGATGTTTAGGGTGACGAAAAGTACACCGGACTTTTCCCACCGGACGTTTTCTACAAAGGCCTTGTCACCAGGGTGGGCGGGATTGAAATCGACAGCCTGTGAAACCACCGGCATGGGCGCACCCAAAGTTTGACCTGGTTTGGTAAAAAACATAGAACGGACCAATTCCAAGTTGGCTATGGGGTCACCCTTGGCATAGTCAACAAACTTTCCGTTTGCGTCAACAACATAGTCAATGGTGCCGGTCGCCTTGTTGAAGCTTCCCCCGCCTTCTTTGGCCTTATGGCAGTCCATCCACTCATTGTCGCCAAGGGTATAAACCAGGGGCTTTTTAAAAGCGGCCCAATGTTCAAAAACGGTCTGGTTATATGCCTGTGTGCAGTACTGTTTACCAGCATGAATGTCGCCAATATGTGCAACCAGTGAAACTTCGGCGTCAGCATTGATTGCTGAAATAAAGTGCGGATGGGCAATCATTTGCCGGTTGTCTGTGGGCGACGTGCCATAGGGGATGTCGCCGATTACTGCAACAGTGAACGCGGAGGGTTGTTCATCGCCCGATTTGCTACTCATAACGGTGCAAGCGCCTAATGCACAGACAAGCGCAATTGCCAACGCAGAACGAGGAAAGCTGAGGATTTTTTGCATAGAGTATGAAATAGAAATCGGGGTGTGAGCGTTCTGGCTCAGAATAGAACCAACTCAAATATTGGGCCCGCAAATTGTGTCAAGTACATGACAATTCGCGGACTTTAAGAACTTTGCATTGAAAGTATGAAACCGTGAATTTGATGGGTAACCTATTAACTGTTTCCGTAATGCTGTGGGTGTTCTGCGGATCTATCGCCAGCGCACAAGACGCGGGAATATGTCGAAGCACGTGTGAGGCAGACAAGCAACAGTGCCGCACCGGACTTGGCAAACCCGATCCAGCCAGTGTTGCGACTACCGCGGGTGTAATCGCACTGGGGCTGAGCCTGCCGCAGGCGTACACCCGACCACTCACGCCAATCGGAAACCCACGCGATGAAGTTGACGCCAGGCAGCGCGCCGATCAGGAAAGCAAAATGGCCCGCATGGAACGCGACGGTCAGTGCAACAGCTACTATATGCAGTGCCTCGGGGCCTGCCAAAGCGAAGAATCCAAAGCACAACCATGACAGAAAAAGCATCAGCTTTGTCGCACCTTAAGGTGCTGGACCTTTCCCGGGTGCTCGCAGGCCCGTGGTGCACCCAGATATTGGCCGACATGGGCGCCGACGTCATCAAAGTGGAACGGCCTGGCGCGGGCGACGATACCCGGCATTGGGGCCCACCGTTTTTGAAGGATGCACAGGGCAATGACACGCGCCACGCAAGTTACTTCACCGCTTGCAACCGCAATAAGCGCTCCATCACTATCGACATAGCCAAGCCTGAAGGCCAGGCACTTATCCGAACGATGGCGCTGCAAAGCGACATCGTGGTGGAAAACTTCAAGGTCGGTGGATTGGCGCAATATGGCCTGGATTATGAAAGCTTAAAAGCACTCAACTCGCGCTTGATTTACTGCTCCATCACCGGCTTCGGGCAGGACGGACCCTATGCCGAACGCGCAGGATACGACCTGATGGTCCAGGCCATGAGCGGCATGATGAGCATCACCGGCAAGCCGGATGGCGAGCCCATGCGCGTCGGTGTGGCGCTGACTGATTTGTTCACTGGCGTCTACGCCAGCAGTGCGATCCTGGCAGCGCTGGAAGTACGCAACCGCACCGGCGCGGGTCAGCACATCGACATGGCTTTGCTTGACGTAGGCATGGCCATATTGGCCAATCAGGCGGCGGGCTTTTTGAATACCGGCAATGTACCCATGCGCCAGGGCAATAGCCACCCCAGCCTAGCACCGTATCAGGACTTTGAAACCCGCGATGGCGCCATGCTGCTGGCCGTGGGCAACGATGGACAGTTCGCCCGCTTCTGCGAGGCCGCAGGTCACCCCGAATGGTCCGCCGATGCGCGCTTCGCACTTGGCTTTGACCGGGTGAAAAACCGTGACGCCTTGATACCCATGATGCAGGCCGTCACCCGCACGCGCACTACCGCGGAGTGGATCTCCACGCTGGAGCATCGCGCCGTCCCTTGCGGGCCGATCAACACCGTCGGACAGGCGTTTGCCGACGAGCAGGTGAAAGCGCGTGGACTCAAAGTCACCCAAAACACCACCGAGCAAGCGCGCGCGCAAACTGCGGTGCAGGAGATTGCCACCGTTGCCAGCCCGCTGCGCCTGATGAACACGCCGCCCGTTTTGCGCAACGCGCCACCGGCACTCGGTGAACACACGGATGAAGTGCTGACAGGTCTGGGACTGAGCGTGTCGGATATCGCAGCTTTGCGCAATGCATCGGTCATTTAGCATGCCCGCTGCCTTGCCGCTGCGCCACTTTTTCCTCGCGCTGGCAGTTGTGGCGGTGTGGGGCACCAACTTTGTGGTCATCAAACTGGCGTTGAACCACTTGCCGCCCTTGTTATTTGCGGCACTGCGTTACACGTTCGCCTTGTTTCCCGCGCTATTTTTTGTACGGGTACCGCAGGTAGGGTGGAAGAACCTGGCAACCTACGGGGTGCTCATCGGTGCCGGCATGTTTGGCTTGCTCTTTCTGGCGATCAACGGGCACATTTCACCGGGCATTGCGTCGCTGGTGGTGCAGATGCAGGTGTTTTTTACCATCGGCTTATCCATGCGTATCAGTGGCGAAAAAGTTCAGCCCTTCCAATGGCTGGCGCTGCTACTGGCGACTGCCGGAATCGCCACGATTGGTTTCCATACCGACGGCACCACCACCGTGTTGGGGCTGGTTCTGGTGTTGTGCGCTGCGTTGTCCTGGTCTGGTGGAAATATTGCAGCCAAGCAAGGTGCTCCCAGCAACATGCTGGCCTACGTAGTGTGGGCCAGCGCTTTTGCATTGCCCCCGCTGTACGGTCTTTCGTTTGTATTCGAAGGGTGGGATGCTATTGCAAAAGGGCTGCAGGACGGGGATGCCGTCACTTGGGCTGCGGTGGCGTGGCAGTCCTGGGGCAATACATTGTTCGGTTATGCCGCGTGGGGCTGGTTGTTGGCCCGCCACCCGGCTGCCACGATTACGCCCATGGCGCTACTGGTGCCAGTGTTCGGCATGGGCGCGTCCGCATTTTGGCTGGGTGAGTCCTTGCCGCCGTGGAAGCTGATTGCGGCAGCGCTGGTGATGGGTGGCTTGGCGGTGAACCTGCTGTGGCCGCGCTGGCGGCGCACCATCTAAGCGCAGCCGTTCAAGCGGCGGGAACTCCCAGCACTTCCCAACGTTCCAGCGCCAGCATCAACTCTTCGTCAATTTGTGCATTGCGCGCCGCCATCACCAGCGCACGCGCGTTGTCCTTGGCAAACAAACTGCCGTCCGCTAATGCATCGGCAATGTTCTTTTGCTCTGCTTCCAGGTCGGCAATGCGCTGCGGCAGACCATCGAGTTCGCGTTGTTCTTTGAAGCTGAGCTTGCGGGCCTTCACTGCGGGCGCGGGTGCGACAGTGGCGGCAGGTGTAGGGGTTGCAACGGCAGTAGGAGCAGTTTTGGCCGTCTGATCGCGGCCGTAGTTAAACGGAGACGCGCCTTTTTGCCCCTTGCTTTGCGCAATGTCGCTGGCGCGTTTGCTTTGGGTTAGCCAGTCACTCACGCCGCCTTCGTACTCGCGCCAGTGCGCGTCGCCCTCGTAGGCGATGGTGCTGGTAACCACATTGTCCAGAAAGGTACGGTCGTGGCTGACCAGGAACACGGTGCCATCGTAGTTTTGTAGCAAGTCTTCCAGCAGCTCCAGCGTGTCGATATCCAGATCGTTGGTGGGCTCGTCTAGCACCAGTACGTTGGCCGGGCGGGCGAACAATCGCGCCAGAAGCAGGCGGTTGCGCTCGCCGCCGCTCAAGGAACGCACCGGTGAATTGGCGCGTGCAGGCGAGAACAGAAAGTCGCCCAGATAGCTCTTGACGTGTTTGCGCTGATTGCCGATTTCAATCCATTCCGAGCCCGGGCTAATGAAATCTTCCAGTGTCGCGTCCATGTCCAGCGCGTTGCGCATCTGGTCAAAGTACGCCACGGCGATATTGGCACCCTGGCGCACCGTGCCCCACGGGCTGTGGCCGGGTTCCGGTGCCGGTGCGTTGGCCGGCGCGGGGTCAGGCTGGTATTCGCCCAGAATGAGTTTGAGCAAGGTGGTCTTGCCTGCGCCGTTAGGTCCGAGCAGGCCGATCTTGTCGCCGCGCAAGATGGTGGCCGAGAAGTCGCGCACGATGGCCCGGTCGCCAAATGTTTTAGACACGTGCGTGAGCTCCGCCACCAGCTTGCCGCTCTTGTCGCCGCTGCTCACATCCATGTTCACACTGCCGACCACTTCGCGGCGTGCTTCACGTTTGGCGCGCAGTTCGCCCAGGCGCACGATTCGGGCCTGCGCGCGGGTACGGCGTGCTTCTACGCCTTTGCGGATCCACACCTCTTCCTGTGCCAGCAACTTGTCGGCGCGCGCGTTGATCACGGCCTCCTGCGCGAGTTGCTCTTCCTTTTGCACCAGATAGGCTGCGAAGTTGCCGGGGTAGGACAGCAGCTTGCCGCGGTCAAGTTCCACAATGCGCGTGGCCACGTTGTCCAAAAAGGAGCGGTCGTGGGTGATGGTGATGATGGAGCCTTTAAAGTCCACCAACAAGCCTTCCAGCCATTCAATGCTGTCCAAGTCCAGGTGGTTGGTCGGCTCGTCCAGCAGCAGTACATCGGGCTGCGCTACCAGTGCCTGTGCCAGAGCGACACGTTTCTTGGTGCCTCCCGAGAGGGTGCTCACAATGACTTCGGGGTCGAGGTGCAGGCGGTGCAAGGTTTCGTTAACGCGTTGCTCCCAGTTCCAACCGTCCAGCGCTTCAATCTCGCCCTGCATGGCGTCCAGATCGCCGTGCCCTTGGCAATACTCTTCAATCAGGTTGATAACGCGTGCCAAGCCCTCGCGCACCGCTTCGAAAACGGTCGCCTCTGCGTCGAGCAGAGGCTCCTGTGCAACATAAGAAATGCGCGTGTGGCTCTGCACCTGCACAACGCCGTCGTCCGGTTTTTCCATGCCGCCCAGAATTTTGAGCATGGAGGATTTACCGGCGCCGTTGCGGCCGATCAGGCCGACGCGTTCGGCGGTCTCTAAAGAAAAATCAGCGTGGTCGAGAAGGGGAACGTGCCCGAATGCCAGCTGGGCGTCAAGTAAGGTGATAAGTGCCATGTGGCCGTGATTATCCCTTGCGCCTGCAACTACCGATTACCACCGGGTATTGCGTCGCTGTCAGACCACCCGGTTGCGGCCGCGTTGTTTCGCCAGGTAAAGCGCTTTGTCTGCGTCGTTGTACAGCGTGTCAAACGTCAGTTTTTCTGCAGCCGTGGTGCCGGCGAGGCCAATGCTCACCGTTGATCGGATCACTGTCTTTTCAAAATGGGTGGGCTTGGCTTCCAGCCGCGCGCGTACTTTTTCAGCCAACATACGCGCCGCAGCGGCACTAGTGCCCGGCAACAGGATGATGAACTCCTCGCCACCCAGACGTCCTGCCAGATCGGTGCTGCGAACGGTACTGGCGAGCAGTGTGGCGACGTTTTTCAACACCGCATCGCCCGCCGGATGGCCCCAGGTGTCATTGACGCGCTTGAAGTGGTCCAGATCCAGCAGCAGGATGGCGGTAGAGCTACCCTGGCGTTGCGCACGGTCGAGTTCTAGGCGTGTCAATTCGACAAAGGTGTTGCGGTTGTACAGGCCGGTGAGCCCGTCAAGTCGGGTCAGGCGCTCCAGGTCGCGCTGTTTGGATTGCAGGTCTTCGTTGGCTTTGGACAACTGACCCTGTTGCAGCGTGATGGTGACAAAGTTGCGCCACAACAAAAGTGACAAGCCCCACCCCATTAGTGTGGCGGCAAATCCGTTAAGCCGGTTGGACAGCAATTGGTCGGGGTTACTTTGGGTGATGCCGATCGCCATAAAGTAGGCGGCATAGCTGAGGCCGTAGATCGCCGCAGAAGCACCGGGGCGCAAATAAACCGCCAAACCGCCCAAAGTGCAGGCCAAGACGTACGCTGTAACGTTGGGGGTCACCCACTGGTCTACCGCGACGATGCATACCGAAATGCCCATGCCCGAAAGAATGCAAATCCAGATCAGCCAGCGGGTACTCGCCGCCCGGTGGGCATCGCGCAGCACATGGGTCAGGTAGCCGAAGCTGCCCATGACCAATGCCATGGTGAGCTGTGCCCACAGCAAAGCCCATTTCCAGTGCGCAACCGTCTCGGAAGGGCCGTTAAATAGCTGTACCGCCAGAACCAAAACACCCATCAAGTTGAGTGCCGCAATCAGCGGACACAACACCACGCTACGTCGCAAATTGACGACGACGTCTTCATTTGCAACTTGCGCATGCTCTGTGCGCCAGCGTTGCAACTCCCTGCGCCAATCCGGTAAATACACGTGTGTGCCTACAACTAAAAACGCCCATCTTACGATGGGCGTGTGGTGGTTGGAATCAGCGTCTTATTTGCTGCTGGGGAAGCTGAACACGGTACCCTCACGCACTCCAGCCGACGGCCAGCGCTGCGTGATGGTTTTGCGCTTGGTATAGAAGCGCACTGCGTCCGGGCCGTAGGCATGCAGATCGCCGAACAGCGAACGCTTCCAGCCGCCGAACGAGTGGTACGCCACAGGCACTGGCAATGGGACGTTGACTCCGACCATTCCAACTAGGATGTTGTCAGTGAAGTAGCGCGCCGCTTCGCCGTCGCGGGTGAAGATGCAGGTGCCGTTGCCATACTCATGGGCGTCAATCAGGTCCATCGCTTCTTGCAATGTTTTGACACGCACCACACCCAGCACCGGTCCGAAAATCTCTTCCTGATAAATCTTCATGCCGGGCTTGACGTTGTCAAACAGGCAGGGGCCCAGGAAGTAGCCGTCTTCATGTCCGGCCACTTTCACGCCGCGGCCATCCACTAGCAGCGTCGCGCCTTCTGCCACACCCTGGTCCACATAGCCCTTGACTTTCTCAAAATGCGGCTTGGTCACTAGCGGACCCATGTCGCTCTTGGCATCAAAGCCGGAGCCCACGGTCATTTTGGCCATCTCGGCCTTCAGACCTGCAATGACAGCTTCTGCAGTGCTATCGCCCACGGCAACGACCAGCGGAATCGCCATGCAGCGCTCGCCGCAGGAGCCGAATGCGGCACCCATCAGCGCGTTCACTGCATTGGGTACATCAGCGTCGGGCATGACCACGGCGTGGTTCTTGGCACCGCCCAGAGCTTGCACGCGTTTACCGTGCTTGCAGCCTTCGGAATAAATGTATTCAGCAATCGGCGTGGAGCCGACAAAGCTCACGGCCTTGACGCGCGGATCGGTCAGCAGCGTGTCCACGGCTTCCTTATCGCCATTGACCACATTGAGCACACCGGGCGGCAAACCTGCCTCGAGCGCCAGCTCTGCAATGCGGAGCGTGCTAGTCGGGTCACGCTCGGAAGGCTTCAAAATGAAGCAGTTGCCGCAGGCCACAGCCATCGGCCACATCCACAAAGGCACCATGGCAGGGAAGTTGAACGGCGTGATGCCGGCGGTCACACCCAGAGCCTGGAACTCGCTCCAGGAATCAATGGCCGGGCCTACGTTTTTGCTGTGTTCGCCCTTTAGTAACTCAGGAGCGTAAGAGGCGTATTCCACGTTTTCAATGCCGCGCTGCAGTTCACCCAAAGCGTCGGACAACACCTTGCCGTGTTCGGCGGTGATCATCTGGCAGATCTCATCGGCGTGCTTTTCCAATAGCACCTTGAAGTTGCCCATAACTCGCGCGCGCTTGAGCGGGGGCGTATTGCGCCAGGCGGGGAAGGCGGCTTGTGCGTTGGCAATGGCTTCTTCAACCGTGGCTTTGGAGGCCAGCAGCACTTGCTTTTCGGCCTTGCCGGTGGCCGGATTAAATACCTCTTGCGAACGGCTCGGGGTGGTGACGGATTTGCCGCCGATGAGGTGGCCGACGATGGGGAGTGTGGACATGAATGAACTCAATTAATCAAAAAAACAAAAACACGGGCCTGTAAAGGCCCGGTTACTTGGTTGGCAGGTGCGCAGTATGACCTGCGCGCTGCATTTATGCTGTCGCGTTGATTGCATCCCCCAAGGCGCTGATCAGGTTATCGATCTCACGCTCGGTGCTGATGAAGGGTGGCGCGAGCTGAATGGTGTCGCCGCCGTAGCGCACGTAGAAACCCTTGTCCAGGCATTTCTTGGCGATTTCGTAGGGACGCTTGGCGGGCTCGCCGGGTACCGGCGCAATGGTGAAGCCGGCTGCCAGTCCGCAGTTGCGGATGTCCGTCACATGCTTGGCACCTTTGAGGCTGTGCACCGCGTTTTCAAAATAGGGCGCCAGTTTGGCGACGCGCTCCACCATGTTTTCTTTGACCAGAACATCTAGCGCGGCAATGCCGGCAGCGCAGGCCACCGGGTGGGCGGAGTAGGTGTAGCCGTGCGGGAATTCGAGCATGTAGTCCGGGCCGCCTGCTGCCATGAAGGTGTCGTAAACCTCGGTCTTGGCGATCACGGCGCCCATAGGCTGCGCGCCATTGGTCACTTGCTTGGCCACGTTCAGGATGTCCGGTGTGACGCCAAACGCCGCTGCCCCCGTGTACGCACCCATGCGGCCAAAACCGGTGATAACTTCGTCAAAAATCAACAGAATATTGTTGGCCGTACATATCTCGCGTAGCCGTTGCAGGTATCCCACCGGTGGAACCACCACGCCGCCGGAGCCGGACATGGGCTCGACGATGACAGCCGCAATGTTGCTCGCGTCATGCAGCGCAATAAGGCGCAGCAGTTCGTCGGCCAACTCCACGCCGTTCTTGGGCATGCCCTTAGAAAAAACGTTGCTGGCCAATTGGGTATGAGGCAGGTGGTCGGCTTCAACGCCTTGGCCGAAATGCTTGCGGTTGGCACCGATGCCGCCGACCGAGATACCGCCGAAGTTCACGCCGTGGTAACCCTTTTCCCGGCCGATCAATCGTGTCTTGGTGCCCTGGCCTTTGGCGCGCCAGTAAGCGCGCGCCATTTTCAAAGCAGTGTCGGCAGACTCGGAGCCGGATCCGGTAAAGAACACGCGGTTCAGTCCTTCGGGCATGAGCGCGGTCATTTTGTTGGCCAGTTCAAACGACAAGGGGTGGCCAAACTGGAATGCGGGCGAATATTCCATGGTGCCTGCTTGTTTGCCGATGGCCTCAGCAATCTCCGGGCGGCAGTGGCCCAAACCGCAGGTCCACAGGCCCGACAGGCCATCAAAAATCTTGCGGCCTTCGGCATTTGTGTAGTACGCACCCAGTGCGCTGACCATCATGCGCTTTTTGTCATGCGCGGTGGCTTTGAAGTCGCGGTTGCCGGTGTAGGGCATCCAGTGGCTGTTCATCCAGGCGGGGTCCTGGGAATACGGGGTAGTGCTGATGACGGCTTCAGTGCCGGTTTGGTTGTCGTTAAGTTTCATAGCGGTCTCCAAGGGAAGACGCGATTTTGCGCCGCACAGATACTTCGATATAGTCACAAATATCACTATTTAGTTGCCAATTTATGAAACCAAAGAGCCGCGCCGTGCTGGGCCAGATCAGCGATATGGATCTGCGCCTGTTGCGGGTGTTCCGCACGGTGGTGGATTGCGGCGGCATGGCGGCGGCCGAACTGGAGCTCAACATCGGCACCTCTACAGTGAGCCGCCACATCAAAGACTTGGAAACCCGCCTTGGCTTGACGCTATGCCGACGCGGGCGCGCCGGCTTTGCCCTGACCGCAGAGGGTGAACAGATTTATGCCCAGACCGCGCAGTTACTTTTGGCCACCGACGCCTTTCGCAGCGGTGTGGACGAAATTCACAAGCGCATGGGCGGGCAACTCAATATCGCCATTTTTGACAAAACCGCCAGCAACCCGGCCTGCCGCATTCCGCAGGCCATTGCCTTGTTCACCGAGCGGGCGCCGGGCGTTAACCTTCAATTGCATGTATCCACATTGAACGGGATCGAGCGCGGCGTGCTGGACGGGCAGTTCCAAATCGGCGTGATTCCGGGCCACCGCAGCTCTGACACGCTGGAGTACACCCCCCTGTTTGATGAGGCCATGCTGCTGTATTGCGGGAATGGGCATGCGCTGTTTGACGAATCACACACCGCTAGGCTGGATTGGGCAAGCCTGCGCCAGTACGCTTTTGCAGGATTGGGTTATCACTCGCCCAATATGGAGTTGAGCCAGCAAATGCGCATGCCACGCAAGGCCACGGGGTTCGATCAGGAGTCGATTGCCACGCTGATTTTGTCGGGACAGTTTTTGGGATTTTTGCCGATTCACTATGCGCAGAGCTTTGTGCGGGCGGGTCAGATGCGGGCTATCCAGCCGGAGCTGTTTCATTACGAGTGCAACTTTTTCGGTATTACCCGCCACTCTCCCCAGCCGTCGCGGGCAACACGCGCTTTTCAGGATTGCCTTGTAGAGTCACATGCACCTTGAACGCACCGCCCCTACATTGGAGATGCAATGTATTAAGCCGTAATGCCGTAAAAGCCGAACTTCGTATCCGGCTTTTGGCCGCTGATAAGTTCGGCGATCGCTTTGCCGGAGCCCGCTCCGTGGGTCCAACCCAATGTGCCATGACCGGCATTGACCCATAGTTTGCCGATTTTGGACTTCCCGATATAGGGAATATTGGTCGGTGTGGCCGGGCGCAGGCCGGTCCAGAAGTTGGGATTGCCGCCTTCGGATTCCAGCCGTGTATCGCACACGCCGGGGAAAATGGTCTCTACCCGGCGCGCCAGCATGTGGCAGCGGGCGCGCGCCAGAGAACTGTCGAGTGTCAGATCGTAGCCGCCCACTTCAATGGTGCCGGCAATACGTAACTCGTCACCCAGGCGGCTCATGGCGCATTTCACGGAGTCGTCAATGAAGCTTACTTGTGGAGCAAGCTCGGGTTTGAGAATCTTGAAGGTGGCGCTGTAGCCTTTGCCGGGATAAATCGGCAGGCTCACCCCCACGGTGCGAAGCAGTGGCGCGGTGTACGAACCCATGGCGACAACAAAGTGGTCGCTTTGCAAATTGCTAGTTTCACCGGTCTTTTCGTCGCGCACGGTGACCGAGCCAATCGCATTGCCCGCCGTGTTGAGCGACTCGACCGAGTGGTTCCATAAGAATTGCACGCCCCGCGCCTCGCAGCGCTTAGCCAGTTCCTGCGTGAAGACGCGGGCGTCTCCACTTTCGTCACTCGCGGTAAAGGTGCCGCCCACAATGTGCTCGCCGAATTGCCGGAAGGCGGGCTCAATTTTCAGCAACTCTTCTTTGCTCACCACTCGGCGGTTCACACCGTATTTGGCCATGAGCGCGGCTGCGTCGGCCGCAGAGTCAAACGACTTTTGGTCGACGTAAAAGTGGGCAATGCCTTTTTCAAGGCGGTTGAATTCAATGCCGGTGGCGGCAACCACTTCTTTGAGAGCCGTATGGCTGTACGAGCCAAGCGCCACGAGTTGCTGCACATTGCGCTCAAACGCGCGGTCATTGCAATTGGCTAAAAACTCCAGGCCCCATTGGTATTGGCGCCAGCCCTTTCCCAGAGGGAATTGCGGACGGAAAAGCAAAGGCGCTTCTTTGCTGAACATCCACTTCAGGGCCTTCCAGGGCGCCTCTCTGTTGGCCCAGGGTTCGCAGTAACTTACCGAGATTTGCGCCGCATTGGCAAAGCTGGTTTCTAAAGCCGCATCTTCTTGGCGGTCCACCACCGTGACCTCGTGGCCGCGCTCCACCAGATGCCATGCTGTGCTGATTCCGATGATGCCCGCGCCAAGTACAGTGATTCTCATCTGTGCAGTGTGACGCAGCCGCTGATATTTGAAAAGCGAAATGACGCAGATTGAAAAAACATTAGCAGCGCTAATAATAGAGCCATGCGTACTTTTGATACAGATGCGTTGGAGTGCCTAGCCGCCATTGTTGAAGAAGGCGGATTTGAGCGAGCGGCGGTCCGCCTGTCCATTACACAGTCCGCAGTCTCGCAACGTCTTAGATCGTTGGAGGCGCAGGCCGGTACCGTGCTGTTGGTGCGCAGCCGTCCACTTCGCGCTACGACCGCAGGGCGATTGCTCATTAAACATGCTGTACAGCTGCGCTTGCTGCGCGCCGATTTGGACAACGATTTGCAGGAACTTACGCCCGGAAGCAGCGCTGCGCGGGAAGAAGACCGCATTTCCATTGCCATTAACGCAGACAGCATTGCTACTTGGGCCTTGCCAGCATTGGGCCCCCTGGTGAGCGAGGGCTTGCCGCTGGAAATCATCACTGACGACCAGAACTTCACCCACGAATGGTTGCGTGAAGGCCAGGTGCTGGGCTGCGTAACCACCTTGAAGCAGGCGCTGCGGGGCTGCAAAGTGCTGCCGCTGGGCGCGATGGAATATGTGGCCGTAGCATCGGCCGGTTATGCCCAAAAAAACTGCCCCCAAGGACTGCAGGTGGGCAATTTCCGCCAGATTCCCTTTATCGCGTTTAACCGCAAAGATGATTTGCAAGCCCAGTTTGTGGCCCGCGCGTTGGGATTGCGGCGTGTCTCCTTGGTTCAGCGCTTTGTGCCCAGCTCCGAGGGCCAGGTGCGCGCAGCGCTGGCTGGCTGGGGTGCCAGTGTGGTGCCGCGGTTGCAGGTACAGGGCTTGCTTGAACGAGGTGATCTGGTCAATCTGGTACCCGCCACCACGTTGCCTGTGAGCCTGTTCTGGCATTGCTGGAACTTGGACTCGGCAGTTATTGACCGCATGACGCAGGCGTTGGTGGAAGGTTCGCGCCAAGCGCTAAACGAGCCTAAAAACTCGCCGGTCACAAAATAGTCGACCGCTCCAAAAGTTGACGTGAGCGGCTAAACTGGGCTTATGAAGCCTACCGCCGTCAAAATTTCGTTCAAAGAGCAAATGCACCGAGCCCGCGAGGATGCGATCATCCGCACGGTCAATGTTTTGCTGGCCCAAAAGGGTTTTGAGGCCATGACCGTCGATGAAGTGGCTGCCACCGTGGGCATTGCCAAAGCCAGCCTTTACAAGCATTTCCCGAGTAAGGAAGACTTGGCCGCCGCTGCCATGGTGCAGGTCATGCACCGGGCGCAGGACTACATTGCGACGCTGTCCACTACCGATGCGCCGCTGGATAATTTGCGTTCAGTAGTGCGCTGGACCATGGAACTCAAGCTGGCCGGCCAGATGCCTTCGCTTCCAAGTCAGAACTCCACATTGCGTGCCGTGCTGATGGCTAACAAAGACTATATGGATGGTCTGATGGAAGTCAGCGATGTGCTGGGTGGATGGATTGAGGCCGCACAGTCGCAGGGCAAGGTGAACAAACAAGTACCGGCAATTGCAATTTTGTATACCTTGTTTGCACGCGCTTGCGATCCCGTATTGGAGTTTCTAAAGATGGGCGGGATGTATGACGATGCGCAAATTATCAATCTGGTCATGGCGACCTGTTTTGACGGTTTGAATGCACGCTGAAGGCACTACCGCCAATAGCTGGAAATCAGACCTCAATGCACGAATCCATTTGAAATCTCACTTGTTCGTTCTTGCGGGCATAACCTAGGGGATTGGCCACCACGCGACAACCGCTGGTGTAGTCGCTTGGTGCGTGAAGGTGCCCGTGCAACCAGAGTTTTGCGTAGGGCAGAAGGTCATCAATCGCATTGCAAAAGCCAGCGGTGCCCGGCGTCAGGCCGTAGCGTGGGTCCGCACTTAAAAGGCTGGGTGCAAAGTGGGTAACGACAATCGTGCTCCCATCAAAAGGGGTGTGCAATTGCGTCTTCAGCCATTGCTGGCAAACAAGTCCTTGTGCACGGATGGAATCAGCTAGAAAGGGTTCTGCGTTACGGGTGATAGCGGCTTTGCGCAAATAGTAATTCGCCGCGCGATAGGCCTTCTCGCGCTTCTTTAGCAGTTGGGTGGTGGGATCAGCAGCATCTGACAATGCATCAAAGTCTGTCCAAAGCGTAGTGCCGACAAAGCGAACCGGTTTACCCTCAACGTCAGACCACGGGCACAAAAATACTTCCCGCTCCAACCAGATAATGCCCAGTTCGGCACACACCGCCTTCAACTTCGAGTGCGCCATGTCAAAGTCGAAGCCGTCGTATTCATGGTTGCCTGGCACAAAAAGAACCGGCGTCGGCCAACCCATCTTGGGCGAGAACTGTGCCAATCCGAAATAAGCATCTTCCAACATAGAGCCACTTTGGTAGGAGCCGATATCCCCTGCGAGCACCAGCAGGTCGGCCCCGGGAACGGGTATTGCGCGCCAGTGCGGGTGCGCCTCCAAATGCAAGTCCGACAGTAATTGAATCTTCATGCCGGAAAGGCCTTGTTCGCCAGAGTTTCGATTTTGTCGCGCAACCAAACGTGCGACGCGATGCCGTCCACGCGCTGGTGCCACAAGGCATCGACGTGGATTTTGGGCACTTCAAACGGCAATTCGCGCTGCGCAAGCTGGTCCTCAAATCCAGTAACGCTGATGAAGTGGCGAGGCAGGACGGTGAGTAAGTCTGAGTTGGCAACGACTTTGCCGGCGGTGAAGAACTGATTTACCGTAAGGACCACAAAGCGTGTGCGGTCGCGCAACGCCAGCGCCTCGTCTACAAAGCCGAAAGCCCGCCCCGAGAAACTTACCAGCATGTGCCGCGCAGCACAATATCTATCCAGCGTGAGCGGTCCTTTAGCCAAAGGGTGGTTTTTGCGCATTACGCACATATAGTCCCCGGCAAAGAGCCGGTGGTGATGAAAGGCAACGTTGTCCCCGCTCTGCGCCTTAGCCGTCAAGTCTGCCAGCGCCGCCGGGAAATGGCCAATGGCCAAATCTGCTTCGCCATCATCAAGCAGTCGCCGTGGGTCGCGGGTCGTCAAAGGCACCACGCGTAGGGTAACTGAAGGCGCTTCGGTGCTGATTTGGTGGATAAGTGCAGGCATTAATTCTGCGGCTGTGGCGTCGGCCATCGTCAGCACAAAAGCATTGTCGGCGCTGCCGGGTACGAACACAGCCGGCGAAAGCGATGCCTGCAACCCGCGCAGCGCCTCCCGCACGGATGGCCATAACTCCAGTGCGCGCGCGGTCGGTTCAAGGCCGCGCCCTTTACGTACCAACAACTCGTCGCCCAAAGTTTCCCGCAGTCGACGAAGTGCGTTGCTTACGGCTGGCTGCGTTAGCGCCAGTCGACTGGCCGCACGCGTCAGGCTGCGCTCGGCCATGACCTCGTCAAATACTTTGAGGAGGTTCAGATCAAAAGTGCGTAGATTGAAGGAATGTGGCATTTGGCGAGATTAATCTATCATTTTCATGAATGTAATGCATCACAAACTTAAAGTGGAGCGACATTAGTAAAAACCCTATGATTCATCCATACTGAAATTTAATTACGTTTCTTTTCAATTGCCCAAGGAGTTTGCTATGGCTCGTATTGCACAAGTTCCATTTGGTTTGGCCGGGTCCGGCGTCACTGCGCCCGCAGTTGCCAAAGCATCGTCGGAAGATTCAAAAACTCTGGCTGGAATGTTGCTGGCAGCGGCAATGGCAGCACTGCTCGTTGTGGCTGATCAGGTAATCAGCACATGGTCAGACGGTCATTTGTTGGCTGGGTGGGTCGCATTATGGACAGTGGCGTTTGCTGCGCTGGCATTTTTGGCAACCCCGCTGCGCCGCATATCGTCTTATGGCGCATCAGCTTTCCTGCAATGGCGCGCTCAAGCCCGTCTGCGTCGCGATGACGAAAAAATGTGGGAG
The DNA here is from genome assembly GCA_947373605.1 of Comamonadaceae bacterium. Lineage (GTDB taxonomy): Bacteria > Pseudomonadota > Gammaproteobacteria > Burkholderiales > Burkholderiaceae_C > Allorhodoferax. The sequence goes on from CANBYM010000007.1 coordinate 24,546, forward strand.
TTCGCACGGCAGGATCCTCGCGTGATGTCAGAAATTCGCATTGCACAAAGCCGAACGATTGCTGAATCCTGAAGCAAAGTCACAAATGCATAACGAAAAAGCCACCGCAAATGGGTGGCTTTTCTCTTTAGAAATCCGGATTAGGCGGCCAGGCGCTGTTCCAGTTTTTGTTTAGTCTCTTCGAGCTCTTTGGGTAAGTGGTAGGCAAGCTGTGTAAACAGCTCGGTGTGCAATGCGATCTCTTGCTTCCAGGCGCCTTTGTCCAAGCTGGTTACGCTGTTAAATTGCGCTTGGCTGAAGTCCAGACCTGTCCAGGTAATTTCCTGATAGGTTGGTGACACGCCAAATCCGGTGTCGGTACCTGCAGCGGTTCCTTCAATGCGGTCAATCATCCATTTCAGAACCCGCATATTTTCACCATAGCCTGGCCATACAAACTTGCCGTCATCGCCCTTGCGGAACCAATTGGTAGTGTAAATCCTTGGAAGTTTGGCGCCCGACTTGCTCAGCTTCTCACCCATGTTGAGCCAATGCTGAAAGTAATCGCTCATGTTGTAGCCCATGAAGGGCAGCATGGCAAACGGATCGCGGCGCACCACGCCTTGTTGACCGGCAGAGGCAGCGGTAGTCTCAGAGCCCATCGTGGCAGCCATGTACACGCCTTCGCTCCAATTACGGGCTTCCGTAACCAACGGGACCGTCGTAGAGCGGCGTCCACCAAAGATAAAGGCGTCAATCGCCACTCCATCGGCATCGTCCCAAGCAGCATCCAGGGCCGGGTTGTTTGTGGCGGTAACGGTAAAACGGGCGTTCGGATGGGCAGCTTTCGCACCGGTTTCTTTTGCAATGGCCGGCGTCCAGTCATTGCCTTGCCAGTCGATCAGGTGCGCAGGCACGCCGCCGGTGTCCTTTTCCATTCCTTCCCACCATACATCGCCATCGTCAGTGAGCGCCACGTTGGTGAAGATCACGTTCTTGTCCAAGCTTGCCATGCAATTGGGGTTGGTGTGGTAGTTGGTGCCAGGTGCAACGCCGAAATAGCCCGCTTCAGGGTTGATCGCATACAGCTTACCGTCAGTACCAGGCTTGATCCACGCTATGTCGTCACCAATGGTGGTGACTTTCCAACCTTCAAAAGCGGCGGGTGGAACCAGCATAGAGAAATTGGTTTTGCCACATGCGCTGGGGAATGCGGCTGCTACGTGGTATTTTTTACCTTGCGGATTGGTTACACCCAGGATGAGCATATGCTCGGCCAACCAACCCTGGTCGCGTCCCATGTTGGAGGCGATGCGCAATGCAAAGCACTTTTTGCCCAGCAAAGCATTGCCGCCATAGCCCGAGCCATAAGACCAAATCTCACGAGTCTCGGGGTAGTGAACGATATATTTAGTCTTGCTGCAGGGCCATGTCACGTCTGCCTGCCCGGCTTCCAGCGGCGCACCAACGGTGTGTACGCATGGCACAAAAGCGCCGTCAACTCCGAGCACGTCATAAACAGCTTTGCCCATGCGCGTCATGATGCGCTGGTTGACTGCCACATAGGCGCTGTCTGACAGTTCGATGCCGATGTGGGCAATATGCGAACCCAGCGGGCCCATGGAGAACGGAACCACGTACATGGTGCGGCCCTTCATGCAGCCGTCAAATAAGGCCTTCTCGCCATTCTTGCCACTTTGCAGAAGCTGACGCATTTCAACGGGCGCCATCCAGTTGTTGGTGGGGCCGGCGTTTTCCTTTTTTTCGCTGCAAATAAAAGTGCGATCTTCTACGCGGGCAACGTCGCTGGGATCAGAGCAAGCCAGAAAGCTATTGGGGCGTTTGGCAGGGTTGAGCCTTTTGAAGGTGCCGGCATCGACCAACTGTTGGCAAAGACGTTGGTATTCTTCTTCAGAGCCATCACACCAGTAAATGGCTTCAGGTTTGCACAAGGCGACCATGTCGGCCACCCAGGCGATCAACTTCGCGTTTTTGACATAGCTGGGTGTGTTCAGCTTGAGTCCTTGCATTACCGGTGAGTTCATAAAAAAGCTCCTAAGTTTGAAAATCGTCTTTTCAAAGCAAACACTGCGCGCACTTTGAAAAGGCTTTTCACCTGAGCAATCTGGAACTGGGGCGCCCATTTTATGAACCGGTACCGAAGTTACCTAGTAGTTACATACGAAAGTTATGCAATATATGCATGCCGTTATGTGTACAGGGTGAGATGTCGTGCAACCTGTTGCGGACGCGCCAAGCGCACGGAGAAAATGTGACGTTCAGAACGGACGGTCACACAACAGCGTGATATGTAAAACAGCTTTACAAAAAGCGGGCTACTAGGGGGTCGCCCTTTGCCTTGCGCTATTTGGCGTTGAGGGCGCGCTGCATATCTGCAACGAGTTTAGGGTCGTCAGGCGAAGTGTTACTTGAATAACTGGCGATAACTTGCCCGTTGCGACCAATCAGGTATTTGTGAAAATTCCATTGTGGCGCTTTGCCAGTTGCCGCAGTAAGCTCTTTGAACAGTGGGTTGGCCGCTGCACCCGAGACGACTGACTTTTCAAACATCGGGAACTTCACACCATACGTGTTGTAGCAAAAGTCCGCAATTTGTTTACTGTCGCCGGGCTCTTGTTTTCCAAAATCATTTGAAGGAAAGCCCAGCACAACCAGCCCTTTTGCGCTTTCAGTGGCATATAGCTTCTCAAGACCTTCGTATTGAGACGTAAAACCACAATAACTCGCCGTATTCACTACCAATACAACCTTGCCGCTGTACTGACAGAGGTTCTGCGGCTTTTCATCCTGCAGCCGAAGAAAGCTTTTTTGCAAAAGCCCTGAGCAGGCAGGCGTCACATTGGTATCCACTTGAGCGGCAACTGCAAGCGGTACTGTATAGGCAATCCCAATACCAATCAGCAGGGCGGATAGAAGTGCTTTTGTTTTGGCCATTTCAGCCGCTCAGGCCATGAAAACAGCAATGAATGCCAGCAGGAAAATCAAAACGCCACCCGCTAAAGGAAGCACCAAGGGCATCATGGGGACAATCTCCTCCACGGGGTCGATATTGTGGGAATCGTTTTGGTGGGTTGGAGCGGACATGGAGGGCCTCTAAGTTTCAGTAAATGTTAATTTTAGCTACAGCCGGGTGAAGCGTGGGTAAATGGACGTCATTCTCCACACGCCATGTCAACCGATTCCATGTCTGGCGCGTCATTACACCTACCGGATGCGCTGGAATCGTCGTTGGTAGGGTTCAAGGGAAACTTTGGCGCGCATCTCATGCAACTAAATACTGTATATATGCACAGAGACACAATTCAAGTTCCCGAAAAAGGTACTTACAAGTGGCAATTGTTCAATTACTGGTCTGACGAATTCCGTCAAACGCAGGCAGACCATTCGGCCTACATTGCGTTAAATTTTGCCGGTGCACTGGATGCATGCCGCAGCAAGTTAAACAATCTTATTCAACACCATCATCAGCAGGCCAGCAAATCAGCAGCCCGCGAACGGCATAACCGGGCCATTGCGCGTTTGCAAAATACGATGACTGGCGCGGCCATGGCGTACGAAAACGGTTTTCGCCAGCATTAATTCACGCCCACTACGCGCAACACTTCTTGCGCGTAGGCCTCAAGCTTTTTAGCGCCCATGCCGCTGATACCCTGCAAGTCATCCAAACTTTGCGGTGCCTTTTGTGCGATGGTTGCCAATGTGGCGTCATGAAAAATTACGTAAGCCGGTAAATTGTGTTCTCTTGCGACCTCCGCACGCCAGGCTTTCAGAGCGGAATAACGAAGTAAGGCGTCGCTATCCAGGCTGACCGGCGCCTTTACCAAGGCACCCAGACGCGCAGCACGCTTAGGCTTCTTGTCTGCTGCATTGGAAGCCGACTCTCTAAGTCGAACCGATACTTCACCCCGAAGCACTGCCCGCGAAGACTCCGTCAAGCGCAAGGTATTGAACGCCTGCACATCCACCTCTACCGCTCCCATTGCAATGAGTTGCCGCAGCACGCCGCGCAATTGCAATTCAGTAAAGTTGCTCCCAATGCCAAAGGTGCTGAGTGTTTGGTGACCGTGCTGGGTGACCTTTTCGGTGGCTTTGCCACGAACAATGTCCATCAGGTGGCCGGCGCCAAAACTTGTATCTCCTGTTTGCGATATCCGGTAGATGGTGCTGAGCAGCTTTCTTGCCGCATCGGTACCATCCCAAATTGCAGGAGGAAGCAGGCAATTGTCGCAATTGCCGCAGGGCTCTCCGGACTGACCGAAATAGGACAACAAACGCACGCGCCGGCAGTCAGTTGCTTCGGCCAGCCCAAGCAGTGCGTCAAGTTTTCCACGCATAACTTGCTTGAACTCCTCGCCCGCCGGACTTTCGTCAATCATGCGCCGTTGGTTGACCACATCTTGCAAGCCATAGCACATCCATGCGTTGGCAGGCAGCCCATCGCGCCCAGCCCGCCCGGTTTCCTGATAGTAGCCCTCAATGTTCTTGGGCATATCCAGGTGTGCCACAAACCGGACATCCGGCTTATCAATGCCCATACCGAAGGCAATGGTCGCGACCATTACAACGCCCTCCTCGCGCAAAAAGCGGTCCTGGTGGCGCTGGCGTAGCTTGGTGTCCAGTCCTGCGTGGTACGGCAGCGCATTGACGCCAGCGTTTGAAAGTGTCTTCGCAATATCCTCAACTTTTCTGCGTGACTGGCAGTAAACAACACCCGCATCACCATCATGCTCACGCTCAATAAAACGCAGTAATTGCAACGTGCTATCGCGCTTTTCCACAATCGTGTAACGGATGTTGGGCCTATCGAAACTGCTGACAAAAGCGCGCGCTTCCTGCAGTTGCAAGCGTTCCAGAATATCCGCGCGCGTCAGTTCATCTGCTGTCGCCGTGAGCGCAATTCGGGGCACACCTGCGAACCGCTCATGCAGCACACACAAGGCCCGGTACTCGGGCCTGAAATCATGGCCCCACTGACTTACGCAATGCGCCTCGTCAATCGCAAAAAGGCTAAGCTGCCCTTGGTCATATAAAGAATCAAGCTGGGCCAGGAATCGTGGCGTTGTAACCCGCTCAGGCGCAGCATAAAGCAAGGTAATTTCGCCCCGCAGGAAGCGCTGCTCAACAAGGTACGCCTCTTCACCGGACAAAGTCGAGTTCAAAAAGGCTGCTTTAACTCCCGCCTCGTGCAGCGCTCCCACCTGATCGTGCATGAGCGCAATCAGCGGGGAAATCACAATGGTTACGCCTTGCCCGGCCCGCTGGCGTGCAATCGCCGGAATTTGGTAACACAAACTTTTCCCACCACCGGTGGGCATGAGCACGAGGGCATCGCCCCCTTGAACCACATGCTCAACAATGGACTGCTGCGGGCCGCGGTATTGGTCGTAGCCAAAAACATCACGAAGAATCTGCTGGTGTGACAAATGTGAAGACGCGATAACAGGGGGGTGAATTGTCGGTGTGCAGCAGGGCTAAGCGCGCGCTGAAATTTCAGCGCGCCAATCTCACTGATCATGCCAGTTAGTCGATTTGGCTTTCGCCCTTTGACTCTACTTTTGGCGCAGCTCGCAAAGGCGCCGGTTCACTCATATGAGTCAACTCTTCACGCATGGCCGTAGCTAAACGGGCGTAAAGCTTTAGCTGGCGGTTGGTATCACGCAGTCGTTCTGCGATGTTGGCAGACACGCCCAAAAGCAAACGGGCGGCCACGATGGGATCCTTCTGAATCATCGCCTCAATAGCCTCACGAGTCAAAATGGCGCACCATACATCGGTACTCGCCGTGCACGAAGCAGAACGAGGCTCTTTATCAACGAGTCCAATTTCACCAATCAGGCTACCCGGTCCCAACACGCGAATCGTGACCGGTTCGGTGCGACTCACCGTGATGCGTTCCACCACCACATCGCCTTCGACAAGCAAAGCCATAAAACCGTTATCGCCCCCGTCACCTTCACGTATAAAAGTGGTATTGGCCGGAAAAAAACGCGGCCTCATATAGCTCACAACTACCCGTGCTTCGGGCAAGGTCAAACTTGTCAGCGCTTCCGGTGCAGCCAATAGCCGCGCTGCATGCTCCGCACCAGATACACCGGAGCGGCCAGGCATTTGTTGAACGTTGTCTGTGCTTAAACTCATTTTTACTGTTCCCTGCATGGAAAAGATTCGCAATTGCCGCCAATCGTAGCGTAGTACAAAGTTCGCGGCATTAATTGCCATTTTCACCGCAAATGACAAGTCGGCGCTGCAGATCGCTTTACGCGGTGTTACACATTCCAACGATTACGATGCAATATTGCGCAGGCGCGCGCGGCATACTCCGCGCTAATCGACGGTGGGTCATGTCGACCTGCATAGGAAGGAACAACATGTCAGAGGCCAAATCAAATCAATATCTTTGGATAGCAGTTGGTGTTTTGGGGGTGGCAACCCTTGGACTCGGTGCTGAACTACTGGCAAGTCGCGCGAATGAGAGTGCCTCCCGGGAGCCGGTAGTGCTCTTGGCAGCCAACGAACCAGTGTCAGCAACAGCCGCAAATGCGCCAGCCAATGGACCTGCCGCCAAAGACAGCTTAGATAGCCGCGAATCCGTGGTCACCAAATCTGCGGTCCAGCCTGCACTAACTCACAAGCCTGTTCATAAGCCATTAACGTCCACAACGGGCAAGGCTGCGTCCAACCCGGCCCCTGTGCACCAGGAAGCAAAGGCTTCGGTTGAGCCAGCATCCGCAAATAATCCGGTGTTCATACCCGAACAAAAGCCACCGCTGATCATCTGCGGAGTATGTGGCACTGTGGAGTCCGTCACACCCCTAGAACGCGAGGCGGCGCAAGGCAGTGGCATCGGCGTCATTGCCGGTGCTGCTCTAGGCGGAATCGTGGGCAATCAATTTGGCGGTGGTGCGGGCAAAGACCTGGCAACCATTGCTGGCATGGCGGCGGGAGGATGGGCCGGCAATACGGTCGAGAAGAAGATAAAGAAGGAAACCCTCTTCGAAGTCAAAGTGCGTATGGAGGACGGCACCGTGCGTAAAGTTGAACAAAAGACATCCATTGGCGTAGGCGCCAAGGTGACAGTAGAGGGCGGCAAGTTAACACCCGCCTAAACTCAAGACAAATAGGCCGCTGAAGATGCGGCCCCCGTGCTATCATTTTTGCGACTTGCAAAGGATTAGCGCATGAATATGGCAGCCACACCGATTGGCAAGCCCCCCCTTGCCCCAGACGCACAGCGCCAGGCACCCGGCCGGCCGGAGAAGCTTCGTCTAGGCGACGTGTTGGTGCAGCAAAAGCTTATTTCCCAAGAGCAACTTCAGCAGACCCTGGAGCTTCAGCGCACCACCGGCAAAAAAGTTGGGCGTCTGCTCATTGAGACCGGGATCATTACCGAAGAGTTGTTGGCCAATGGCCTGGCGCGTCAGTTACGCATCCCCTTTGTCAACCTCAAAACATTCCCGTTTCGCGCCGAAGTTATTAAGTTATTGCCGGAGTCCATGGCACGTCGGTTTAAGGCGCTGGCGCTGGAAGACAAAGGTGAGCTGCTGCTGGTCGCACTTGCTGACCCGTTGGATTTATTCGCTTACGACGAGCTCACGCGAATCCTTAAACGAAACATCGCTGTAGCCGCTGTGCCGGAGAGCCAGCTGGCTGCCGCGTTTGATCGTCTGTACCGACGTACCGACGAAATCAGTGGACTGGCTCGCGCACTCGAAAAAGATCTGGGTGACGCGGTGGACTTCGGTGAACTAACAGCCAGCGTCGGTCTTGAGGGTGCGCCGGTCGTGCGCTTGCTGCAGTCCTTGTTCGAAGACGCCATGCAGGTGGGCGCCAGCGACGTGCACATCGAGCCGCAAGAGGCGAGCCTGCAAATCCGTGTGCGGGTAGACGGCGTGTTGCAAACCCAGACACAGGCGGACAAGCGCATCGGCGGTGCATTGGCGCAGCGCCTGAAATTGATGGCGGGCTTGGACATTTCCGAAAAACGACTGCCTCAGGATGGTCGCTTCAGTGTGCGCTTGAAAGACCACACCATTGATGTGCGCCTTTCGACACTGCCAACCAATTACGGCGAGTCCGCTGTGATGCGCCTATTGATACAGGGTGCGGGCATGCGCCGTCTTGACTCCATTGGCATGCCACCCGTGATGTTGGAGCGCTTTCGCGAGTTGCTGGGTCGCACCTCGGGCATGGTGCTGGTGACCGGGCCGACGGGCTCTGGCAAGACCACAACGCTGTATGCAGCCCTGGCTGAAGTCAATGCGGCAGAGCTCAAAGTCATTACGGTGGAAGACCCCGTGGAATACCGGCTGGCCGGTCTTACGCAGGTGCAAGTGAACGACAAAATTGACTTGACCTTTGCGAAAGTATTGCGCTCCTGTTTACGCCAGGACCCGGATGTCATTCTTGTTGGTGAAATGCGGGACGCGGAGACTGCGGAAATCGGTTTGCGCGCTGCCATCACCGGCCATTTGGTGCTGTCGACACTGCATACCCGCGATGCCATCAGTACCCCGTTTCGCCTCTTGGACATGGGTGTGCCGTCATTCATGGTGTCCACTTCCTTGCAAGGCGTCATCGCGCAGCGTCTGGTGCGCCTCAATTGCAATGAGTGCATTGCACCGCACACGCCTACCGCACAGGAAAAGACCTGGCTGACCAATATGATTGCGACGGGCGAGGCAGTAAACGCCAAGCGCGGCATGGGATGTTCGGTGTGCAATGGGACAGGCTATACAGGGCGTCAGGGCGTCTATGAGCTTTTGGAAATGGACGCCGTGCTGACGCAGGCTGCTTCCAAAGCAGATCCTGCCTCCTTTATGCGTGCCGCACGTGAGCGAATGAGGGGTCAAACCATGGCCTACCACGCATTGGAATTGGTACGCCAAGGGCGAACCTCACTGGCGGAGGCTATGCGAATCGGTTTTGAAGCCGAAGACGCTATCAACGCCGAAGAATAAGCACCATGGCCCTTTATGCTTGGCGTGGACGCAATAACCGTGGCGAAGCGGTATCGGGCGAGATAGACGCTATGACCGAGGGTGGCGTTGCCGACCAATTGGTCGCCATTGGAGTTGCTCCGATTTACATTGCCCCCACTGTCGCCAAAAAAGAAGAGGGCGACGGTGAATCATTCTTGCAGCGCATGAACCGCAAACCCGTGGTGGTGGATGATTTGCTGCTCTTTTCCCGGCAGATGTATACCTTGAACAAAGCCGGCGTGCCCATCCTGCGCGCTTTTGCCGGACTGCAGGCCTCGGCCAGCAAACCGGCCATGGTGGATCTGTTCAAAGATATCCGATCCAGTCTGGACCAAGGCCGTGAACTTTCTGCCTCCATTGCCCGGCATCAGGAATTGTTTGGCGCCTTTTATGTGTCTATGATTCGGGTCGGTGAAATGACTGGCAAGCTCACCGAAGTGTTTTTACGCCTGACCGAGCATATGGAGTTTGAGCGCGATGTGCGTGAGCGCATCAAGCAGGCCTTGCGCTATCCGACCTTTGTGATGATCGCGATGGCGGTTGCCATCATCATCCTCAATATTTTTGTGATTCCGGTATTCGCCAAAGTGTTTGCCGGTTTTCATACTGAACTGCCGATCATTACGCGCGGGTTGCTGGGCTTTTCAGCCTGGATGATTGCCTGGTGGCCCCTGTTGCTGGCTGGCGCTTTTGGTGGTGCGATGTTGGTGCGCGGGTATGTGCGAACGCCCGAAGGCCGATATCGCTGGGACTCGCGCAAACTCAAGCTACCGATTGTGGGCGAAATTATTTTGAAAGCCACGCTGGCGCGCTTTGCACGCAGCTTTGCGCTGTCCAGTCAGGCAGGCGTGCCACTGGTGCAGGGCCTGACCGTGGTCGCGCAAACCGTGGACAACGCCTATATCGGTAGCCGCATTGAGCAAATGCGCGACGGCATTGAGCGCGGCGAAAGTATTTCGCGCTGTGCGGCTGCCACGGGCGTATTCACGCCAGTCGTACTGCAGATGATTAATGTGGGCGAAGAAACGGGCGAACTGGATAACTTGCTATTTGAAATAGCCGACATGTACGAGCGCGACACGGACTACGCCATCAAAGGCTTGTCTGCCTCCATCGAACCCATACTGCTGGCCGTCATCGGCGCGCTGGTGTTGTTGCTGGCGCTCGGCGTATTCCTGCCTTTGTGGAATATGGGTCAGGCGGCCATGGGTAAGGGCGGGGGCTGACTTGGCAGCGAAGGGAGGCTTGGGTGCCAACTCGGTCTGGTCCGGCCGCTCGTTGGAATGGGCCATCTTGCTGGCTGTAATTTTGGTGCTTATTGGCAGCTATGGCCGCCAATCGCTTGCGCTCCAGTCGCAGGCGGAGGTGGCTAGCGTTCAATTGACGTTGGGCACCTTGCGCACATCTTTGGTAGTGGAACATTTGCAAAGACAGGCACGTGGAAGTGGCTCTGATGTTGTGCCAGTGCAGCGCAACCCATTCAAGGTGCTTGACGTGCCTCCTGTCAACTACGCGGGTGAGGTGAGCATGTCCGATATCGCCGGTGTTGCCCCGGGGAGTTGGGTGTTTGACCAGGAATGCGTCTGCATCGGCTACCGTCCCCAAAATCACAATTGGCCAGAGTCCTCGACGGAGCCAGCAGCGTTGTGGTTCCGGGTGAGCCCGCCACCAGGGCCTTTGCAGTTAACGGCCTTGGAGCAGTATTTTTGGCATGGACAGACGGTCAATTAGTTATGAAAAGACAATCAAATCGAAGGCTTACCTAGAAAACTTAATGCACTTGGGCAAACAATTGTTCTAGAATTTGGATGGCTTATCCGAATTTCACGTTTTGTTCAAATTTACGGATGCGCACCAATTTTTCGAAAATAAATTGAAAGGTTTGCATATGAAACAGTCTCAACGCGGTTTTACGCTTATTGAGTTGGTTATGGTTATCGTGATTTTGGGCGTACTTGCAGCAGTGGCGTTGCCGAAATTTGTGGATTTGAGCTCAGACGCCAAATCGGCGGCGGTCCTTGGCGTGGCGGGTGGCTTGTCTTCAGAGGCGTCTATTAATTACGCGGGTTGTGCTGTGACTGGGCAGGCCCTCACAACAAACAAATGTTCCACAGTAGCAAAGTGTTCGGATGTTGGAGGCCTCATGAATCCGCCAATAACGCTAGGTACAACCTGTAGCACCACGGCGTATTATTTGACGGCAGATACGGCAATTACCGGCACCGGATCGGCAAAGAATGGTGTGCCGCAGACTTGTACGCTGAACTATGGTGCAGGCTCGACCTGCGCATCTGCAGGCACGGCGACATTCACAGTCGTCGGTGCAGGAAATTAAGCGGACTACTTAAACTTGCCGCGGGCGAGCGCCACGCCATGCTCGCCCAACCACTGCCCTGGCATTTCGCAAAGCAGGCTGGTTTCACTCTGATCGAATTGATCATGGTGATGGTGATTGTGGGTGTACTTGCAGTTTTCGCGGCGCCCAGGATTTTCAATACCGGCGACTTCACTGCACGGGGGTTTCATGACGAGACTCTTAGCCTTTTGCGATATGCCCAAAAGACGGCGGTTGTGCAAAGGCGCTCGGTCTGTGTCCAGGTGAACGATCCCGGCATCACACTCACAATGGACACCAAAGCGACCCCCGACGGGGTTTGCAATGGCCCCGTCAATATGCCCAATACTCCGCGCGGGGGCAGCGGCTTGAGCGCCAGTGCCACAAGCGGGCCGGTAATAAGTTTCAAATTCAATTCGCTGGGCGTTACGGATCAGAGCGGCGCCATTACCCTTTCCATTGCGAACAGCACGGCCATCACTGTCGAGGGCGATACGGGTTATGTGCACGACTGAACGTGCTCAACAGCGAGCCGGGCGCATGCAGCGCGGCTTTACTCTGATCGAAATGATCATCTTCATCGTCGTGGTGAGTGTGGGCATCGCAGGCATCTTGTCGGTCATGAATACGGTTGTGAAATCCAGCGCCGACCCCATGCTGCGCAAGCAGTCCATCGCCATTGCCGAGTCCATGCTGGAAGAGGTCCTGCTCAAGGACTACACCAATTCGCTAGGTCCACAGGCTGCTATCGGAAATGACCGTACCCCCTGGAATCTGGTGACCGATGCCAACGGATACAGCCGAACCGGCATTACAGACCCGCAGGGCAATGCGATTGCGGGGCTAGAACATTACAGCATTTCCGTCACTGTGGCTCTCGCGACAAGCTCGGATAACGCAGCATTGGCAGCTTTAACACCAGCAGCCTACAAGGTCACGGTGGTGGTGACAGACCCCGGCGCAAATGCCGTAACGTTGACCGGCTACCGGGCGAGCTATTAGCCATGCGACCATCAACTCTGCCGCAAGCAAGTCGCAGCCAGCAAGGCTTTACGCTGGTAGAGCTGATCATGGTGATTGTGATCATGGGTGTGATCGGCGGCATGGTGTCGGTGTTTATGCGCAGCCCGATTGACGCCTACTTTTCGACCGCGCGGCGCGCTTCACTGGCAGACGAGGCCGACGGTACATTGCGCCGCATGTCGCGCGACATTCGCAAGTCCTTGCCCAACAGCATTGTGGTTGCCGCCGACGCCAAGTGCGTGGACTTCATCCCTACCAAATACGGCGGACGATACCGCGCCGACAACACACCTGCTGCCTTGGACTTCAACATACCCGACACCAGCTTCAACATGCTGGGTAGCAATCCGACCGATGCCGACCAAACCATTAAGCCGGGTGATTTCGTGGTGGTTTACAACCAAGGCATTCCCGGCTCCGATGTTTATGCCGGAGACAACACAGCGCTGATCAGCGCGGTATCTGCCGCCGTCGGAGCCAATCCGCCGGAGACAACCATTGACATCACGCAGACGAATCCGTTTTTGTTGGCTTCACCAGCGAACCGCTTTCATGTCGTGCCCGGAAGTGAGCGCGTGGTGTCGTATGCCTGTACCTCACAGGGCACACTGGTGCGCGCGGTGAACACAGCCAGCATTGCCAAGAATTGCCAATCTGGAGGCGCTGTTACAGCCGGAGCAACGGTGGCGGTCAATGTGCTAGCCAAAAATGTCGGGGCCTGCAGCTTTGTATACGACAGCAGCGCGCAGAGAGATGGCCTGTTGCGCTTGACCATGCAAATGACAGACTCTGGTGAAACGGTGACGCTGCAACACCAGATTCACGTGGACAACACGCCATGAGGGTCGCACAAAAAGGATTTGCCGCCATCGCTGCCATCTTTCTGGTGGTGGTGTTGGCAGCCCTAGGCGGGTTCATGGTCAGCATATCCAATACCGCACAGCTGGACTCCGCCAAGGACATACAGGGCAGCCGGGCGTACTGGGCTGCGCGCGCCGGGTTGGAGTGGGGGTTGGGCGCGGCCAGTGCGGTGTCGCCACCCTCCAGCATCACGTCGGCCACTTGCACGTCCGCCACGCCCTTGGCCATCGATGGCTTTAGCGTACAGGTCAGTTGCACTGCCGCCACCTACCTGGAGGGCGACCCGCACTACATCATCAAAATCACGTCTATTGCGTCGGCGGGCGGCGCCCCGGGCAGCATCGGTTACGTTGAACGCAGCGTTTCTGCAGGGCTCGAACGGTAATCCCGGTGCGGTCTGAATGGAAAACTATTGTGAAAACATTGCAAACGGAGCCTAAGGCACACCTAAAATGAACGCAAATAAATTGGTCCATCAACTCTGCATGATTGACAACACTGCCGCAAATGCCATCTCACAGGAAGCCCGCTAATCATGCGTTGGCCCTGGCAACGCAACGCTTTGACAGACCTGCTTGTCGTGTCTTGGGGCGGACAATCGCTGGCATATGTGCAGGCGAAAGCCAATCCGGGCGGTAAGTTCGACATTCTCAAAATCGGTGTCGAAAACCAGGGAAGCGATACGCCTGAAGCTTTTCTCGAACGTTTAAAAGCACTGAACCTGCATGGCGCCCGGGTCCAAGCCGTCTTAAAAGTTGATCAGTACCAGCTACTGCAAATTGATACACCGGCGGTGCCACCGGAAGAAATGCGTGCGGCCGCGCGTTACCAAATCCGCGACATGGTGGAGTCCCACATTGATGACATCACCATCGATGTCATGCACGTGGGCGACGGTAAGCAAAAAGGCAATGCGCACTTATTTGTCGTCGTCGCGGCCAACAGCGTGCTGCGTGAAATAAGTGATCTTGCAAAGTCCATGCAGTGGTCGCTTGCCGTCGTGGATATTGCTGAAAATGCGCAGCGCAACCTGCAATCCGCATTGGCCGTGCGAGACGGCATGGGCCAGTCCGCCACAGCGGCGCTGGTGGTTGTGAACGACCATCAGGCGGTACTCACCATCAGCGCCAATGAAGAGCTTTATTACAGCCGTCGTCTGGAATTGCCAGATCGATTTCTCGCGATGGATTTGGGCAGCAGCGTTGAAATTTTTTCTGAAGAGCCCGGGGTTTACTCGCCGGTTGGCGAATATGTACCGGACTACGGTGGTGCCGATTCTTACACCGGCGCTTACGGCGGTAGCACCACTACAGCAACGCCCGTGCAGTCGGACGCTGATCGCGCGCAGCGGCTGCTGGTTGAGGTTCAGCGTTCACTTGATTTGTGGGATCGCACCTGGTCGTCTATTCCGCTGGCCGGACTAAGGGTGTATGCCGGTGCACGCTCCTTTGACATCGCCGCATGGATTAGCCAGGAAATCGGTCAGACTGTGACCATGCTTGAGTTCGAAGGCCTGTTTGCGGCACTTGCAGATTTGTCTGCTTCAGACCAGATGGCTTGTTTGCCCCTGCTGGGCGTCCTGTTGCGTGACGACGCTGCAAGCACTTAGGCTCCACTTATGCCTCAGCAAATTAACCTTTGTTCCCCACTGACCATCACGCAGAAGCAGAGCTTTTCCGCGCTGACAATGGTACAGGCCCTCGGTGTTTTTGTCGTTCTTGGCAGCGTGCTGTGTGGCGCCTGGGTCTGGAATCTGAAGAAAACTTCAGCTGAATTCAGCCGGACGCTGGAGAGTCAGGCCCGTGACATACAAAGCCTGAAATCAGCGCTGGTAACGGCGCAGGCGGACGCAGCTCCGATCGGTCCGGCTATGCTGGCGCAATTGCAGACCAAGCGTGACGAACTGGCACGCCGCGAACGGTTGCGTCAAGCCGTACAAGAAGGTTTATCGACGCCGGGCAGGGGCCATTCCGATCGACTGGCGTTGGTTGCAAGCAGCATTCCGCAGCCGGCATGGATTACCGGTGTGAAAGCAGACAGCAACCATTTCGAAATGAACGGGTTTACGCTGGAGCCCTCGGCCTTAAATGCCTGGGTTGCACGGCTCACCGCAAGCCCGCTGCTGAGTGGTTTGAAGCTGGCAACCGTTCAGGTGGAAAACACCAGCCCGCCGGGTGGAGCGACACCTCGCCAGATCTGGTCATTTAACCTGGTGAGTGAAACCGCGCCACGACCGCCAGCAACCAGCGCAGGAGTGAAGCCGTGAAAACCTGGTGGGTAAAATACGCTGCCCGCATCGATGCGTTGAGCCAGCGTGAGCGCATATTTTTGTTTCTGTCTGTGATGGCGTGCTGCCTCGCAGCAGCGGACGGTTTGTGGCTATCGCCCGCACAGCAGGCCCAGCGGCAATTGGTGCAAAATTTTGCCGCCCAAAATACGGAACTCAATCGCTTGCGTACCGACCTGCAGTCAACAGGACGTCCCAGTGACGAAGCAGTGGCGATGCGCAAAGAGTTGGAAAGCATTCAGTCAAAAATCGACGCAATCAATGTTGATATTCAGACGAACGCACCGATGGATTCTGGCGGCCCGGCGCTGGAGCAAGTGTTGATGGAGTTTTTGCGCCGGCAGGACGGCCTCACGCTACTAAGCGCCGGTACATTGCGCGCTGACGCCACAACGGCCCAGGCCGGGCCGAGCACCCCCACGGCTCCAACTGCGCCCAACGCCGCAACTACCGCAGGTCTGCCGCAAGGTCTGACACGTCGGGGTATGGAGTTACGCGTTGCCGGTTCCTATCCTGAACTGGTGCGCTATGTCAAAACATTGGAAGCAGCGCTACCTAAATTGCGTTGGGGGCCCATGCAACTCAAATCGGACAAACAAGTGCCTGAACTCACGCTGCAGGTGTATATCGTGGGGGTGCAACCATGACACAAGCCATTGCGACGGCGCGCGTCAATGCGAATTCCATGCGGCATCGGGCGGGGGTAGTTGGGTTGATGATGGTGGCGCTGGTGGCGCACTTCGAAGCGCAGGGACAAGAAGCACGCGACCCGACACGCGCGCCTCCCGGCGCCAGCGCACAAGCCTCGGATGCGGCCAAGTCTGATGCTGCATCGCCGCTCCTCGATGGCACCGCAGTGGTTGTGCGCGATGGTAAAACTTATCTGGCGTCCGGCACCCGGCTTTACGCCGTAGGTCAGCAAATCGGCGCCAATAAGATCGAACGCATTACAGAAACCGAAATCTGGCTGCGCAACGGTAGCCAAGTTCAAAAAATTCAGCGCTTTGAAGGCATACAACGCCGCGCCGTCCAACCTTGAGGCACCCACTATGAACCGCCAAGCACCACCGATGCGTGATTTAACTCCTGGCACCTACGCCGCTTTGAGCGTGTTGATTGCGGCGGGCTGCCTGAGCGGCTGTGCATCAGAGCGCGTATTGCGTACACCCGATGTGAGTGCGGCAATCCGTGCGGCAATTCCTGCGCCACCCCCCAAAACAAGCGCAGTGCCAGCCAGTGTGAGCGATGCGCTTGCCGAGCCGCCCGCACCACCGGTTAAGCCTGCACCCGAACCGCGCATTGATTTATTGGTGAACAATGCGCCTGCGCGTGATGTGTTTCTGGCCATCGTTGCCGACACCCGCTACAGCATGCTGATGCATCCGGATGTGAAGGGCAGCTTGTCGGTCACCTTGCGTGGTGTGACAGTAACGGAAGCACTGGAATCGATTCGCGACGTGTATGGCTACGACTTCAAAATCGAAGGCCGGCGCATCACGATTTATGCCCCCACTTTGCAAACACGTATCTTCAACGTGAACTATCCCAACTCCCAGCGGGTAGGTAATAGCGAATTGCGCGTCTCGTCGGGCGGCACTTCCAGTAGCAGCAACAGTTCTACCAGCGCAGGTTCCACGAGCACCAGCTCCACGCAGCAAACCGAAAGTTCCAAAGTCACTACCTCGTCCAAAACCGACCTCTGGTCTGAGTTGTCCGGTGCCGTGAAGGGCATTGTGGGCAGTGGCGAGGGGCGCAACGTGATCACCAGTCCGCAGGCCGGCATCATGGCTGTGCGTGCCATGCCGGACGAATTGCGCGAGGTCGAAAAGTTTCTCAAGGCTGCACAAATTGCGGTCGAGCGCCAGGTCATGCTGGAGGCCAAGCTGGTTGAGGTTGAACTTAGTGATGGCTTTCAAAGCGGCGTGAACTGGGGCGCGTTCAACGTGGATGGAGCAAATACCATCGCAGCGGGTGTCATTGGCAGCGGCATTAGCAACACCAATGTGCTGTTGCAAAACGGCACCACCACCATCAGCGGCGCGGTGCCCATTCCGTCCCTGGCAACCGGTGGCGGCTTGTTCGGTTTGGCACTGGCGACCAGCCAGTTCGGCGCAGTGCTGGGCTTCCTGGAAACACAGGGCGATGTGCAAACACTCTCCAGTCCCCGCGTTGCCACCATGAATAACCAGAAGGCTGTGCTCAAAGTCGGTACGGACGCCTTCTTTGTAACCAATGTATCCGGCGGCAACACATCCACCGCCACGACCAGTACCACCGGCAATAACACGACCTTGCCGACCATCACGCTCACACCGTTTTTCTCGGGCATATCGCTTGATGTAACGCCGCAGGTGGACGACGGTATCAACGTGACGCTGCATATTCATCCGGCGGTAACTTCGGTCACCGAGGTGTCCAAGCAGATCGATCTGGGCGCAGTCGGCAGTTACAAACTGCCGGTGGCGTCCAGCGCAGTTAATGAGACGGATACCCTGGTGCGTATTCAAGACGGACGCATTGTGGCTATTGGTGGCCTGATGCAGATGGACTCCAGTCGCAATGTGTCCGGCGTACCCGGAACCACGGGCAGTGTGTTGGCGCCGCTGTTCGGCAACAAAGCCACGCAGGGGCGCAAGCGCGAAGTGATTGTGCTGATCAAGCCCACAATCATCCGCACCGCCAGCGATTGGGATGACCAGAACCGCCGCGCCCGCGCAGCCCTTGACGATATGGACGACACCCGCGCCCGCGTGATTCAGCTTGATGGCAACATCGTCAAGTGATGTACCTCAGGCACTTTTCACTGCGGGAAGCGCCTTTTTCGATCACGCCTGACACGGACTTTTTTTATCCGCATGAAGGCGCCCAAGCCTCGCTCAACATGCTGCTGGTGGCATTGCGCAGCGGCGAGGGTTTCTTGAAGGTGGTGGGCGAACTCGGTTGCGGCAAAACCGTGTTGTGCCGCCAATTGCTCAAAACCTTGCAGGGCGAATTTGTCACCGCCTACATCCCCAACCCTGACATGGGGCCGGATGATTTGCTACTGGCTCTGGCATCAGAGTTGGGCGTGGCGGTGAGCCAGTCGCCGCACCGTCACGAAATCATGAACGGCATTGGCGCTTGCCTGCTGGACCATGCACGCGCGCACCGCCGCGTCGTCGTGTGCATTGACGAGGCGCAAGCCATCCCGGTGCGCACGGTGGAGAGCTTGCGGCTACTCTCGAATCTGGAAACCGAAAAGCGCAAATTGCTGCAAATCGTATTGCTTGGCCAACCGGATCTGGACGACAAGCTGGCCCGACCCGAGATACGGCAGCTTTTGCAACGCATTACCTTCAGCGAATTTTTAGGTCCTATGGATCAGCGCCGGGTGCCGGTATATTTGCAGCATCGGCTCGCAACGGCTGCGATTGATGACGCCATGGACGCCCGCATCTTCAGCCCCGAGGCCGCGGCCATCATTGCCGCAGCCAGCGGAGGCGTGCCGCGCCTGGTGAATGTGCTTGCGCACAAATGCCTGATGCTGGCTTATGGTGAAGACAAGATGACGGTGAGCGCCGACCACGCCCGTCTGGCTGTGCGCGACACCGAAGGCGTGCCGCAAGTTGCGCCCTGGTGGCGCCGCTGGTCGTGGCCCGGCGCGCGACGTCGCCAGGCGCTACGTAGTGCAAAGGAGACTGCGCTGTGAGTGTCATTAACAAAATGTTGCGCGATCTGGACCAGCGCCAGGTGCCCGATGACAACGGCGCAATCACGCCAGGTGCGACGCCGCTGCGCAGCGGAACGGCCAGTGTGGCTGGCGTATTGATATCCACCGGTGCCTCGCGAAACAGCAGCCCCTTGGTGTCAATCGTTATCGTAGTCGCCGGGTTGGCGGTGTTTGGTGGGGCTGGCTGGTGGTGGACACATCAAGTCCCGGCGATCAAGGTTGTGCAGACTGAGCCGGTTTCGCAAAGCACACCGATCGTGGCTGCTCCTGTGCAAGTAAGCCCCGTTTCTGCACCGATCGCTACACCTGTCGCCGTACCTACGGCCACACTTGCATCGTCACCTGTGATTGCGCTTGCGCCGGTTGCCAATGCATCAGTGGCGAAGGTTGTCGCAACGCCGTCAATCGCGCCGGTTGCAGTTGCGGTGTCGACGTCGCCTGCATTGGCGGCCAGTGCCGCCGCAATGCCATTGGCAGTG
The DNA here is from genome assembly GCA_947373605.1 of Comamonadaceae bacterium. Classification (GTDB taxonomy): domain Bacteria; phylum Pseudomonadota; class Gammaproteobacteria; order Burkholderiales; family Burkholderiaceae_C; genus Allorhodoferax. The sequence goes on from CANBYM010000007.1 coordinate 44,218, forward strand.
GCAGCGGCGCCCACCCTGGTTAGATCCACGGTCAAGCCCGCACCCGCCACAGTGAACAATTCGCCACTTACATCCGTGTCTGTTGCCGCAGTAAGTGTTACTGTGCCCCCCGCAGCAGCGCCAGCGGCTGTTGTCACTGCTTCAACGCCCAAGTCCGTGCCAGTGGCCGATTCTGCTTCCACGGGACAGCGCCAGCAACAGGCCGCGCGCGAGGCGCTGGCTCAGGCACAAACGCTGTGGAACGCAGGCGCACACGACAACGCCATTGATTTGTTGCAGCAAGCGGTTGCGACCGCCGAGCGCAGTGCGCAAAGCGCTCCTGGAGTGCCAACGACTCTGGCATTGGCATCGCTGGCGCGCGAGTTGGCGCGCATGCAAGTTGCCCAGGGCCGCCCCGTCGCCTCAGTAGACATGTTGACCCGGCTGGAGCCCTTGCTGTCTGGCGACCCTGAACTCTGGGCCGTGCGCGCCAATGCTGCACAACGCGCAGGACGCCATCAGGACAGCGTAAACGCTTACACCGTTGCCTTGCAGTCGCGCCCCAACGAGCAGCGCTGGTTGTTGGGTGCGGCGGTTTCGTCCGCCGCGCTGGGACAGACTGCCAACGCGACGGCGCTGGCCGAAAGGGCCGCAAGTGTCGGACCTTTGCCCAAAGACGTGCAAGCCTATTTGCGTCAGATGGGCGTCACGCTTAAGGAATAAGCGGGGATCATTCTTTGGATGGATTGATTTGCTTTGTCATTCAGGTGCAGTAGCATTTGCTCTCTGTATTACTTAAAAGGTTTGCATCATGGGGTTGCTGGACCAAGTACTGGGCGCCGCTAGCGCCGTTTCTTCGCAATCGGCAGACGGGTCCAACCCGCTGGCGGGCATTCTCAATGTGCTCAATAGCCAGCAAGGCGGCTTGTCGGGTCTGGTGCAGACTTTTGAAGGCGGCGGACTCGGCGATGTGGTCAAGTCCTGGGTATCCACTGGAGACAACCTGCCCGTCTCTGCCGAGCAAATTCAAAGCATATTGGGCAACGAGCAATTGCGCCAGATAGCCGGCAGTTTGGGCATTGACCCCGACCAAGCCGCCTCGCATCTGGCGCAGTACCTGCCGCTGTTGGTGGACCAACTCTCGCCCAGCGGCAGCCTGCCCAACACGAACGAACTGATGGCCGAAGGCATGAGCCTGCTCAAGGGCAGATTGTTCGGCTAATTGAACAATAGGCGCAGAAGGACTCTGTGACCGCATCGACTTTTGGGTACGCGCTCCAGTAGCATGCAGTGCTTATGAGTAAAACGATCTCGTGGTTCCTGCGTTTTTCCTGGAGAGACGCACTCCTGTCTTCACTCCCCATGGTGTTGGTTATAGCATTTGCCGTGTGGGCGGCATTGCATTTCATCGACCCTGCGCCGCCCCGGCAGGTCGTCATTACCACCGGCGCGGAAGACAGCGAGTATCTGGAATTTGCCAAGAGTTATGCCCACGAATTAGCGCAGGACGGTGTCACGCTGGAGGCCCAGTCCTCCGGCGGTGCGATGGACAACATCAAGCGCCTTCGTGACCCGCAAGACGATGCGCGCATTGCGTTTCTGCAGGATGGTTTGTCCAACACCGACGAGAGCACCTCTGCCGACTCGGATGTGGATCTGGTTTCGCTCGGGTCGGTGTCCTACGAGCCGATCTGGATTTTTTATCGTGGCAAAGCTGTCAAAACGCGCTTGTCAGCCTTGAAGGGTTTGCGCATCGGCATCGGCGCGCAGGGCTCGGGCACACAGGTTTTTGCGCAGCGTCTGCTCAAAGCAAGCGGCGTTGACGCCAGCAATAGCAAGCTGTTGAACACCGCCAATGCTGAGGCGCAAAAGCTGTTGCATAGCGGCGCCGTGGACGCTGCCTTTTTCATTGGCGCGCCAGAATCCGCACTGGTACGCGCCATGATGGCCGACCCCGGTTTGCAGGCAATGGATATGGACCAAGCCGAGGCGCATAGCAGGCAATTTCCCTATTTGCACCATCTGGTGTTGCCCCACGGCGCCTTGGACTTAAACACGAATCTACCCGCTAAAGACTTGAACCTGCTGGCCACCACAACGACCGTGGTGGTTACCCAAAGTCTGCACCCCGCATTGGTCGCGCTCTTGATGAAGGCCATGCAAAAAACCCACGCCCCTGCCGACTTGCTCAACGCGCCGCACGCGTTTCCGTCGGCCAAGGATGTGGACTTCGTGCTCAGCAAAGACGCCGAGCGTTTTTACAAATCCGGCCCGCCGTTTTTACAGCGCTACCTGCCTTTCTGGCTGGCTACGCTGGTGGACCGCGCAGCGCTGGCCATCATTCCTTTGCTGGCGATTCTGATTCCTGTGGTGCGCGCGGTGCCGGCGTTGTACGCTTGGCGCATCCGCCGCCGTATTTACCGCTGGTACGGCGAGCTGAAATACTTGGAGATTCAGGTGCAGACCCTGTCACCCGAAGCGTCCCGGGAAGACATCCTCAAACAGCTCAGCGACATTGAGCATAAAGTCACGCATGCTGTCATTCCGCTGCCCTTTGCGGAACATGCCTATATGCTCAAAGAGCACATTGATCTGGTAAGGCGCAAGGTATAGCGCTGCAATACGTTCAGGGCGTTAAGCGCCGGTACTGCATAGCCTCGGCCACATGGGTAAGTTGTGTGTTTTCCGAATCGGCAAGGTCGGAAATGGTTCGGGCAATTTTGAGGGTGTGTTCCCCGCGCTGACCAGCCGAGCTTTGCTGCGGCAGTTTGCAAAAACTGCAGGGCCGCGTCATCAGAGCCTGCGTGCATGTCAATTTCGCGCCCCGCCAGAGCCTGATTGGGTTTGCCTTGACCTTGAATGGCCCGTTCGCGGGCTTGGGTGCAACGCGCACGGATGGATCGCGTGGACCCGCCGGGTGGTGCGTCTAGAGGCTCTGTTGTCGGTAGCGCGGGCACTTCGACGTGCAGGTCGATGCGGTCCATTAAAGGACCGCTGAGTTTGGACTGGTAGCGGGTAATCTGGTCCGGTGTATAGCGGCAAGCGCGATGTGAAGTACCGAAGGAGCCGCACGGGCAGGGGTTTATGGCGCCGATAAGCTGATAGCGCGCTGGGAACTCAGAGTGATGCGCCGCACGCGGAATGGTGATCGTACCACTCTCCAGCGGTTCACGTAATGCTTCCAGAGCACTGCGCTTGAACTCAGGAAATTCGTCCAGAAAAAGGACGCCGTGGTGGGCCAGAGAAATTTCACCCATTGGGCATCAACTTAGTTAAGCGCAATGGAGAAAAATCAGGAAAACTTAAACAAATCAGGGACCTGGGCAAAAAAATCGAAGCTTAAGTTAAACGCAATAAGGCTATTTATAGCCATTTTCAAAGTAACTCAATTAGTCGCAACTATCTCTGCGAAAGTAACGCAGTTAACCGCAACGCAGGTTGCCGTTACAACTCCTGCCATTCTCGTAAAAGTCTGCATTCCTGCATGGAGGCGAATTGTCGGTAAAGTCCGCCGTCCAAAACCGCCTTCATTTGTGTCTGCGCATCTTTAGCGTCAGCAACGATAGTGCATCACAACACCTGTACCTGGCGTTTGGAGGCGTTGCCCTAAGTCAAATTCGCGTGCAGTTTGCCAACGCCAGGTAGCCTTTAAATAGCATGGTAATTTCACTCATAACGCTACCAGCTTTTATTTGATCACAGCAGGACGAAATGGCGTGAAACAAATCCGAGCGCAAGTACCATAACGATTCTAGATCTGCGGCATAGTTGATTGACCTAGCAATCGCCGCGTGAGGTTTAAAACAGTTTTTATCCAGCGCATTGAGCATCGCATTTCGAATATGCTCTATTTGGAGATTGTGATCATCATCTTCACCATACAAAAAGGCCTTGATCCTACGACGAATAGATTTCATTGGAACTAATTTTTTACCGATTTGCCCCCTGAGCATTAGCATTTTTAATATTTTTATTCACTGTAACTTATTTTTTGAAATTTTTGTGACTCATTGATATTGGTTCTCCCTCTTTGCCATCAGGAACGATCTCCCGCACTCTGAATACGACTTCCTTGAGGGCCCGTCGGCAAGATCCGTGTAAATGCCTGCCACTTCGCCAAGTGCACGAGGATCTTTGGCGGCTTGAACCCATCAATGACAAATGCCAGCTCGACCCAAACGATCACGCCGTAGCCGGTCTTGCTCGTGTCATCACCAAAGACGTGATCCATGCTGGCCTCGCTCACGTTGCCGGACTGAGGAAGTGCGGTTGCCTAATCAGGCCTGTACACCTTGGTCTGATTGAACAAAGTTGCCGGTCCCAAATCGTTACCCCCGCCCAAATGGTCTACGCGAACGTGGATCTGGAGAAATCGGACCCAATGAATTGTTGCGATTTGACGTGGAATTTTTACAGATCAAATGGCTGCCGCGCAGCGTTTGCGGTTCGCTCAAATTGAATCACCACTAACTGCACAACTGCACATCGCAGTTCGCTTTGCCCTGCTTCAGTCAGCAGAAGTTCACTCGCGTGTGAACGTGATCTAACTTAATCGCGCGTTCGAGTTTGTCTGTGTGCAGTGGATCAAACGGCTGATAAAAATGATAAAAGTGCCAATTAGTTGGCAGTTGTCTTGACAGGGATCAGGTTTTAGCCGGCTGCTGAATTGTAAACAAATGCAAAATTTGCACGTCAGAGAGCTATCACTTTTATTGCTTTTGGCCCAATTTTGGACCAATCCGCCCTAAAGCGGTGCATTTACCAGTTGATACCTCCCTAAGTGGATGCGCAATACGTGTGGTTTAAATTTTTGGGAGGGTAAGTTGGTCATGAATGCTCTAGGTACAAATGGTTACAGCGCGTCGCAAAAGCCGCGCGGGATTTTGAAGATCGGGCCGATCGCCGCTGCGTGCGCTACGCTCGTTGCGTCGTTGTTTATGGCGAACTCTGCCTATTCCAATGCCGGCTTTGGTACGAATACCAATATTGCGGGCCAGGATTTTGCGGTGCCCACCTTTTATGCCAATAGCCCGCAAGGCTGGCAATTCGGTCTGGGGCCAGACAATATGCCGATTACGGTGCCCAACAACCCGGCCACGGGAGCACCGTTCACCATCGCCGAAGCACTGGTATTTAACCAAACAGCTCCTGCGGCCGATAAAATCCCCCTTGTCGACACGGGACGTGCGCTGCGCAAGTTTGTGGACCCGCTGCCGGGTCTGTACAACGGTCTGAGCGGATTTAGCACCCCGGGCGTGAATGGTGAATCGCGCATGGGCATTCCACTTGCCATTCGTGACCAGTGGGTCGATTCCGATCTGAAGCCTGTCAACGGCAACGCGGACGACTATTACGAAATCGCGGTGGTGGAATACACCCAGCGGTTGCACAGTGACCTTGCCAAGCCGACCCGTATGCGCGGATACGTGCAGATCGAGACCCCCAATATTGTGAGCAAGGGTTTGAAGGATGCGACAGGCGCATCAGGCAGCGAGCACATTGCAGCCACGTATTTGGACGGTACGCCGATATTGGACGCCAGTGGAAATCAGGTTTATTTCGTTCACACGCCCCATTACCTCGGACCCTCCATCGTCGCCACCAAGGGCAAGCCTGTGCGGGTGTTGTTCCGCAACTATCTGCCCTTTACCGATGCCAAAGGCGTAAACCACGGTAATTCTATGGGTGGCGAACTGCCAGTGCCGGTGGATGAGTACATTGCCGGTGGTGGCCCACTGGTCAATGCGGACGGTTCCCCCTACACAATGAACGGCAAGCCGGTGAAATTCGGCCAAAACCGCGCCTCTATACACTTCCACGGTGGTGATACACCCTGGATCAGTGATGGCACACCGCACCAATGGTTTGCTCCGGCCGGCGACGTCGCCTGGAGCCTGACGGATGCAACCCACCCGAATGGCCTGGGCCAGGGTGACTCGCACGTGAACGTGCCTGACATGCCGGACCCGGGTCCCGGCG
>CANBYM010000008.1 GCA_947373605.1 Comamonadaceae bacterium
GCTCAAGCTGGAAATATTGAATCACTGTATTGTCCCGCAGCAAGGGAAAAATCCCAGTGAAATTGACGAAGAACCAAAAATTCAATAGTGGCGACAAAAATGAAAATCAAAAACCTTGTGCCTGGCATCACCGTGCCCGCATTCAGAGCAGGTTTACAGATCTAATAATTGTCCGCTGAGTTCGGCCGCTCGATGGACCTGGGCATTGGAGGAATTGCGCAATGGTTTGGTGCGGTACACGGCCGCTTCGCTAATTGCAGTTAGCGGCTTTACCGGCAAGTTCGCCCGAAGTGTGCCAGCGAGTCCGCGTTCATATTTACCCCAGCTCGTATAAACCCCGACCTCGCAAAATTTATATGAACAATACCAACCAGCCATAGTGCTGGCCTCTATTGGAAGCGCAACCGGTTTTGTGATCGTGCCCATGCTGCGCAAATTTACGGAAGTCTCCATGCTAGGAATCGTTGTCACATCTTGAATGGTGATTGCCTCGGTGGGATCCAGCGGCGTGAATAGCGCCGTAATTTTCGAAACGGCAATTCCCCGGGGACCGGCTGCAACCTTTAGCGCAACCACCATAGTTGGCATGCCCGTTGGCCGCAGGCTCAATAAGAAATATTTCCCAACCATGTCCAGGTGGTTTTCGCAGCAGTCCTGACATTGGTGGTACCGGGAATGCTGTTGAGTGCAACGTCAGCACGCTTGCAGACTTTGTTGCAGCAATGCATACAAGCGTAAAGCACTTTCTGTTGAACCCTTGCGTGCGATGGGTTACACAGATGCAAAATTTATTGACGGTGGATCAATGCGGGGGATCAAAGGTTTACCGGGCCATTCACTGATCGATCTTGAGATTGGTGTATCCGGTCCCATCTGCAGGACATTCCCATGTTTGCGCGTGGGCGGCCTACACACCAATTCCAATCCGAAAGTTCCTATGGCAAGTCGACTACACGCAGTTTGTGCTGCATGCAACGCCGTTAACCGCATACCGGCCCAACGGGATGGGAAGGAAATCAATTGTGGCAAATGTCATCAGCCCTTGTTTGGAGCGGCACCGCCTTCTCTGAAGCAAGCCGCATTTATCGCGCAAGTCACCAAGAGTGATGTGCCGGTAGTGGCCGACTTTTGGGCACCTTGGTGTGGTCCATGCAAGGCGATGTCTCCTGCCTTTGCCCAGGCCAGTGCGCACATGGGTTCGCGTGCACGATTTATCAAAGTGAATACTGACGAAGAGCAAGCTCTGGGTGCACAATATGGCATTCGCAGCATTCCGACGCTCGCCATATTCCAATCCGGAAAAGAAATTGCCCGCATTGCAGGCGCGCTGCCTGCCGCTGCACTTGAACAATGGGTCAATAGCCACATCGGGCCTTGAGTTAGAAGCTGCTTTGGCCCATCTTTGCATCATTCTCATGGTCTGATAACTGCGCGTCAAACCATTGGTGTAGTGCTGACGCTAACTGCTTATCTGTAGTCCGGTAGATTAATTCGGCACCCTCATTGATGTCCCGGTATTCAATTGAGATCTGGCCTGGCTTTGCGTCTTTGAGTTCAGCCAGACCCGGCATGGCCTGACCATGGATGTGGACAGGTCCGGAAAAATCACCATTGAGAAATTGGGTCTTAATTTCTTGCAGGTGCTGGCGGATCAGTTTGAGTTGTGTGTCGTCGGCCGCTTTCTTAGTTACCACTTGTTGAACACCATCAGTGTCATTCTTGGTGAAAATATGCGTGGTAGCGGCGACGTTAAATGGCATTACCTCCATACCGCGTTTCGACACTTCGGCTTGCCACTGCGCTTGGGCCATCATTTTAATGTGGGCTGCGTGATCCATATTTTAATGCTCGATTACTTGCCCATCCATTGGTTGACCGTTCGCTATGCAAGCCAAAGTCACCAAAGACATTGCGATGAATTTCAGATTTTTCAAACTTTTCTCCCAGTGCACTTGTTGGCGGTTAGCCTGCAATCAACTGATCAGCCTTCAGGATGTCTCACCTGATACAGCGACGATCCAATTCGATACTCCAGGTTATCACTGTCGCGAATGCCGCAACTGCGGCAATCCGGTGTTCCGCGCCAAGCGGATTCTGTTTTGATGGGTGTCATGGCTAATCTTTGTGCGCCACCATGCCAATTAAGGCTGAAAGGCCGTGGTGCCTGCTTCCTTCCTGCATGACCTCTTCGTACTCCGTTAATTCACTGAGACGCAAATGCGCGAATGCAGTTCGTAACATTTCAGGGGTGTACAGGTGCGAAACTTCGGGAGGTCCGCCGGTGCGGTAGTTCAGTTGCTTCGGGGTATAGCCTTGAAGTAAGACTACGCCGCCGGGTTTGAGGGAATTGATGATGTTGTTAAACAGTCGCGCACGCATGGCCGGGTCAGCGAACTGAATAAAAATCGCAACTACCGCGTCATAGGAGTCTTCATTCCAAGCAAAGCTATCGCAATCTGCAATGGCGTAGCTGACGGTCACATTTTTCTCGGCTGCCAAGCGGCGCGCCTTTTCGACGCCGGTATTAGAGACATCGAAGGCATCTATTTCCAGCCCGCGAGACGCCAACCAGACGCTATTGCGGCCTTCGCCATCTGCAACACAAAGCACGCGGCCGCTGTCGGGTAAAACGCTGCTGTGTTGATGTAGCCAACGATTGGGTTCCTTGCCAAATATGTATTCGTCGGAGTTGTACCTGCTGTCCCATGTACGGGCTGCATCGGCGAAAGTAACATTATTTTTAATTGTCATGAGTGCTAACTGAATGTGTGTCTGTGGTTGAGAAAATGTATGGCGAGCAACAGTAGTGTCCCGTTAAAAAGTGAACAAATTCAACTGGTTAGAGCTGAGTGGTGTTGCTGGGATTACGGCATCGGGCTGCAAGGCGCATGAAATCTGGGTTTTCTCGAAAACCGACACCGAAAGAATCTGTAGCAATGTGTAGAGCGAGGCATCCAAGTGAAGCTCCTTCTTGACGATGGCAATGAGCACATAGGTGGACACGGCGCACCAGATTTGCGTCTTGACTGCGTTCTCGCTGGTGCCCAGAAAACGCTTCATGCGCAAGTGCTGCTTGATCCACTTGAAGAACAATTCCACCTGCCAGCGATTCTTGTAAAGGGCGGCAATGGTCAAGGGCGGCAGGGTTGTGTTGTTGGTCAGAAATACCAGCGTCTTGCCCGATTCCGGATCCTTGAAGCGGATGCGGCGCAAGAGTTCGGGATAGTCTTTGGAGATGTAGAAGCCGTTGAGCGCAATGCTCTGATCGCAGATCACCCCAGTGTCCCGATCGGTCGCTGCCGAATAAACGCGCCGCGCATCCATGCCGCGCTTGGCGCGAGTGACAAAGAAGGCTCCGGCCTGATGCATCTTGTTCAGCCGAGCTAAATCCAGATAACCCCGATCCATCACGTAAAAGGCACCAGCTTCGACCGGCAGGATGTCCAGCACATTGACCTCGTGCATCTTGCCGTCGCTGATGTGAATGAAGGCGGGAATCGAGCCACGCAGGTCCAGCAACGTATGCATCTTCACTGCAGCCTTGGCGGTGCGAAACGGTGCCCAATCGAACAGACTCAGGCACAGGTCGATCGTGGTTGCGTCCAGCGCGTAGACGGTGGCATCCAGATCGATATTCAGCGCGTCTTTGGCATAGAGGCTTCTGGCACGCTGAATCAAGCGCATGGCCAGTTCGTGAAAGATGCGCCAGTCCCGAAGGTTCAGTGCATCGGACAGCGTAGAACGCGCTGGCACACCCTTCATCCCCATGTGATACAACTTGGCCTGGTTGGCAGTCAGACAAACCTGGATGTCGCGCAGAGATTCGCGCCAGGTCAGTTGTGCAAAAGCCATTACGCGAAACAAATCGGCGCAACTCAGGGTGCGCACACCGGCATCGCCGCCATGGCGATCGATGATACGACCAAACGTCTTCCATGGCACGTACTCCATGACCTGCGCAAACAGCGTCTTGCCCACGTTCATACGTCACCCCAGGCAGTTCAAACCCGAGAGCATCGCAAATGTGCAAATTGAAATTCAAATCGTGGATACCCATGAATCTCTTGAAACCCGCGTCGTCATTGGCTTGCAAGCCTTTGGCCATCATTTAAACCGGACACTACTGGGCGAGCAATTATCCTTATTGGAATTCAGCTTCTTTACCAATGTTGAATCTGACTTGATATTTCGCATGACCAATAGACTAATTTGGAATAGCCTCGGCATCATAAAGATTATTCATTTATTCAGCGTGTAAAAGTCACATATGAAATCCAATGCTGGGCATAAATATCTGTTCCATAGATAAACAGGCAACCGGTTGAAAAGACTTTAGGGATGGTCTGCATAAGTCAGACTTCTGATCCGCATAGACTTTAATTGCCTATGAAACAAAAAAATGCTTTGCAACCACTGGCTTCGAGTTAAAAACCTAGAGGACGCGTAAGCGGGAATTTCTGGATGAGATGAATCTGGTTGTGCCGTGGACAGAGCTGGTTGCTCTAATTGAACCGCACGCGCCCAGTGGCAAGACGGGACGCCCGCCCTTTGCAGTAGCCACAATGTTGCGCATCCACTTTCTGCTGCAGTGGTTTGCCCTGTCTGACCCGGCCATGGAAGAGGCACTGCACGATATTCCGCTGTACTGCGAGTTCGCCCACCTGGACCCCGGCATGGGTCGATTGCCTGACGAGAGCACGATCCTGAGGTTTCGTCATCTGCTTGAAGAGAACAACCTCAGCATGCAACTCTTGGCCACCATCAACGCCACCCTGGCTACCAAGGGCCTCATGCTCAAGACCGGCACAGTCGTTGATGCCACGCTGATTGCTGCACCCAACTCCACCAAGAACAGCACGGTGCAACGCGATCCAGAGATGCACCAGACAAAGAAGGGAAACCTGTGGCACATTGGAATGAAGGCCCATATCGGGGTTGATGCCGATTCGGGACTGGTACACACACGGTCATTGGGACTGCGGCCAACATCCATGATGTCACCCAAGGCTACCGCCTGCTGCACGGGCAAGAGCGTGAAGTCTATGCCGACGCAGGCTACCAGGGAGTCCACAAACGCCCCGAGGCTACAGGCGTCGCGTGGAATGTAGCCCTGCGCCCAAGCCAGCGTAAGGCGGGTGTATATGGTTGCTCAATTCGTAGCTAGCTATGTGTTGACCGCGTTCACGAGGGATTTGCGCGCAACGGAGTAGGGCGAATTTATAGGCTCAGGTTATGCGTTTGAAGTTCGACTACACTTCGCTTGCTTGTCGGGGCGCCGTTGACATAAGTCGAGGCTGAGACCACTTCGGTGGAACCCGCTGAACTTGATCGGGGTTATTCCCGCGTAGGGAACAACGCAAAAAGCACCGGTCCATGCTCGACCCACCGAGCAGCAGTCTCCGGCAGCCCAGGCAGGCTTTACCGTAATGCGGAGACAGCCTTGACAAAAACCTTTTCAGCCTTGCATGTAGGTATTGCCGGTGCGGGCTTGGCTGGGCGCATGCTCGCATGGCGCCTGCTTCGTGCGGGGTGCCGTGTCACCTTGCTCGATAAACAGTCACGTGAGGCGCACAACACGGCTTCAATCGTTGCGGCTGCCATGCTCTCACCCCTGGCCGAACTGGCGGTTTCCGATAGGGTGGTCTTCGATCTGGGACAACGCTCAATGGTCTTATGGCCACAATGGATAGACGAGCTCCATGCGGCTAATCCAACTTCACAGGCGCAGCCCGTCTATCACCGGCAACTGGGCTCGTTGGTTGTGGCACATGCACCTGACCAAAGCCATCTCGCACACTTCACGCGCCTGCTTCGACACAAACTTCCGCAAGCCTATCAGCAACAGGTACAACACTTGGACGCTGCTGACCTGGCAGTGTTGGAGCCTGCACTGACCGGAAGATTTAACCAGGGACTGTATTTGCAGGGCGAGGGGCAACTGGCCAATGACCAATGGATGGATGCGTTGGCGCTTGAGCTTGATCGTCTGGGGGTCAAATGGCATACCGGCGTAACCGTGCAGACACTGGAGCCCGGACGCATATGCGGCAAGCGTACCGGGGGTGATAGCGCCGCAAGTGATATCAACATTGCTGTAGATCTCGTGGTCGATGCACGCGGCGTGGGCAGCAAGCCGTTGCTTTCAGGATTGCGCGGTGTGCGCGGTGAGGTCTTGCGTGTGGAATGCCATGGCGTAGTGCTGCAGCGCCCCGTCCGCCTGATGCATCCCCGTTATCAGATCTATGTCGTGCCGCGCCCCGATAATCTTTTTGTGGTGGGGGCAACAGAACTGGAGTCCGAAGATACCGGTCCGGTTACCTTGCGCTCCGCGTTGGAGTTAGGCAGTGCTCTTTATAGCCTGCATCCGGCGTTTGGTGAGGCGCGTGTTTTAAGTCTTTCCAGTGCCCTGCGTCCGGCATTGGATAACGACCAGCCCGCCTGCGTGCAGCGGGACGGCACCTGGCACATCAATGGCCTTTACCGGCATGGTTACCTGTGTGCGCCCGCACTGGTCGAAACATTAACCCGAAAAATATTGGACGACACGAAATGAACCCCATTGAGATCCACATTAACGGTAAGCAGTACCAGACGAGTGCAACGCATTTGCAGGAATTGCTGCTGGAGCGGGGGCTCTCGCTGAGTAGTGCTTTTGCCTGCGCCATTAACAACACATTCGTCCCGAGGCCGGAATGGCCACAGCGCGCGCTGTCGACGGGCGACCGGGTGGACGTGATTGCACCTATAACCGGAGGCTAATTTGGATAAAACAGCAGACCAATTGGAATCGGGTGGAACCTGGCAAGTGGCCGGCACCACGCTTTACAGCCGTATGTTGCTGGGCACTGCGCACTATCCTTCACTGCAAGTGCTCAGTGATGCAGTGCGCTCCAGCGGTACTGAAGTTGTCACGGTCGGGTTGCGACGCTTGCAGCCGGAGACCGGTGGCGGCAACCACTTCTGGCAGCGGGTCCAATCCCTGGGTTGTCATGTATTGCCCAACACGGCAGGATGCCATAGCGCGGAAGAGGCGATCACACTGGCCCAGATGGCCAGAGAGATATTTGGTACCAATTGGATTAAGCTGGAAGTCATTGGCGATGACTACACCCTCCAGCCGGACCTTGTCGCCACACTAGATGCGGCGACCCGCTTAGCGCGTGATGGCTTCGCGGTGTTCGCGTACACCACGGACGATCTGGTGATGGCCCAGCGATTGCACGGTGCGGGTTGTGCCGCAGTCATGCCATGGGCTGCGCCTATCGGCACGGGACGCGGACCCATGAATCCTTATGCTCTGGAGACGATGCGGCGCAGGATACCGGATGCGGTCCTGGTAGTCGATGCCGGTTTGGGCTTGCCCTCGCATGCTGCTCAAGTCATGGAGTTTGGATTTGATGCGGTACTGTTGAACACTGCGGTCGCGAAAGCGGGTGATCCGGTGCGCATGGCCCACGCCTTTGCGCTGGCAGTGTCTGCGGGGCGAACAGCGTTTGAGAGCACCCCCATGCCCGAACGCACCGCGGCGCAGGCTTCCACACCCACGGTAGGCATGCCGTTCTGGCACGCGCAATGAAGGATCTGTTGATGAACGAACAAAATTTCCGATCGCTAACCGGTGCACTCGGGTTCTACCCGGTGGTGCCCGATGCAGAGTGGGTGCGTCGGTTGTTGAGTTGGGGCGTGCGCACCATTCAACTGCGCTACAAGACGGTAGCTAATGATGGTGAAGCCATTGCGCAACAGGTCCGATATGCCGTGGCAGCAGGTCGCGCAGTTGCAGGTGCACAAGTTTTTATCAACGACCACTGGAAGCTGGCCATCGCTGAAGGGGCCTATGGCGTGCATCTGGGGCAGGAGGATTGGGCTGCACTGACTGATAGAGAGCGTGCGTTGCTAAAAGCTTCCGGCCTGCGCTTGGGCTTAAGCACCCATACGCCGCAGGAACTGGCACTCGCACAAACCGCCAACCCCTCTTACATTGCAATCGGACCGGTCTATCCCACTACCCTCAAAGTCATGCCATACGATCCGGTGGGCCTCGATAATTTGCGGGTTTGGACCAAACAAGTCAGTCCTTGCCCCGTTGTAGCCATAGGAGGCATCTCTCTTGAGCGTTTACCCGCCGTTGTGGCTTGTGGTGTTAACGGGGTAGCGGTTGTCAGCGCCGTGACATCGAGCGCGGATCCGCAAAGTGCTGTTGCGACTGGTCTGAAGATGGCGTCGTTTCAGGGTGCAAATTAACTCCCGAAGTGGTCACTAAGCGTTTTCCCCTCGTAGGCCTTTCGAAATACGCCCTGTAACTTTAGTACCGGATCGACGCGATCTATGACACCCTCAATTTCATGCATCCCGATATGTGTAGCCGCATCCGCGCGCAAGCAAGTTGGACGGTAGTTAGCACATTCTTACTTCAATCTTTGACGTAGATTTTTTGTACAAAGTATTTCGCAGCTTTGTCAAGGAACTATTTATATAAAAGCTGAAGTTTTTTTCTAGCGAAATGCGAAGTACGCCATCAAATACCAATTTATTTGTTGCAGACATTGCTTGCGCAAGCACTGCCAGCATGATAAAAATCTTTACAAAAAAGCATGCGTTCTACCGTTGGATGCAATTGCGCAATATAAATTGAAGGAATACGTCATGAGATTCATTGTGGCTGAAGACGATGCGCTATTTGGCGATGCGGTCCGCAAAACCTTGGTTAAGGCAGGATACGCGGTTGATTGGGTCGTCAACGGGCATGAATTTTTTGAAGCTATATCCTGCAATCAGTATGACTTTGCTATTTTGGATTTGTGCTTTCCCGACCAATCCGGAGATGTCTTTCTCAAGCAAATTAGAGTCAAAATTCCCAATGTCCCAGTGATTGTGGTTTCGGCATGTAGCCAGGTCTGTCAACGTGTCAGCCTGCTGCAGCAGGGGGCCGATGACTATGTAGTGAAGCCGCTTGATCTTGAAGAATTGAAGGCGCGCATAAGTTCCGTGCTGCGGCGCATGCCCGAGGACAAGTACGAATCAGCCAGCGATGTACACGGACCGCTGCGGCTTTTTTCACAGCGCTCGTGTGCCAGTCTGAATGGTCAGAACGTGACCTTGACGCAACGCGAATTCTGGCTGCTCGAAGTATTGGTTCGCAAGAAGAACAAAATTGTGAGCAGATCCGAAATCGAAGATGCCCTCTACGCATGGGGTGACGAAGTGGAGAGTAATACGGTGGAAGTTTATGTTCACCGCTTGCGTCGCAAATTGCGCCCCGACCTGATACACACTATTCGTGGTGTGGGCTACCAACTGGCGCCATTGCTCGGACATGCCAGCCCGCTTTTTAGTTGAATGGTCGTTACAACGGCGCTTTGCGCTGCAAAGTGCGTATGCGGTTTGTGCTGCGCTGCTGGCAGGATGTCTTGTATTTGAAGTGGCGGATGCCGTTGCCGATGACGAAATCTTTGATTTGCAACTCGACTGCATCGCCCAAACGCTGGTCAGCAGTCTGGGCAATAGCGGTCCTATTAGGGACACGGCCGAAGCGGGCTCTCCTTACCAGCTGGCGTCGGTGCGACCTCATCAAGTGGCCCTGCTGTACCAGGTGTGGACGCCGGATGGCAGCTTACTGAGTCATAGTCAGGAGACTTCGGCGATGACCCCATTGGTTCACTTGGGACAGAGCGGCTACGCCAGTCTGGAGATGCAGGGCAGGCATTACCGTGCATATGCAACACGAAGCGCAGATGGCGCGGCCATTGTGCAGGTTGCAGAAGAGACAAATATTCGTGATCACTTTCGACTGTTGCTGTTGCTGACTTATCTGGTGACCTTGTTATTGCCACTGTTTCTGACGTGGCGGGCTTCACACGTTTTGTTGCGTCGTTCCTTGAATTTTTTCAATACCTTGGCTGCCGGTGTTGCAACGCGTGACCCGCAGGACGGGCGCCCCTTGCATATGGAGCAAGCGCCGTCCGAGATTGAGCCGATGCTGAACTCAGTCAATGGCCTGATACAGCGCGCGGCCTGTGTCATTTCCCTCGAGCAGCGCTTCACCTCGGTGGCAGCGCATGAATTGCGCTCGCCACTGGCCAGTATTCGCGCTCAGGCGCAACTGGCGCGCAGCGCCGATTCCGAGCAGGAGTTGCAGCAGGCGCTGGCGCTGGTTATGCAGGGGGTGGACCATGCGGCGCGCGTGTTTGACCAATTGCTCGATCTCACGCGCATGGAAGGACTGGTATCCGAGCGCGCGACGCAGTTCATGCCAGTGAACATGCAGGCGGTGTGCGACCATGTATTGGCTGAGCTGCACATGCATATCCAACGCAAACATTTGCATCTGGTGGAAAACATCCAGCCACATGACTTTGATGGCGTCCACTTTGCCGTCTACCTGATTGTGCGCAACCTGCTGGTCAACGCTGTGCTTTACACGCCTGAGCATGGCACGGTGGCACTCTCCGCCACTCTGCGGCAGGGACAATTGGTGCTTCATGTAGACGATTCCGGTCCTGGCATCGCACAGAAGGATCGTCAGCGCGTGTTTGAACGCTACAGCCGCTTGCACCAGAGCAACGAGGAAGGAATTGGCCTGGGCATGTTCATCGTGCAACAGGCAGTGCATTTGCATCGCGGTCAGATTGCGTTGCTGGACTCGCCGTATGGCGGCCTGCGCGTGCAGGTAAGCTTTCCCCTGCGGCTGGCCGAGCAAGCTGGGCCCGCGGCTTAAGATTGAATTCAGAAAGTAGCGCAGCCCCTACCGTTACCACGTGCGATATAGGAAGCGCACGCTATCTACTGGCGGGGCCTTCACACTGACGAACGCGCTTAGAAAAAATACCATGAAACTGTAAGAACAGCCCCAGCCTGCGCTGGGCGTCGAGTGGTATTTTCTGTAGGGAGCGTTGCATGCAAGCCATTACCCGGCTCCGTGTCGTCCGTGCAATGATCGCCGCGCTATTGGCGTCGGTTTGGGTGCTGCGTGTCAGCGCCCTTGGCAATGAGGCCGACGCACACGAGCATCACCACAACATTCCACTTTATATCCGCAGCATCGCCAACTACAGCGTGCCTGATGTGGTGTTGATTCGCGCCAATGATGGCAGGCGCGTGCAGCTCAGTGAAGAACTTGATGACAACCGCGCCGTGGTGCTGAGCTTCATCTACACCAGTTGCACCACGGTCTGCCCGCTGACCAGCGCCACGCTGGCTGATTTGCAGGGCAAACTCGGACCTGCGCGCGACCTCGTGCACGTGGTGTCGATTTCCATCGATCCGGAGTACGACACACCGGCGCGCTTGCGCGACTATGCGGCGCGCTTTGGTGCCGGACCGCAATGGCAGCACTACACCGGAACATTGACAGCGAGCCAGCGCACCCAGCGCGCCTTTGACGTTTACCGGGGCAACAAGATGGACCATGCACCGGTCACGCTGGTGCGCCCGCAGCCTGGTGACCCTTGGGTACGGCTTGATGGATTTGCCAGTGCCGATGAACTTATGGCCGAGTTGCCCTTGGTTTGCAAGACACGTGCAGCGGGCCAAAACAATGCGCGACGATGACGCGCCGATAGCCCTAGAAGTAAACCGCGATCTTTATGGAGGTGTTGTCATGTTCAGTCAGAACCGTTTGCACATACTGCTACCCGCGTTGGCGGCGCTGCTGCTTTGCGTTGATGTTCAGGCGCAAAGCTTTCGCGTGCAGTGCCCGTCTGGCACCACATTGCATCCGGCCGATACCAGCAAGGACCCCAGCGTCACTGGTTCGGCACAGGCCAAATACGACAAGATCACTTTGCCCTTGCCGCGCACGGATGGCTTGTTGAATCCCACTCCTGCGATGGCCAATCCGCACATCAAGTGCCAGCAGATTTCCGGTGGAGATGGTTTCGCCACCATGGCTGATGGAACACAGACCTATCTGTTCTCCTTCGGGCCACTTTCCGGACTGAGCAATATTGTCAATGGCCAACCCGGTACTGTGGCAGCGTCGGAGTTCCTGCAGAGCAATTTGGATTCCCGCAATGGTCCGCTCGATACCGACGGCGTGTTGCAGGCGGTCAAGGTGGGCGCCCCTGATGGCGCCGGCTATGCATTCAATGGCGCGATCGGTCTGGTGCCCGATGTGCAGGCGGTAGATGGTGTGGTGGGCACCGAATTAACCGGCCACGTCGACCCGCGCCTCATCATGGACGTGGGCGTGATGAACGGCAACATACCGGCACCGCTTATCGCTGTTGATGAGGGCGATGAGTTGTTTCTCACGCTGACCAATGTCGGCATGATCATGCGTCCCGACCTGTTCGAGCAGCACACCATCCACTTCCACGGCTATGCGAATGCTTCGTCCTTCTATGACGGTGTGCCTGACGCATCGGTCGCCATCAATATAGGTGGTAGCTTTACCTACTATTACCTTGCGCCCGAGGCTGGCACCTATATGTGGCACTGCCACATCTCGCCACCGGAACACCTTCAGATGGGCATGGTCGGGCAGATCTATGTGCGGCCCAAACAGAACCAGCAAAGCGGTGATCTTGGAGCGGCTCTGAAGGCCGCCAACCAGAATAGCCCGGGCTCTGACGGCATCCATTGCAACGATGTTCTGTGCGCCGGACAAACCCCCTTGCCCGCGGGTGCAAACCAGACCTCGGGAAATACCGGCGTAACAGCATCGGGCAAAAAGTACGCTTACAACGATGGCGACGGCTCCACTGCCTATGACGTGGAATATCCCATACAGATGCACGGCTTTGATCCCAATTTCCACTTTGTCGGTATGACCTTCAACCCGGAGTCATTTGTCGATACCAAGGACAAATTCTTCTTGCTCAATGGCCGTAGCTATCCCGACACCATCCAGAGCGGACCGCTCAGCACACAGGCCACTGACGGCACGCCGCATTTCTCGCAGCCGCTGTCTGCCCTGATAACGATTCCTGAAGGTGGTAAGGCGCTGCTTCGGCTGTCCGACCTCAACGTCACCGAATACCACACGCTGGCATCCTTGGGCATACCCATGCACGTAGTGGGTATGAATGCGCGCCTGCTGCGTGACCTGGATGGCAACAACATGGACTACTACACCAACTCAATCACGCTGGCCGGAGGTGAATCAGTCGATGTGATTCTGGATGCATCTGATAAGACCGCGTATCCGGCGGGACGGATTTTTTATCTCTATACCCCGCAACTGGATCACTTGTCGAACGACGCCGAAAACTTCGGCGGAATGATGACTGAAGTCCGCATCGTCGCGAATAGCAACTAGGAGAGCTGTCATGAACGGAATGAAGACTTTGATCTGGTTGTTGCGTGGTGCCGTGCTGGCGTCGATTACGCTGGTGTCCCTGACGTCCCAGGCTGCAGTGCCGGGTGTTATCGGGACAAGCTTTGATCTGGTGGCGGCCGAGGGGCGCATCAGCCAGCCTGACGGTGCCAGCATTTACACCTGGGGCTATGGCTGCAATTCGACGACTCCGGCGTTTGCACCGGCAGCTGTCACCGGTGCCAACTGTCCGGCTGGTGCGATGCAATTGCCCGGGCCGACCCTGATCGTGCAACAGGGACAGACCATCACCGTCACACTCACCAATAAGTTACCTGCCGCAGCAGGCAGAACCTCTATCCTGTTTCCCGGATTTGAAGTGACCAGCTCCGGTGGTACGCCGGGCTTGCTGACGCAGGAGGCCCCGTCGGGCGGAGGGGCGGTGACTTACACCTTCTTGGCCAGCACCCCCGGCACCCATGCTTATTACAGTGGCACGCAGGCCGATCTTCAGGTGGAAATGGGCTTGTACGGAGCGCTGATCGTATTGCCCTCGCTCTCCAAAAAAGGCTTGCCAACCAACTATGTGGCACCTTTACCCAGCGCGCGTTTGCCCGATACCTGCAAGGTGGTGACGGGCTCATTGTTAAACGGAGATCCCGACTTCCGTCTTGCCCCGGCAGCCTATGACAACCCTTTGGCCTGTTACGACCGCGAATACCTTTTCCAGTTTTCTGAAATGGACCCGCGCATCCATATGCAGGTCGAAGCGCAGGCTGGCATGAGCTGTAGCGCGGCACAGGGTTGCATCATGGTCGACATCGAGCCCTATAAGGCGGCGTACTTCATGATCAATGGCCGCTCCATGCCCGATGACATGGACCCCAACTACGCTGTTCAATATCCGAATCAGCCCTATAACGGCAATCCGCACATGCACCCCGGTGAATTGACGCTGTTGCGCGTCATCGGTCAGGGCCGCTTCCAGCATCCGTTCCACGAGCACGGCAACCATGTCCGCCTGCTGGCGCGCGATGGCAACCTTTTGGTGAATAGTAACCAACACCTTTCAGGCCCGTTGCTGTTTACTACCACCACTACACCGGGCATGACGTTGGACGGCATCTTCCAATGGACCGCCAAGGGTCTGAACTGGGACGTTTATGGCCACGTCGCCGGTGGAAGCAAGTCCGGCAGCAACCAAAATACTGACGTCTGCAGCCCGGATGCCAATGGCTACTACACCACTGGCAGCGGTGCTGCCCCCAAAGCGCCCAACTACTATGAATGGTGCGCTGACCATGAGCACGCCTTGGAGTCCAAGCCCTTTGGCAATGTGGGTAGCGGCGGCCCGGTGACCCTGCCGGATCCCAACGTGCTGACTAACGGGGCTTGGTATGGCGGCAGCCCCTACTTGGGGCCGGACGCGATGGTTCGCTCGGTTGGAAGCACTCCGATCCCGCCGTCCGGAACGGTTGCCAACAGTCCAACGCAGGAGGCCGGCTTTGCATTCATGTGGCATTCACATAACGAGCGCGAGATCACGACCAACAACATCTTCCCCGGCGGAATGATGATGATGATGCTGGTCGACCCGTGGACGTTCCCCATTAACGAATCCAACTAAGTTCGGGAGACCCTCATGAACCTGAATTCACTACTCAATAAGCGTATGGTGAAGTCTGGCGCCATTGCCTGTCTGCTGGCCCTGTGCGGTGGGGCGGCGCTGGCGCAAGGCTCGGTAACGCTGGTCGCCGGCACGTCCAATACCACGCTGCCCGACGGGCAAACCGTTCCAATGTGGGGCTACACCTGCGGCGACGCGTTGGCAGCGCCGGCATCGGCGGCTTCTGTCAATGCCAGTTGTACGGCAATGAACGGCACGGCGCAGTCTGCAAGCACTTGGCAGCCGCCCCTGATCACGCTTCAGGCGGGTCAGTCTTTGACGATCACGTTGATTAACAATCTTCAATTCGGCACTAATAACATTGCGACGTCGATCGTGATCGACGGACAGTTGGGTGGTGGCTTGGGTAAAGAGCGCACCACCATGCCAAGTCCGCAGCATCTGCCACAGGGTACGACCTGGCCGGGCACGCTGGGCATTGTCGATACCAGCGCCATGTCGATCATGATTGATGCGGGAGGTAGTGGTTACAGCGCGACCAACCCGCCTGCGGTCAGTTTTAGCGGCGGTGGCGGATCGGGCGCCGTGGCAATTGCGAAGGTGTCGGCCGGCGGTGCTGTTACAGGCGTTGTTGTTACAAGCCCCGGCAGTGGTTACACCAGTGCGCCAACCTTGACGATTGCATCACCTGGCGGCAGTGGTACTTTGGCCAAAGCCCATATCGCCAGCCTGCCTGATTTTCTGACGGCTGGTTCAGCTACCTTTGTGCCGCCACCGCAGGCCGATCGGGTCAAGTCACTTGCCACCGAAGTGGTGGTGGGGACCCCGGGGACACTTACTTGGAACAATCTGCGTCCCGGCACGTATCTGCTCCATTCCGGCACGCAACCGTCCATCCAACACCCGATGGGCCTGTATGGTGTGCTGGTGGTGACCGAGTCACCTGCGGGTAGCGCTTATGGCACTGGCTTTGATAAAGACGTTGCCCTGCTATTCAGTGAAATTGACCCAGCGCAAAACCGTGAGGTGGCGCAGGTTGTTCAGAACAGCGCTTTCTCAGATACGCAGGTGTGGGATGGCCAGCCCGGCAAATGCGCTGACATCACCCAGTCGGCATCAGCGCATACATGCTACCCGCCGGTCATTAACTACTCGCCACTCTATTTCCTGGTAAACGGCCAGTCGTTTGATCGAAGCAAAACAGGTGCAGGAGGCCTTAGCGTACCGAAATCGATCCCGGCTACCAGTGGCAATGTGTTGCTGCGCATGGTTAACGCCGGTTTGCGCATGCACGTGCCGCAGGTGGTCAATAAAACCATGGCATTACTGGCTGAAGACGGCAACAAGTTGCCGGGCGCAAAGCGTTACCAGTCCTCAGTGGCCATGCCTGCGGGTAAGACCTATGAAGTGGCAGTCCAGCCCGCGCAGACCAACACTGGTACCTATGACAACGCCACGCTGGCCGTGTATGACCGCCAGCTCAGTCTGTCGACCGCGAACCAGCGTGACGGCGGCATGCAGACCTACATCAAGATCGGTGACGGCGCGGACACTGGATCAGTGGGCGGTAGTGCATCCAGCACCACTTTGAACGCCCTCGACAAAACCTACTACTGCTCGGCAGGTGTTCAACTCGTAATCAGCGACAGGTCCAAGGGCCTGCTGGGCGGCACAGTTGGTGCCAACGGTGTGGCGCTTAACGCCTATTCGACAGACGCCAACAACGACATCAATGCGTCCACACTGACGCTACAGCCCAACGGCACATTTACCTACACGCCGTCGTCCGTTGCAAGCGCTGCCGGCAGCTGTGGCGGCTCATTTACCTTCCTCGTTAATGGTACGAAAACTCAGACCGCCACCATCGCGCAGTGTGACGCTAACAGCACTGCAGCAGGATGCTCCCTGGCAGCTGCGCCAAGTGCCTCCAACGTCGTGTTTACCAGCAATATTGCATCACGCTATGTTTCCTCACCACCGGGTGTGCTCGGCAGCAATGTGTTGAATCCGGGCGGACTGGCCTTGACGGCGGTAGGTTCTGCTACGGGTTTGCACTTGAATGTCGACGGTTCATTCGCGGTGGCGGGTCCAGGTACTGCGGATGCCTGTGCTGCTGCCGTTCCCGCGATCACTACCGCGGGTGCCAGCTGCGTCAATTTCGGCTTCCAGGCGAAAAACGCGCAGGGCACGTTGAGCAATGCAGCCGTTGCGACGGTCGTCTTCCTTCCTGCTACCAATCTGGCTGTCAATGTGTTGGATGCCAAGAACGGCACGCGAATCAAGGACTACCGCTGGATTATTGAAGAAGACCGCACGTTCTGGATTGATCCGAAGTGCCAGGTGAATTCACTGGCGCGCCCCGCCGGCTGTCCGGACCTGCCGGTGGAAAGTCTGGGCTACAACTTCCATACGGCCAATATGCCGGTGATCGCGCAAGGATGTGTGGGCAAGGTATCCTGCGAATCGCAGCAAACCGTGGGTGGTACAGCAGCGGTCTGCGATATTGGCAATGGACAATGCAGAACCGACGGCAGCACTCAGAAGACGCCCCTCGATCCAGCGTCCGTCCACCTCGACCCGACTAAGCGCTACTTCATCTCCGTTCTGCCCGGTGACGGCATTAACCCAACGATCGGCGGTGCCGGTGGCCCTGGCGCAGACGGTAAGCTCTTTGACATTGGCACCGCTTGCGGCCCCTACAACGGCGGGACTGGCGCTTGGGAACCTGCCGGCAGTTCAGCGATGTGCGGTCACGAAATGGGTGGCTCGCAGATTACCCCCTCACAAACTGCAGTGACGATCAATCTGCAACAGACTCCGTTACCCACCGCCAAGATTTCAGTCTTTGTGTTTCAGGATGACAACCCGCTGAACGGTGAAAATGACGCCGGTGGCGGTGTCGACGTAATCGCTCCGAACGAGGCAGGTCTCAGCGGCTTTGAGATCAAGCTGTTTGACCAGGCCGGCCAGCTCGGTGACAACACGGGCCAGATCACCTATGACATGTTCAACCAGCCGGTGAGCAATGCGCTGGCTGGCTACATTGATCCGGTGACCACACACAATGCCTGCCCGATTACCGCACGCAAGGACGGAATCATTGGTATGGTGCCGACCTGCCCGAAATACGAGGACGACGGCAAGACGCTGTCTCCCTTGGCCGGTCAGGCCGTGATTGTCAACCTCTACCCGGGACTGTATGAGATTCAGGCTTATCCGGCCGCCGACCGTATCGCCAAAGGTGAACAGTGGTTGCAGACGAATACGCTGGACGGTGGCAAGCCGCACGAGGCTTTCATCAAGCCCAACGAACCGGGTTACTTCCAGGAGTTCGGCCCTGGCGGCTTCCACGTCGCGATTGGTTTTGCCAACCCGGCGATCATTAATGCTCGCAAGGACGGTTACTGCAAGTCGACCATGAACCCAGGTGGTACGTGTACCAGCAATCTGACCGTAGAAGTGACCAACAACCACATGAGTCGAACGCCCGACCAACGCACCTACGATACTGAGAGCTATGACCACTACAGCTTTACGCAGTGCTATGTCTCGATTGGCCCGGCCGATGCCGAAGACTTTGCGATCCAGCCCTGTGTGTTCACTACCGATAGCCAAGGTCGCACGCACGCTACGGTGACTTTTACCGGCATGCCTGCCGGCACTTTCAAGATGTCGGTCTTTGACCAGTGGAATGACATCATGCTCGACGGCCTGGTCGGTACGGTGGTGATCAATGGTGGTGACAACAAGAAGACTTTCCCTGTCACGCAATGGCGTACCAACCTGTACACGCGTACCTTCGTGGACACGGACGGCAGTGGTGTATCGGACGACTCCAAGCCTGGTCTGGCACTGGTAAATACCAATATCCGCTATCGCGATGGTGCGATTGCCTTCTTCAACAATACCGACCTGAACGGTTATGCCGGCTTTAACGAAGTCTTCCCATTCATGAACTGGCTGGTTGTCGAAACGACGCAGACCCGCTTCAAGCCGACTTGGGTGCACAGCGTATATGACGCGGGTGGACCGGTAGACGGTTCATTGCAAGATGCGAACACACCACGCCCGGCGGGATCGACACCGTCCAATATTGCCGCCAACCTGGCCAATACCGACGTGCGGGTCCCGCTGCCAGCCGATCTGCGTTTCCCCGGCGCGAAATATTGCGACAACGCCGATTGCCCGGCCGACGATAAATTGGCCGGCGCATCGTCCGGTACCCTGTTCCCGGGACAGAGCTTCTTTAGCAACACCATGGGATGGCAAGGACTGCTGGGTCAGAACACCTTCCTGGAATTTGGTGTAAAGCCGTTCAAAACCGCTGAAAACGGTGGCATCCACGGTAACGTGATTTATGCATCCACACGTCCATTCGACGACCCATCCCTGTTGTTGCAACTGTCGTGGGAGCCGGGTGTGCCCCGCGTCAAACTCAACCTGTACAAGAAGGATGTGGACGCTTCGGGCAACGAGAAGCTCACGCTCGCGGACAGCACGCTGTCGACCAGTTTTGACGACTGGGCGCAAGGCTTCCGCCGGGATAAAGACGGCAAATTGATAACGACTGCCGATGGTAAATACATTCCGAATATGAACTGCCCTGGACAAGACGCAGGCAGTCCGTTCTTTGCCACACTGCAAGGCAGCAAGATGTATCTGGACACACCGGACGCCAGTGGTAAGAAAAAACCGCTTGCTTACAACGCGCAGTTCAAGTGCTACGACGGCTGGTCGCAACTAAACCAGGCCCAGCCCGCACCTTATGACGGCTATTACAAGTTCCCGAGCGTTACGGCCATCGACCCGGCGAACGGCAAACCTTCCCTGAGCAACTGCCTGCTCTGCACGACCAACCCTGACGACGGAAGCCCCATGTTGCCTGCGGGTAAATATGTAGTTGAAGTGGTAGTGCCATCCGGATACGAACTGGTGAAGGAAGAGGACAAGAACATTCTGATGGGTGACGTATTTATCGCTCCTGTGACCCAGCAGTTTGCCGGTTTCGGTAACGTTTTCATCATGCCGGACCAGGCGCAGGTGAACAGCGCCTACAACGGCAATAGCCCTGGCGGCCTGAACAAGACCAAGACCCTGGGCTCGGTGACTTTCCCGCGCCACGAAGGTGACACGGGTAGCGTCGAAGCTTATTGGCCTTGCGTGGGTGCAGAGCGCATCGTGCCCGATTTCAACAGCCTGTTCCCGCAAGCCGGTCAGGCAGCGCCTTTCGCGGGTGCCAAACGTCGGCTGTGTGATCGCAAGGAAGTCACGCTGGACGACCAGTCATCGGTACTGGCCAAGTTCTATGTGTTCAGCTCGACCCACATTGCCGGTCACTTTACCGGCACGATTACCAATGACTTTGCTTCTGAGTTTGATCCCTTCTCGCCACAGTTCGGTGAAAAGTTTGGCCCGCCCAACCTGCCGGTCGGTATCCGTGACTTCAACGGTAACGAGGTGGCCCGCGTCTATTCCGACCAATGGGGTATCTACAACGGTCTGTATTTCTCCAGCTGGAGTGTGAACCCGCCCAACCCCACCGGCTACGCGCCGCAAATGTCCATTGCATGTATGAATGACCCCGGCCCGATCCCGGACGGCAAGGGCGGCTTGATGACCGACCCGTCTTACAACCCGGCCTACAGCAACTTCTGCTACGAGCAACCGTTCATGCCTGGCGTGACGACTTATATGGACACACCGGTTATCCCGACGCAAGCCTTCGCTGACGGCTACAACCTGCCGGATACCGAGTACCCGGACCTGACGCCCGCAATCAAGACCGTTGTAAGCGACAAGGTGCCAGGTCCCTGGTTGCCAAGCGCAGCGCCGGTGAGCAGCATTGCGCTGACGTCCGGTGGTAGCGGCTATTCGTCCGTGCCCGCAGTGACTATTACTGCCACCGATGGCATTGGCAGTGGTGCTGCGGCGACGGCGACCATGAAGGTTACATCGATTACGGTTTCCAACGCAGGTAGCGGTTACACGTCTCGCCCGACCGTTGCTATTGCAGCCCCTGCTACCGGCGCCACTGCTACGGTTAACAGTAATGGCGTTTCATTGACGGTTTTGTCCGTCAGCGTTACGCAGACGGGCGCCTGCCGTAATGGCTTCAATCATGACGTCTCTTTTAACGGGGGCAACGGTTTCGGCGCAAGGGCTAACGCGACGTTCGCGAACGGTAAGGTCACAGCTATCAACGTTAATCGAGGTGGCAATTATGGTGGCGTTCCGACTGTGTCAGTAAACAACTGCTCCGGACTTGCCACAAGCGTCAATATGGGCGTAGGCACTATTCCGGTGGCCAATGCGGGTAGCGGTTACACCAGCCAGCCCACTGTGACGATTGCCGGGGGTGGTGGCAGCGGTGCGGGAGCGAGCGCGCTGATGGGTGTGAATGCGCTGACCCTCACTGCCGGCGGCTTTGGCTACGATGCTTTGCCAGTCGTCGGCTTCAGCGGTAGCTTTGTGAGCGGTGGCACTGCGGCTGCGGCTAAGGTGACGCTTGGCAATCCCGTACCGAATGGTGCGCTGACCATCACATCTCTGGGTGACAAGGTTGTCCAGAACCCGAACTTCGCAGGTCCGAACGCTAATTCAGCGCCCTATAACCTGAAGACCATTACCCGACACTATGGTTTCGGCGGCGCAGGTACGGCCGTCCTTTTCGCGCCTGACGCAGTTACGAACGCGCAATTGAATGTGAGCAGTTGGAGCGACACGACGATCAGTGCGACGCTTCCTGCACTGCCCAATGCATTCAACTGCAAGGTGCAACAGCAAGGTGCACCGACCTCCCAGTGCGGCCAGTTGGTGATTACCCGCAACGATAACGGCAAGCAATCTATCGACGCCATCACAGTCAATGCAGGAGGCAGTGCGCCTTGGGTCGTCTCACCCACCGGCGTCACGCCCCCTGCGAACAGAAGTGTGAACGACTACGGCTCAGCCTTTGGACGCATGAACCTTGTTCCCGGTGCCGTTAACCAGAGCCCCATCCAGGTCGCAATCGACAGTGCCGCGCCCGGTGACCTGATTCTGGTGCAGCCTGGCACCTACCGCGAAAACCTGATCATGTGGAAGCCCGTGCGCCTGCAAGGTGTGGGTGCCACTGCGGTAACCATCAATGCGGATGCGCATCCTGCCGGCCACATGGACCAATGGCGCCGCCAGATGGTGTGTGCTTTCGGTCTGACGCTGCAAGGCATTCCCAACCTGGGTAATAGCCCGGCCGCTTTCGACCCGTCCGGCCAATACAGCTGTCCCGATGCCATGTTCCTGAAGGGTGACCGCATTCCGTTCGAAGCCATCACTGGTTGGGATGCTTCCGGCAACGGTAATCTGGCCCAAGTGTTGCAGGAACCCACCTTGTTGGGAGCCTACGAGGGTGCCGGTATCACTGTAGTCGGTCGTGGCGTTCGCGTCCCGGCAGGAAGCCAGGACTTCTGGGGAGCAGATCCCACGGCCGCAGGGGCCTTCGCTGACGGCAGTGCCTATCTGGGCGGTGCTGGAGCCGGCCCGCAAGGTGATGATTGCCGTGTGCATACCAACAACGTGCAGGGCATCGACTATGGCACCTCCAATTACCGCTGCAACCCGTCGCGTGTTGATGGTGTGTCCATCATGAACAGCTCACAAGGTGGTGGAGGTCTATTCGTCCACGGATGGGGACACAACCTGGAAGTCTCCAACACCCGCATATCGAGCAACCATGGCACGTTAGCCGGTGCGATTAACCTGGGCAATGGTGAAACCCCTCCTGTGTTCGTGAATGACGGAACGACTTGCGGAGCAAATACAACGGCCCTGTGCCCGCCGATTCCAGCGGGTACCCCGACCGGTGCCGTGATTCCGTTTGGCTTCAACACCAATGTACGCATTCACCACAACATGCTTTACAACAACGCTTCTATCGGTGATGCGCTCTTCACGGGCACCCCGGCCGGTGCGGGTGGTGTAACGGTCAGTGCGGGAGGTGACAGCTACCAGATCGACCACAACTGGATCGCGGGTAACCTCTCCACGGGTGACGGTGGTGGCCTGCAGACCTTGGGTGTAACTTTCAATGGCAGGATCAACAATAACGTGATCCTGTTTAATCAGAGTACCAACCCGACCTTGCCGACCAACGGCGGCGGTATCGTGATCCAGGGTGCCAATGAGCCCCGTACGCTCAACGGCACCGAGTGCGGTGGTGCGACCGATACCGACTGCCCGCCCGGACTGGGTGATGGCACCGGACAGGGTCTGGTGATTGACAGCAACTTGATTTACGGAAACAGCGCTGAAAGCGGCACCGGCGGTGGTATTGCTCTGGAGCAGATCAATGGCAGCGAATTGATCGCTTTCCCGAACAATCCGAATAATTGGTATGCCATCACGTTGACCAACAACATCATTGCCAACAATGTGGCGGGTTATGACGGTGGCGGTGTGTCGATGCGTGATGCGCTCAAGCTCAAACTAGTCAACAATACGATCATTTCTAACGACACCACGGCCTCCGCCGGTGTCTTGTTCAAGACGCTCGGTGCAATCAACTCCAGCAACCCGCCCCCGGGCTGCAATGCGGTGACAGACCCGACCTTGCCGCAGTCCCCGACTTGCACGGGCGATGCGGCGCCACATGGTCAACAGCCTTCCGGTCTGGTGACGATGTTGCACACGCAGAACCTGATTGAAGCGATCGCCAGCATTGTCCCGACCGGTGGCAACCCGCAAGTTACCTGTCCGAGCGGTTACGGCTATACCAACGGCACGGGAACCGGTGGCCTGAGAAACGGCGATTGCGTTAAGTTCTCGCGCCCTGCATTGGTGAACGACCTGTTCTGGCAGAATCGCACGTTCAGGGTCGATATCCAGAAGGCTGGAAGTGGCTTGCAATCGCAACAGAACCTGGTGGTGATCACGCCTCAGCTTACTCAGGGTACGACCGGTGAATGCGCGAGCGGCGCGCAATACTGGGATATCGGCCTGCGTACCGATGACGTTAACACCGGCATCATCAGCGCTGCTGTAAATAAGCTGGTGATTACCAATTCGATCCTGACCGGTACCGGTGACATTTCGAACCTGAACGAAATCGTTGCAAGCAGTACCAATAAATTGGGCGTGTCCAATCCGGTGGTTGCGCAAGTTTGTAATGGCGCGCGCGTACCACCGGAATATTGCGGTAGCCGTTCGGATGTTACTGGCGGGCAAAACGGCGCCGCTTCGTGCAAAGGCTTCAACGCACCTCCGGGAGCTTCGGAGAGCACCAGCAACGCCCAGCAGTTTACGTTTGGGGATACGGTGGGCGGCATTCGGCCGTATGGCGGTATTCAGCCGACAGCAACGGTGGATGAGGGCCACAACTGGTTGAACCTGGTGTATGGTCCGCTGACCCTGAGCCGCCCGAATGTTTCGACAACGACCTCGCAGGAATATATGGTGGCAGGTCCCTTGGTGGGAACTGAACTGGGCGCCTACTCGATACCGGCGGGTTCGCCGGCAGTTGCTGGTGGTACGAATTCAGCCACAGGCGTCCCGGCGCTGGACTTCTATGGCAATAGCCGTAGTGCACGAAATGACATCGGTGCAGTCCAGTATGTGTTGAACGCCAATGCAGAGCTCACGCCGTCGAATCTGGCTTTCGACTCGACCTATATCGGTACCAGTTCCATCAAGACCATCAAGCTGACAACCGGCACAACGGCCTTGACCGGCATTGCAGTTTCCCTGAACCAGTCCGGTGCTGCTTACTCGGTGCTCACCGGCAATGCGGGCGACTGCGGCGCGACATTGGCTGCTACGGCGAATGCCGCTACGCCAAGTAGCTGTGTGATCCGGGTGCAATTCGCGCCGACAGCGGCTGGCTTGGCCACGGGTTCGGTGACGGTTACTGCCAATATCCCGGTGACGGGTTCACCAGTCGCACTGACGGGTGACGGTGTGTCCTCGGATCTGACCGTTGCCCCGGCATCGCTGAGCTTTGCGGGCTACCAGTCTGTGACCCTTCCAGTGCAGTTTGTGACAGTGACCAACACCAGCACGGGGAATGTGACGGTCACCGGCATCGCACCTTCGATCACTGGCAGTGGCTTCAGCCGCTCCGGCGGCACCTGCCTGACTGCACCGTTCTCGTTGGTTGCCAGTGCGAGCTGCACGATCGGCGTGAGCTACACCGGTACGGCTCCAGGTACCTCAACAGGCGGGGTCACAGTTACGGCTGATGCGGCCTTCATGGTCGGCGGATCAACGACGCTGAGCGGCACGACCTATGCGCTGCCAAGCGTCAGCCCGACCTCGCTTGCCTTTGGTCACATTCCGTCCGGCAAGACAGCTGTGGCCCGGACGCTAACGATCACCAACCCGCTGGGCGCACCGGCGCTGACGATCAGCGCTCTGAACTTCAGCGGTAACGGATTCTCCCGTGCAACGGGTACCGCTACGGGCAGCTGTGCCACCACGCTCGCCGCAGGTTCGACGTGCACGGTCGGAGTGGTCTATACGGCTCCAACGACGCTCGGCGCATCATCGGGCTCGCTGGCGATCACCACGTCGGCACCGACTGTGACCGGTTCTGCGGTTACGCTGACGGGTACGTCGGTCGCTGTGCCTGCAGTCCCGACGCCGCCGTCGCTTGATCAATTCAACCGTGCAAGTTCCAACACGCTGGGCTCCAACTGGTATCAGGCGACTCTGTTGGGCGCAGCCGCTATCCGGGTAAATGATGTCACCAATGCGGCCTCGGGTACGGCGCAATGCACAGGCGGATTTTTGCCAAGCTGCACGCTGGGCGGCTGGGCATACTGGGGTAACAGCGCGGGAGGCACGGTGTTCGGCGACAGCCAGGCAGCATCGTTCACCTTCAGCGGCACCCCTGCTGACACGCCTGCACTGCTCCTGAAGTCCAGTGGAACGCCAGCGGTCAACGTCTACCCCACAGGTGTCCGGGTCCGGTATACAGGGACTAATGTTGCTGTAGAAACGAACGTGAATGGTGGCGGCTGGACGACCCAGGCGACCTTGACTGCTACCTTCGCGGGCAACGACAAGATGACCGCACAGGTGGACAACAATGGCAATGTGTATGTCTGGAAGACCACAGGTACAAGTACTTCGGTGGTGGACTCTGTACCGCTGGGTGATACCTTCGGTTCGGGCGTGACGGGTGCCATAGGCTTCTTCATGACTGGCACAAGCGCCGCACGTGTCGACAACTTCGCCGGAGGAATCGCAACATCGCCGTAATCGGATGATTCCAATGACACCGAAGAAATCTACCCGCTCGATCTGCTTTGCCACTCAATGCATAGGCCTTGGGTTGGCAATCTGTGCAACGTTGCCCGCAGCAATCGCAGCGCAAGACGCGGCTTCAGCGGTTACGCCGGAAAGCATCCGCAAGCCGGTGCATCGAGGCTTGACCGAGGTGCTCGATAAGCGTGTGCAATTGCTGGCAGCGGAGTTGAATCTTGATGCGGACCAACAGGCCGCTGTGCGCCGCCTGCTAATGCAGCAACGTGAGCAGACGCTCAAGGTATGGAGCGATGAAGCGGTGCCTGCGGCGCTGCGTATCAAGGCGACGCAAGGTGTAGCCGAGCGGACTGCCGATCAGATCCGGGCCTTGCTGGACGATGTGCAACGCACCCGGTATTCGCTGCCGCACAAGCAGGATGCAGAGCAGCACTTTGCCTCGGAAGATCTGGAGTCGTGGATGCGTGGCAGTCCGCCCAAAGGGCCGGCTACACCGCAGCAATGAGTGAACTGGCCGATAGAAGAAAGGACATGCGCATGATTGATTTGGAAGGTGTGGCAGGTAGGCCTTACCGGTGTCGCAGCGCGCTGGTAATCTTTGCTGGTGCGGTCTTGCTGGGGGGATCGGTACTGGCTCAGGACAAGCCTGTGGATGCGGCACCGGGTGCCGGGACCGCCAGGACGGCGCCGCGCGTTTCGCCGTATGTGCTGGCGGCGCAGCGGCGCGCCCAGGAGGAAGGTGATGCGTCACAACCGCGCATCGGCCTGCAGGCGCAAATGCAGAAGAACGCGGTGCGGCGTCACCTCGCTCCTGCAAGGCCGGGAACATGACCATGGCGGTACATTCGATCACGGGTTTGCGGCACTGCCTCTTGACGGTACTTACAGCGTTGGTTGCGTGCACCGTCAGCGCGCCTGCGGGCGCTGCATCCGGCGAACCTGCCGTGCCGGCAAATGCCGCCGCGGCGCCCATACCCACCGTAGCCAAACATTCGCCCTTCCGGTCCACAATGATTACCGACAAGGCTAAAAAGCAGTATGTCGCCATGTGGGGCGTCGACAAACTGCGGGTGAGTTCCACCTCATCCGGTAACCTGATTCGCTTTACCTACCGTGTGGAAGTGGCTGAACTGGCCAAGCAGTTGGCTGAAAAAAATGCCACGCCTTATCTGTATGGGTTAGCGAGCCACGTGATGTTGCAGGTGCCGGTGATGGACAAGGTCGGACCATTGCGCCAAAGCGCGCCGCCAGTTGCCGGGCAGGAGTACTGGATGGTTTTCTCGAACAAAGGTAATCTTGTCAAAGTAGGTGATCGCGTGAACGTGGTGATTGGTACGTTTCATGCCGACGGTTTGATGGTGGAGTGAAATAGTTTTAACCTCACAGGGCTCACAAGGAGAAATGTATGAACACCAAAACTATCGTGGCGCTTGGCTGCCTTGCGTGCAGCTTCCACCTCGATGCCGCGGAACTCACTGCTGCGCAGATTGCCGCCAAGAATGTTGCAGCCCGCGGTGGCGCACAGGCGTGGCATGCCATTAACGGCTTGAGTATGTCCGGTGAAATGGACGCCGGTGGCACACAGGATGTCAAGCTGCCTTTTCTGTTGAGCTTGAAGCGCCCCAACAAAAGTCGCCTGGAAATCAATGTTGCAGACAAAGTCGCCTGGCAAGCCTACGACGGTAAACAAGGCTACAAGTACCGTCCGTTTCTGAACCGTGATGAAGTGGAACCCTTCAACGAACAGGAGGCTAAGTCCGCCGCAACCAATGAGATCGACAGTCCACTGATGGACTACGCCAGCAAGGGCAGCAAGCTGGAATTGGTAGGACTTGATAAGGTCGAAGGCAAAGCAGCCTACAAATTGCGCCTCAGCCCCAAAGCCCGTTCACCGTACCATGTGTGGGTGGATGCCAGCAGTTTCCTGGAAGTCAAAGTGGAGGGTGAACCCCGCAAGCTGGATAGCCGTATGCACCCGGTGATGGTGTATTACCGCGACTACAAGACCGTGAACGGCGTGACGATGCCGCAGGTTCTTGAAACGGCGGTGCAAGGTGTCGCGCAGACCCACAAAATTAAAATCACCAGCTTCAAACTGAACCCGCCGTTAGACGATGCCCTGTTTGCGCAGCGGGCCATCTCCGCCACTGAGCCCCGGACGAATTGACGGATGCGCACAGACAAAGCCTGGCTCGGGGTTCTGTCCGGCAGTTTGCTGCTGTGGTTCGCGTGGACAGGCGCCTTGGCACAGCAAGCGCCCAAGGAAGCGGATGTGCAGATCGCTCGGATCCTGGAGCAAAACGCTGAGGCACGCGGCGGTGTGCAGGCCTGGCAGCGCATCCGGTCCATGGTGTGGGTCGGGCACGTGGAAGTGGCAAACCGGCCGGATCAAAACCTGCCCTTTATGCTGGACCAAAAGCGCCCTAGCAGTTCCCGCTTCGAAATCATCTCAAGCGGGCAAAAATCGGTGCGGATTTTTAATGGTAAAGAGGGCTGGAAGGCACGCAGCAATGGTTTGTCCAAGCCGGAAATGCAGGCGTTTTCGGACGATGAAATGCGCTTTGCGCACGACACAGCAGTAATTGATGGCGTGCTGATGGACTACGCGGCCAAGGGTTACAACATTCGCCTGGCGGGCGACGACATGCTGGAGGGCCGAAAGCACCAAGTCTTGCTTGTGGCTTTGCCGGACGGCGTAGTGCACCGCGTATGGGTGGATGCGCAGACGTTCCTTGAAAGCCGGCTCGACAGGGAGGTCCGCAAAGCAGCGGGCCAGACGGCCGTGACCACGGTGCGCTACCGTGACTACCATGCCTTTGAAGGTTTGCTGATGCCCGTGGCCGTTGAAACCGGTGCCCAGCCGGGTTTCGAACCGGCTCGCAAACTGGTCATTGAACGGATTGCACTGAACCCGGAGTTGGGTAACGATATGTTCGAGCGGCCGGGCCAGCAGGCTGCCGCCAAGCTGGGGCGTATCACGGTGGATACGCGCAGCGCAGCCAACCAGGGGCGGTCTGTATCGGCACCCCCACAGTAATACGGGTGGAACTTGTGAACCGCTTGTTCCACCTACCCCGCACTGCCGTTGTATTGTTGGCCTGGTTCGTCGGCTGTACGGTCTGGGCGGCCCAAGGCGTGGACGCAGGGCGGGCGATTTACCTGGAGGGCCAGTTGGCTTCCGGCGCGCCTTTGCAGGCCAGCCGCGATGGCGGGACAACCCTGGTAGGCAAGGATGCGGCCTGCGTCAATTGCCACAGGCGCAGCGGTTATGGCGGACAGGAGGGGCGCAGCACCATACCGCCCATTACCGGACTCTACCTGTTTCATCCGCGCAACCTTGAGGCCGAACACGACCTGCCTTATGTAGCCGGGATGCGCGGTGAGCGCGACCCCTATACCGACTCCACCCTGGCCCGTGCGCTGCGTGAGGGGCTGGATGCACAGGGTCGAGCGCTCAGCTTCCTGATGCCGCACTTTGCGCTTGGTGATGCCGATATGGCAGCGCTGATTGGCTACTTGCGGCAGTTAGACAAGAGCCGCGTGCCGGGTGTGGACGATGGCACGCTGCATTTGGCCACCATTATCACGCCCGACGCTGAACCGCGTAAACGCCAGGGCATGCTGGCGGTGTTAAACCAGTTTTTTGCGGACCGCAATATACGCCAGCCGAAGATGCCGGCACACATGTTCACTTCAGGCAAAACCGCCTATAGCAAATCGATGTTTCGCTCCCACCAGCAGTGGCAATTGCATGTTTGGGAGCTAAGTGGACCGCCTTCTGGTTGGCAAAAGCAGTTGGAAAAATTCCTGGCGCGTGAACCTGTGTTTGCAGTGATCTCGGGCTTGGGTGGCAAGACCTGGGAACCGGTCAATGCCTTTTGTGAGGCTGCCGCTTTGCCCTGTCTATTTCCGAATGTGGATTTGCCGGTGGACAGGGCGGGTAGCCACTATGGGCTGTACTTTTCTAAAGGCGTGGTGTTGGAAGCAGAACTGATTGCGAACCGGTTGTTGGACGGGACTGCGCCGTTGCGCAACGTGTTGCAGGTGTATCGCGCGGGAGACGTAGGCGAAGCCGCTGCACAATCTCTGGCTATGCAGCTAAAACAGCTGGACGTGCATATAAGCAGCACGGTCCTTGCTGCCGATGCGCCGGCAGAAGCCGTGGCGGCCACGCTGGAACATGCCGCGCCCGGCGATGTGCAGATACTCTGGTTGCGCCCGGCGGATATCGCTGCGCTGCCACTGAGCCCGAGCGGCGATGCGGTGGTGTACATGTCCGGTCTCATGGGCGAGCTGGAAAACACGCCATTGCCACCGGCATGGCGCGGCCAGACGCACATGACTTACCCGTTTGACCTGCCGGATGCGCGGCGCGTGCGCGTTGATTTTGCCCTTGGCTGGTTTAACTTGCGCAAGATTGCCGTGACTGCACTGCAGGTGCAGGCAGATACGTACCTGGCCTGCGGCCTGTTGTCGGAAACACTGAACCACATGGCGGACAACCTGGTGCGCGACTACCTGTTGGAGCGCATGCAGGATTTGCTGGAACACCGCGTTGTGACCGGGTACTACCCGCGCCTGGCGCTGGCCAATGGCCAGTACTTCGCCTCCAAGGGCGGGTATATCGTTCACTTTGCCGATGCCAGCGGCCGGCGCGTGATCGCTGAGCAGGGCTGGACGGTGCCCTGACCGACATTATTCCAATGAGGCAAAGCCAGAGGGTGAGACACCTATCAGCCTTGAGATCGCCTGCGGTCGCTCCACCAATCCCATTTCAATAGCCGCAAGGGTCAGCTCGCAAGCATTGCGCAAGCCCAGTTTCTGCATCAAACTGGAGCGGTATTTTTCCACCGTCTTAGAGCTTACACATAACAATTCGGCGGCACTCCGGTTGGTACGACCTTCGGCAATTAATTGCAAAATGCCGCGCTCGCGCGT
The DNA here is from genome assembly GCA_947373605.1 of Comamonadaceae bacterium. Classification (GTDB taxonomy): domain Bacteria; phylum Pseudomonadota; class Gammaproteobacteria; order Burkholderiales; family Burkholderiaceae_C; genus Allorhodoferax. The sequence goes on from CANBYM010000008.1 coordinate 31,056, forward strand.
TGTCAGCAGGTCGATGCCGGTCTTACGGCCGTTGGCCACCTCGGGGTGCAGGAAACTCTCCACCAGGTGGCCTGAGACATCCGGACTGAGGTACTTTTTGCCTGCCGCTACGCTGTTGAGCGCCATCACAAGTTCATCGACACTGGCACTTTTGAGCACGTAACCGTCAACGCCGGCGCCGAGTGCCGAACGCACATAGTCTTCGGTGCGCATGCTGGTCAGTAAAGCCGCCTTGACCCGTGTCAAGCGGCGCTTGAATTGCGTCACGGTATCCAAGCCCTGGCTGCCTGTGGTGTGCAGGTCCATCAACACAATGTCGGGCTCCTGCCGCTGGGCTACTTGCACTATGTCGCGGCTGACACCCACGTCATCGACAATCGTGAAATCCGGATGCGCCGAAAGCAGGGCGCGCAGGCCCTTGCGAAACAGTATGTGGTCATCCACGAGCAGAATTTTGTTATTCATAAAGCACTTCCTTCTATCGACTACGGCCTTACCGGATTAATACGAACTGCAACATTCGGAGGGGTCACCGAAGAACCGTTGGCGCGGGTGGGAATGGCGAAGACAAAAGACCAGTCCTCGTAGCTTTCTTTCATCTTGAATCCTGCATTGGCGGGTACAAAGCCGTCCTGTTTTATCGGTTGCGCTTTCGACTTGCTGTAAACGCCGGCCAGCCGGTCGCCGATGCGTACCTCGCCCCATTCGTCGCCGCCGGTGATCGGGTCCGGGTAGAGTCGACGCAAATACCGCACAGGTGTCGGGTAGCGCTCGTCCTCCAGCAGCATCGCCATGTTGGTCGGTAACTGTCGTGGCTGCCCGGTTGGCGCACCGTAGTAGTACTTGCGGATTGCCTGCCGGTACTGGTCGCCGACAAACAGCAAGTCCTGCTCGCGCTCGCGCTGACGTTCCAGCGCCCAGTTGTCGACCATGGCCATCAGGCCGATACTGCCCAGTGCCAGGGTGATCAGCATACCCAGCAACATCATGCCGCGTTCGTGCGCCATCATTGGTTTTCCTGCTGTGCTGTTGAATTCATCGGGCTTACCGGCGGCACGACCGTTACTGCAGCCCTCGGGCTGGCCTGTACGTCATACACGTTGCCCGCCGATGTATCTGGGGGCGGCAGTACCACCCACGCCGTGGATTCGCTCACCGGGTCCAGCGGAATCTGGCGCAAATATTTCTTGGTCACCAGTTCTTCCAGAGCGTCGGGATAGCGTCCCTGATCGGCAAAGAACTTGTCGATGGCATCGCGCAACGTCGCGATGTTTTGTGCCTGCACGCGTAATCGACCGTTGTCCAGTGCGGCGAAATAGCGCGGCACTGCGAGCGTTAGCAAAGTTGCGATCAGCGTCATCACCACCAGCATCTCGATCAGGGTAAAGCCACGCCGGTAGCAACTGCGTGGGGACGGTGGTGGCAGGGCGGGCCGGAACATGGCGTTTACCAATGGGCGTAAGGAGTGCCGTCCAGCGCGATGGCGCTGGATTTGGAAGACACGTCAAACACATCATCGCCAGGTTGCGGGTCGTCGGCCCGGCTGGCGTAAGCACGCGTGTTCCAGGTCTGCTCCGGCGGCAGTGACTGGTCGCTATTGAACGGGTCGCGCGGTAACTGGCGCAGGATCACTATGCGCTGTGAAGCCAGGCTGCCGCTGGCGTCGGGCTTGGCGGCTAGGTCCAGCGACTGAGTCAGAACGTCCAGCGTGGGCGGGTAACCGGAAGCCCCTAGATCGCGCTTGAGGCTGCCGCTGTCGGTGGCGGCCTTGTAGGTGTCCAGCGCACCGCGAATTACGCGCAGGGCATGGCGCAGCTCGGCCTCTTTCATCCGGGTGGCCGTCACTTCAAACAGCGGTAGCGCCAGCATAGACACCAGTCCAGTCAACGCGAGTGTGATCACCAGCTCGATGAAAGTGAAGCCGCGCTCGGTGTTGCAATGTCCAAACACTTTCATTGCGCCGCCTTGTCATCGGTTGCAGCCGCTGCAGGCGTGGTGCCGGAAGGAGGCGCAATTGCTGCGGCTGGGGCGGGCGCTGCCGCCGGCTCGGGGATAACCACCGGCGGCATCCCGGCCATGCCGCGGGCGCTGTTCAAATAGGGCAGCAGTGCACGTGCGCTGGCCGGTGCTTGCGCACCCGGTGTGCCGGTACCGCTTTGCACTGCCGTTGCAGCAGGTGTCGCCGGAGCGTTCGCAGTTCTGGCCGGTGTGCCTGATGTTGCCGCCGTGGCGCTGCCGGACTGGATGCGCACGGTGCCGATGGAGTCCAGTTGCAGAGGTCGCTCGCGTGTGCTGTCTTCGGTGCCGGAGAACACTGAGAGCACGGCTGCATCCGGAAGCGTTGGTGCACGCAGGATGTGCGGCGTCACGGTCATCACGATTTCGGTTTTGTTGTTGGTGCCGCTGTTATTGCCAAAAATGCGGCCCACCACCGGCAGATGTCCGAGGCCAGGGATCTTGTCGGCCACATTGCGGTCCTGTGAATTGATCAGGCCACCCATGATCTGCGTCTCTCCATCGCGCAGGCGCACCGCTGTCTGCGCATTGCGGGTGCCGATTTGATAGGCCAGCGAGCCATTGGGTCCGGTGATTTCCTTGGCGATGGAACTCACTTCCAGCGAGATACGTATACCCACCTCCTGGTCGTTGTATATCTGCGGCTCGAAGTCCAGCTTGAGACCCACATCCTGGTACTGCACCGAGCCGGTCACCACCCCGGCACCGGTTTGCACCGGGGTCACGGTGTTGGTAATGGTAGGTATGCGGTCGCCGATGAGAATGCGCGCCTTTTCCTTGTTGCGAGCGCGAATGTGGGGGCTGGCAAGGATGTTGGTGTCGGTGTCCTGCAACTGAAAGTTCAACCCCAACGATAGCGGCGTGGCCAGCAGGTCATTGCTGCCGATCGCCTGCAATGCGCCCAGCGTGAGCGGTCCGTTGGCCGGAGTCGGTGTGGACAGGCCAAAGGAGGTTGGCAACTGGATTCCCAGGTTGGTCAGCCGGTCCAGTGACACTTCCAGCACTTCGACTTCAAGCATCACTTCGGCATCGGGCACGTCGTGCGCGGCAATCACTTTGGATGCCACGGCGATGGCGTCCGGCGTGTCGCGCATCACCAGTGTGCCGCTGCGCTCGTCGACCGAAATGTCCTTGACCTTGAGTACCGTCTTGAGCACGGTTTGCAGGTACTTAACATCTGCGTTGGCAATCTGGAATGTACGAACCTGCAAGTCTTGGTATTCCTTTTGCTTGGCCGCGGTCGCAGGGTAGATGAATAGGGTGTTGGCGTTGACTGTTCGCTTTTCCAACTGGTTTTGAAGCAGGATCATGTCCACCGTGTCGGCAATCGCTGCATCCTTGACGAAGATGGTGGTCTTCAAGTCGGGGCGCACGTCGCGATCCAGGATCAGGTTCAGGCCGCTGGTGCGTGACAGCGCTTCAAACACCATGCGCAGGTTGGCATCGCGGAACTGCAACGTCACCGGATTGTTCATGATGGACTGAGCAGCGATTTTTTCATTGCGAGCGTCGTTGGCCTTTTCCTCCTGTTCGGCCAGCCGTGCCAGTTGGGCTTTGGCAGCCGCGTTGCTGGGATTCACCACCAGCGCAGCGCGCGCCTTGTCGCGCGCCAGATCAAGGTGGCCCTCGCGCTGCATACGCTCGGAGTCTGCTACCAGACGGGCGGTGCGCACGTCTAATTCGATAGTGGCAAGGCCACGCCTGGCCAGTGCGCTGGAGGGGCGGATCTTTAGAATCTTGGCGTACAGCGCCTGCGCCATCGTGGTGTCACCGGCTTGGCGCGCGGCATCTGCCTGCTGCAACAGTTTGTCGGTGTAGATGTCGCTCTGCTTGAGCATGTCGATGCGGTATTCGGCATTGCTGGGCTCCTGCTTGGATGCCTCCTGTAGCATTTTCATTCCTTCGTCCTCCTGCCCCTCGTTCATCAGCCGCATGCCATCGCTGTGCAAGCGGCTGCTGGCGCAGCCCCACAGCATCACGGCACAGGCAACCAGGCTCAGACGCAGCCATTTTGGCGGGGTGTTGTGCGGGCTCATCGTGTTGCTCCAGTGACGGCAAGTGTCTGCCGCGTTTTCAGCGGCAGGTAGGTCAGCGTGATTTGTTGTGCCGTAATACTGTCCACGCTGTAGTTGTTCTCGACGGTATCGCCGGTGGCGACCACCAGTAAGGTATCTCCACGGGCCAGAAAAGCCTTGGGCTGATCTATGCCCACACCTTTTTCGAGCAAGCCGACAAAGGTAAAGGGCAGTGGCGGCGCGGTGGGTACGACCACCACGGGTGGCGGCGGTGGGGCCGGCGGGGGAGACGCCTTGGGCGGCGGCAACCAACTCATCAGTGCAAATGCATCACCCCCTGGCACGGGCGAATGCTGCACGCGCTTGGGCGCAAGAAGTGACGGGTCGCTCTCCAGCGGAGTGCTGCCGGCGCTATCCGCCAGTGTGTAGCCAATCACCGCATTGCCAGTGGGTTTTGCCAGAACCGGCAGATCGGCTGTGGCCTGTGGCGTTGGCGACCAGTACACGGCAAGGTATGCGCTGGCACCCAAGGCGAGTGCCAGCAAGGCGGAACGGGCGCTGTGCTTCAGGCGGCTCATGGGTCACCTCCGGTAGACAAAGGTAAAGCGGATCACGGCTTCCAGTACCTTGCTGTCAGCACTGGCGCGCGTCATACGCAGCTCTTCCATCGAAGCGTGGGGCAGGTTGTCCAGTATGTCTGCGCTGAAGTCGCGCAGCGCACCGTATTCCGCCTTGACCGGGAAGCTGGCCGAGTAGCTGGCCAGCGGCTCACCCGATTCCTGTTTGAATTTGTAATCGCCACGCGGCAGCTGCACATTGTGTTGGCGGGCACTTTGGAACAGTCGCTCAAGGTCATTGGCATTGGTATCCAACGATGGGATGCCATCGACAAATGCATTCACCTGTTCAGCCACGGGAATGCGCCGGCGCGGCGCTTGCGAAGCCTTCGATTGTGCGACGCGCTTGGCGCTGATGATTGCGCGCAAGGTTTCGACCTGGGTGTGAAGGTCCGCCGCCCAGGCACCCAACAACAGCGACAGCAGTAACAGTCCCACGGCTAGCGAGTGATATACGCCATAGCGGCGCTGCACCCGGTGCCACAGTCCTGGCAAATACGTACTCATGATCCGTCGCCCCAACGGGCTTCCAATTGAAAGCGCAGCGGCGTACCCGGAGCCTGCGCCTGCAACTGGTGCGAAACCAACAGAACGTTGCTCAGGCGGCTGTCGGCTTGCAGACTGCGCAGATAGGCCAGCATCTGGCTGTCACTGGCCACCTCGGCGGTAAGGGTGACACGGCGTTTGGTGGCCGATGGTTCTACCGACAATAGGGCGACGTCGGCGGGAGTGGATTCCAACGCTGCCAGCAAATCGGCCCAAGGCGTTGCCATGCTGCGGGCCGTCTTGCGTACAAACTGCGCGCGCGCCACTTCCAGCGGATCGCGCCGCTGCACTGGCGTGTCCAAGGTGGAAGAATTGCGCCGCGCCTCGCCCAACGCAGCAAGCTGCCGGGACTGCTGGGCCTGCTCAGTAAGGCCCTTTGCCAAAGCCAACAGACATAGGCCCAGTGCCAGCATGCTGACCAGCAACAGGCCCATGCTAACTGGCGGTATGCGGCGCGCCTGTGGTGCAAATTCCAGTTGCAGTGCCGGGTGCTTCATGGGATTTCCTCCGGTTTGACGCATAGGCGCCAGCGTGCGCTTGGCGTCCAAGTCAGTGGCTCCCCGGACAGCAGCACAAAGTCGAGCATTTGCCGGGCTGGTTGGCCGAAGCTGGCCAGCAGGCGATCCACGCGCTGATCCAGCATGCGTCCGCCTTGCGTCGCGTCGGCACTGGCTATGGCAGGGAGGTTCCAAGCCCCATAGCTCAGGGCCATGATGGAGCCGCGCAGGGCGCAGGCGATCAGGATGCGCCCGGAGTCCAGTACGGTAAAAACACCATTGCCTGATTCCAGTGTGCTGGCATGGTGGTTCCAATGGTGGCAAAACGCCGGTTGCAACGATGCCAATTTCATCGTTTGCTGTTGTGCGGCTTGCACAACATCGTCAACCAGTTGTCTGTCCATCGCGCACAGAAAAAGATGGCGCAGGTCCGGCTGCAAGTGGCAGCGCACGGTCTGATGGGCGGCAGCATTGCCCAACAGTTCGAATACACAGCTTTGGGCGATCGCCCGCAATTGCGCGTCACTGTATGTGGCGTAGTCGCCAGCCACTACGTCGAAGTGCACGTGGACATTGGCCACCGTGACGTGCAGGGAGCTCTCACGCAGATCGCCGCATGCCTGCAACTCTTCCAGGGTGGCGGCAATTGCCGCAGCATAGGGTGGCGTGAGGTCGGCAGCAAACACGTGCTCCTCACTGGCCACCACCGCCTTGCGCCAGGGCCAGGCCCGCGCCGGTTGTACTGAGGCGCGCAATTGGCGCTCGCCGATGTGCAACAGCACGGACTTATTCCACGGGCGTGACACGATTTATCTCCTCGAGCGTGGTTTCGCCACCCAAGGCCAGCGCGACGGCGGCTTCCCTCAGACTGGTGAAGCCGTTGGCGCGCGCTGATTGGCGAATTTGCGCTAGTGAGGTGCGCTGCACGAGTTGCTCGCGCATGATATCGCTGATCGGCAGGGTTTCCGCAATGGCTCGGCGGCCTTTGTATCCAGTACCGCGGCAGTGCGCGCAGCCCAGACCGCGGCGCCAAACAGCGCCGATCACACGCTCGGGCGCGATGCCGCTGCGCCGCACCAGTTCAACTGCCACTTCACAAGAGGTAGCGCATTGCGTGCAGTTCATGCGGAGCAGCCGCTGGGCAACGATGCCATTGAGAGCAGCCACCAAGCTGTAACTGTCAACGCCCATATTGGCAAAGCGGCCGATGACATCAAAGACATTGTTGGCGTGCACCGTGGTGAAGACCTGGTGGCCGGTGAGCGCAGCCTGCACGGCGATGTGCGCGGTTTCAGCGTCGCGAATTTCACCCACCATGATCTTGTCCGGGTCGTGTCGCAGGATCGAGCGCAGCCCGCGCACAAAGGTCAGGCCTTTTTTCTCGTTGACAGGGATCTGCAGCACGCCGGGCAGTTGGTATTCGATCGGGTCCTCAATGGTGATGATCTTGTCAAGTCCGCTGTTAATTTCTGAAATGGCCGCGTACAAAGTTGTGGTCTTGCCACTGCCGGTGGGCCCGGTCACCAGCAACAGGCCGTAGGGAATCTGCGATGCTTCACGGATGAACTCCAGCACCGGTGCGGCAAAGCCCAGAGTGTTCAGAGTGAGCGCATGGAACTGTCCGGTCAGATGTTTGCGGTCAAGCACCCGCAGCACCGCGTTTTCACCAAACAGGTTGGGCATGATGGAAACGCGAAAGTCGATGTCGCGGTCATTGATGACAACCTGGAAGCGCCCGTCCTGCGGTATCCGTCGCTCTGCAATATCGAGTTCGGACACCACTTTGATGCGCGATATGGCCTGATGCGCAATCTCCATGCTGTCAATCTGCTTGACCACCTCCAGCACGCCGTCAAGCCGGTACTTGATGAGCATGCCGCCGGGATGCGTTTCCATATGTATGTCGCTGGCGCCGCTGCGCAGCGCATCGTAGAGCGTGGAGTCAACCAGCCGCACGACCGGGCTTTGCGTGGCGTCGATACGGGAGATGGAAATGGCGCTTGATTCTTCTTTGGCACCGCTGTTGTGTTCGGTTTGAAGCTGCACCGCATCCATGGCCTTGATAGAGCGCTCCTCGGCCACCAGCAATGCCTGCACATCGGCGGCACTGGCCAGGGCTTCACGCGCGCTGTGATTGCGCAGGCGGCTTTCCAACCATTGACGCAGTCGTGTATCGAGCGGGTCAGTCAGTACCACCAGCAACTCGGATTCACCATCGGCTTGCAATAGCGTTCCCACCAGACAGGTTCGCCGCTGGCAATCGCCAAATGAGACCAGACCAAAGTCTGGATTCAGACTGCGAAGTGCGGTCATGTCCAGCACTTCCATTCCAAAGTACTGACCGGCATATGGCAGAAAGTCGGCCTCGCTTAACGCCATGCGCTCGGCCATCCAGTTCATGCGCGAGCGCTGCCCAAGCTGCTGCAGTGCCTCTTGAACTAAGTCGGCATTAAGCTGGGGTGTGGCGAGTGTGGCCGTGTTCATGGTGAGCGCTTCGCGTTGGGGCTATTGCAGGCTGGAGGCAAGGTCAAAAATCGGCAAATACATCAGCACTACGATGCCGCCGACCACCAGCCCGATCAGAATCATCAACAGAGGTTCAAATAGCCGACTGGTGAGGTTCACGGAGCGCTGCAGATGGGCGTCGTGGAACTGCGCAATGCGCTCCAAAATGTCGGCCAGCGCGCCGGTGCGCTCCGCTACGCTGAGCATGCTGGTGGCCACCGGGTCAGACAGTTTGGCAGATTCAAGCGCGGCGCTCAGACTTTGGCCCTCATGAATGAGTTGCACCGCGTGCTGCAGTCTGGCGCGGTCGGCATTACCCAGCAGACTGGCGCCAAGTTGCAGGGCGCGCGGCACGGCGATGCCGCCACGCACCAGCATGCCCGTGGTGCGATAGAGTTGGGCATGACGGAACTGGCGTATGGCCGGGCCCAGAAGTGGCACAGCGTCGAGCCAGGCGGCTTTACCGCCCTGGGCCGCCTGCTTACGCACGAAGTGCACCAGTAGTCCTAGCAGCAGCAAGCCGGCCAGTGCCAGCTCCCAACCATGTGCGGCTGCAAAGCGACCCCAGGACATCAGCAAAGCCGAACTCCAGGGCAACTCATGCCGACTGCTCGCAATCAAACTGGCAAATTTGGGTACCACCACGGTCACCAGAAACACGATGACCACACCACCCACTGCCAGCAGCAACATTGGATAGACGGCAGCACCGACCACTTTGTCGCGCAAGGCTTTGATCAGCTGCTGGTGCTCGGCATAGCGCAGCAGCGATTGGCTGAGGTCGCCGGTCTGCTCGCTGGCCTGCACTGTGGCCAGCAGCAGAGGCGGGTAGCGTCCGGTGTGGCTCGCCAGCGCTGCCGACAGCGGCAAACCTTCTTGAATACCTTGGGCGACGTCCAATAATGCAGCACGTCGCGCGGGCACAGTTTCCTTGTTGCCCAGTGTGCGCAGCGCATCGGCCACGGACAAGCCGGCCGCCAGCAGCGTGGCCAGTTCAAACGAAAATTGGGCCATGTCCAGTCCCAGTCGTTTTCCACCTGTTGCTGCAATATCGGAGCCGCGGCCCTGCGGCGTGCAGCCGAGCACCTGCAGGCCATCTTGCGTGGCCAAGACACAGGCGGCAGCAGCATCGACTGCCTTCAGGTTCAGGATTTGCACCGCACCTGCCGGATCGCGCACCACCAGTTGAAAACGGCTGAACATGCTACTGGCTCCATGAGGTGACATCGGCGTTTTCACCCTCGCCACCCGGCTGGCCGTCTTTGCCAAGCGAAAACAAGTCGTACTCACCGTGTTCGCCAGGAGACTTATAGAAGTAGCTTGCGCCCCAGGGGTCCGGTGGTATGGCCTTTTCCAAGTAGGGACCTGCCCATCGATCCAGGCCCTGGGGGCGTGTGTTCAGAGCTGCCAGACCCTGATCAGTGGAGGGGTAACCTCCCACGTCAAGGCGGTACTGATCCAAGGCCTTGTGCAGTAGATCGATTTGGGCATGCGCGACCTGGGTGTTGGACTTGCTGACCTGGCCGAAGTACCGGGGCGCCACCAGCCCTGCCAGCAATCCAATGATAACAATGACTACCAGTAACTCCAGCAGTGTGAAGCCCGACGTTTGCGCACGCCTTCGTGGCAGCGTTGCAGCGGGATGCGTGGCCAAGCAAAAACCGAGCAGTCGCATGTTGTTCCCTGTTTTGATGGATTGGCGTCAGTCCAAGGTTTCAAGGATACGGAGCCAGCTTAAATCAATATGAACACGGGGCTAGGTACTTACCCAAAGCAGTGGGGGGACGAACGGAACAAGGACTAGGCGTCAGTTCAGCAGTGGAGCCAAATCGTATGGCTCAGGCGCGGCATGTCTTGCATGAACAGCATGGTCAAAATTTAATGCTGCTTTCAGAATCCACGGTTAGCGTGACAAGTATGAAAGCAGCGGACAGAGCGGACATGGCCTGGTGGCTGGTATTGATTGCCATTGACATGTGCGGCTGCAGCCTGCTGGCTTGGTGGCGGGCGATCGATGCGGATGCCAGTGGCATGGTGAATGAGACAGCCAACTTCGGGATTGGTGCCGCGATGGTCATGCTGACAATTAACCTGATGCTATGGCGTTGGCTGAGCGCAGGTGAAATGCGTGTCCGCAGTGCCAGTGCATTGCTGACTTCGAGCCTGAACACGCTGGACATTGGGCTGGAAATATGGGACGCGCAGGACCGCTTGGTGCTTTTTAACCAAAAGATCAACCAAATGCGAATCGACTTTCGCTCACCGAAGGACATTGGTAAGACATTCGAGGAACTAGTGCGTGTCAAATTGGAACGCCGCGAAATTCAGGCTGCCGTAGGGCGTGAAGAGGAGTGGCTGGCGCAGCGCCTGGGATCGCGGGGTCGAATTCCTGATCCACAAATCAAGGTATATGGCGGCAACCAGTGGTTCATGACCTACGAGACCCGAATGTCGACCGGTCATCTGGTGGCCTCCTGGATGGACGTAACGGAGCTGGTGCAAAAAGGGCGAATGCTGGAGGACAGCAATACGCGTTTGATGCAGGAGTCACATCTGGACCCACTGACCGGACTGGCCAATCGACGCCACTTTGATGAGGCAATTTTTGCCGAATGCCAGCGCGCTTCGCGCGCCAAGGAGCACCTCAGCTTGTTGTTGGTGGATATCGACCACTTCAAATTGTTTAATGACCACTACGGTCACCTGAGCGGCGACGAATGTCTGCGGCGCGTGACCGGCGTGCTGCACCGCTGCGTTCGCCGTGCCGGCGAAGTGGTTGCGCATTATGGCGGGGAAGAATTCGTCATACTTTTGCCGGGTTCCGATTTGAACCAGGCCTGCAATGCGGCACAACAATGTCTGGACAAAATTCGATCCGAAGGGATCGGGCATTTAGCGTCACCTACTGCGCAGCACGTTACGCTCAGTATTGGTGTGGCCAGCACACGCGATGACGAGGCAATGTTGCCATTGGACATCCTGAACGCAGCGGACGCCGCGATGTACCGTGCAAAGAACGCTGGGCGTTCGCGTTTTGAAGTTGCTGCGCAGGTCGACTGGGAAATGAGCCCTGACACGCCACGCACGCGTCCTGGTACGCTTTAGAACTTGGTGCGTAAGTCCGCGTCTGGATGGATGGCAGGCGATGCGACCTGAGCGCAACGCGTTGAGTGCCGTCCATGTCGGCTGAAAGAATTTTCAACCCAAGCAACGCTTACCGTCTTTCGGCGCATTCTGCTAGAAGAAATCTCACTTGCCTATCTTTGATAGTTGCCTGTTCGATCAGCGGATTGTTCAAAGAGTTAATGCAGGAGAGTAGCTGCATAGGGCGGACAAGGCTAAAACCTTGCCGGCGAAAAAGGCATGAGGCTCTGGTGTCATCTTGGGCTCTACATTTTTTTGACTGGTATTATAAAATGGGGTAATTAGATGCATCGGCGACAGGTAAATGCATTCGTTGCCTGTCACATTGACAATTGATTGTGATAGCACCAAGATTCCAACTTCATAATTTTGGTAATAGGCGCAGCGGGTCTTATCGTGGAACTCAATTTCCATTGCATTCCAGGCAACCTTTTTTGGACCGTGAATGGCGAGAAATAGATATACCCTTCCGGAAGCGAACTGCCAAAAAGTTAATGCACGGGCCTGAATTTTCTTAAATGCTTACGGCGGAGGCGTCATGCTGAAAATAGAACCTGTCGAAAATGCGAGCCAAACTGCTGGCATTCAGGGTCTGCTTCGATGTTACTTTGAGTGGTTTTTTGAACTTGTTCCAGGCAGCAGTCAAGTTGCGGCATTCAGCGGGTGGGAACAGGAGATCACAACACTACCAAGTTGCTATTTTCCACCTTCGGGATGCTTTTTGCTGGCCACCGTGGATGGTAAAGCCGCGGGTTGCGTCGCTCTCAAATCTGATGATCCGGAGATTGGAGAGCTTAAGCGCATGTTTGTGCAACCTGCCTTTCGTGGGCGAAGAATCGGCGAACGTTTGGTGGAGTCGCTGTTTGAGCAAGCGCGACTCTATGGCTACAAGCGGGTCATACTTGACAGCCACCGCTCCATGACCAAGGCCCACGAGATCTATCGCAAGCTCGGATTCGACGAAGTCGATGCGCCGTCCGACTTCCCCGAGGAACTCAGACCAGTCGTGGTGTTCATGGCCCGGGAGTTGTAGGCCAATCTCAGTGAACTCGAAAAAAAAGAATTTCCGGTCCTTTCAAATTGGCTTTGATCTGCACCGCTCGCCGCAACTTATGGAGTTAGATATGTCACGCTTTAAAAGCCTATTTTCCGCCGCGCTAATTACGACTGCAGCGCTGCTTTTGTCGGCCTGCGCTTTGCAGACTCCAGTTACCAACGCTACGACGTCAAGCGCAGATGCGAAGGTGTCCACTGCACTCGTCCCGTTTTCATCCGATGAGGGCGCGGCACGTCTTGGCCGATCGACTGCAAAAGTAAATTTCGGGGTACTTGTAAATCAGTTTGAAGCCCAATACAACGGCGCTTTTTGTGGGCCGACCTCGGCAGCGATCGTACTCAACACCGTGAACAGTCGCAGTGCCAACCTGCCACGCGATCACACGCGTTTACGCAAGGAAGATGTGCAGTACATGTCAATTGGCGCGGACCCAATCGTCCCCAGATTCACACAGGACAGCGTAATCGAAAAGGGCCCTAAGACTCGAGCGCAGGTGCTCGGGGAACCCATTGATATTGGAGGCAAAAAAACAGAAGACTTCGGATATCAATTGCGCCAATTTGACGCGATGCTTCGTGCAAACGGACTTCTTACAAAGGTCGTAGTCGTCAGTGACGCGACCTCTGAGCAGGCTATCCGCGGCGACTTAATAGAAAGCCTTTCACATGGTGGCCAATATGCGATCGTGAATTACCGGCGAGATGCCGTGGGCCAGAAAGGCGGTGGGCACATCTCGCCACTTGGTGCATACGATGCATTGTCAGATTCGTTTCTTGTGCTTGATGTCAATCCGGCCGTGGCTGGTTGGGTCTGGATGCCTGCGACGACGCTGGTGAAAGGCATGCGAACTTTTGACACGGTGGAGAATCGTGGCTATGTAGTGGTTGGCACGCAATAGGTTCTGAATGAATTTCCATATCAAAAAACAGTGCTACTGGACTTGCTTTTTCAATTTTGATGACTTGCAGTATAGGGATCTCGTCTCTTGGCTCAGGCAACCGATTCGAGTGTAGAAGCTGCTGCTGCATCACTTTACTTGACTCCTGGCCGGGACCTGCGCTAATGTGATGACGGAGCTTCAACCAAAGTCAAGCCACCCTGATGGCATTAATCTCAATATTGCTTGGCTTGGCTGAAGCGGGCCAGCCAGTTGCAGACCTGAGATTTACATTCGAAGGTATAGGGAGGGAAAAATGTGCAACTGGAAAATTGTTATTTTTTCGGGGTTTGTCATTGGCCTACCCCTAACTTGCGGATTCGCTGCAACTCAGGCTCCAATCGAACCGCATACGCCACGCACCATTGCAGATATCGAAACTATATTCGAACAGACGAAGCCGGATTTGATTCGTTTACAGGAAGCACAAACACTATTGCAAGCGGTAGCTCCTGAGGGTGCCAACAATTTACGACCTGCGAGTTTCTATAAAAAGAAAGCGTTGGCGGCACAGTCAATTGGCAACATGACCGCGTTTGTCGAAAACATGCAGAAAGTGGTGGCGCTTGGTGGGGACACCAGTATTTACGAAGACTTATTTTTGCTAGGCCAGGCGAAACGGCTAAGTGCAAATTTTAAAGACGCAATTGAAGCGCTGAATCAAGCCCTGGATGAAGTGCCAAAAGGAATTAAGCCCGGAATTCGCGCCACTCTGTTCGGCTACCTTGGACAGGCTTACCTAAGCATGGGTGACTTGAACGCTGCTGAAAGCAATTTCAAAAATTCGGCAGATGAAATAGCGTTCGGCAGAAGTCAGCAATACTCGCCTAGGTATTCTCACCTGTGGACATTTAGTCAGGATATTTTGCAGGGAGATTTTTTACTGGCACAGGGCAAGCTAGCGGAGGCGGAGGTATTGTTCTCGCATTGCGTCAGCGATATGCCCGCCACAATCGAAGAAGTTCGTAGGGAGCAACGAGGAAAGGGGGAGGGCGTCTCTCAGCCGGATGCGTACTATCACTTTGTTGCAAACAATGCACGTTCGAAACTGGCTTTGATACGGCTTAAGCAAGGGCGACTGACGGATGCGGAAGTATTTGCACGTGAAGCATTGTTAGATAGTCTGAAGGATTCAGGCCACTATTCCTTTTATACGGCTGCGCTGGTTAGCCCCCTCGTCCAGGTTTTAATGCATCAGGGGCGCTTTAGTGAAGCTGAACGCCTTTCTAACGCTGGCACGCAGATTTATGTTGCAATTGGCACCCCGCAGGATTCTGTATGGGTACGCAACCTGCGACTGCAAATTGCCGGGATTCGAATCGCACAGGAGCGATATGCCGAAGCGTTGGCCGAATATGATTCCATTTATCAGTCCTTTTCCAATTCCTCGAAGGCGCAGGCGCTCATTGCGCAGGGCAGCCTTGGATGGGCTCTGGCGCTAGTAAAGACCGGACGACCAGCCGATGCGCTGTCAGTGCTTAACCGGCTGATTCCTTTGACGAAACAATTTTTGGGCGATCGACACATTGATTATGCGGAGTTGATGGGTGTTCGTGCAATGGCATTGCAGCTACTTGATCGTAATCTTGAAGCGTTGGATGCCTTTCGCTTTGTGAGCCCGCTGCTGCTTTACGAAGATGCGGCAGGCGGTAGCGATACCTCAGTAATTCGCGCGACCTACCGAACTCTGATACTGGAGTCTTATCTCAAACTGTTAGGAGACCTGCATTCAGTTGGAACAATAGTGTCCTCCGGTCTCAATGCGCCCAAAGAGTCGTTCAAACTTGCAGATGCATTACGCAGCCTGAGGACGCAACGCGCTTTGTCGGCCTCGGCAGTACGTACAGCCGCACAAGACGAGAAAATGGGTATAGACATTCGTCGGCAGCAAGATCTGGAGCAGGAGGAGATCGGCTTGTATCAGCTGCTTGGTGAGATGATCAATCTGGCGCCTGATCAACAAGCATCCGATGCCATTGCTGATTTGCGAAAGCGCATAGTAGCTGTCGGCCAAGCTCGCAAACAACTTGAAAGTGAGATTAGGAAGCGCTTTCCGGCCTACGATAACTTATTACATCCTGCGTCACCGGACGTTGTAGATGTACAAACTGCAATGCATGCGGATGAGGCCGTAGTCAATATCTTTACGACTGACAGCGGCACTTATGTATGGGCTTTTCGCAAAGACGGGGAAACCGCCTTTGTCCGCTCCGCATTGAGTAAACGTGATTTGCGCACATTGGTGCGGAGCATTCGTAAGTCGCTGGATCCGGGGGCCGTAGATATCAGCAAAAACTTACCGGATTTTGATGTGAATGCAGGCTATCGCATATTCAGCGAACTGCTTGTGCCTGTTGCGGCTGGGTGGCGTGGCGCGGCGCAGATGATTGTTTCGTCCAACGACGCGCTTAGCCAGTTGCCCCTGGCTGTTTTGCCGACCACCATGGCGGCTGTGGGAACTAGGACCCGCCTTACATACGAAAATCACCGTGCATTGCCTTGGTTGATTCAACAATTGGCGATCAGCCAGGTGCCGTCTGTAAATTCGCTGCTGAGCTTGCGCAATATGCAGTCAGGCAAACTGGATCGGCAATCGTTTATCGGTTTTGGCGACCCGCAATTTGCACTTGATGCGGCGCCAGTCCAGCCCAATAACGGCCTGCGAAACCTTGATATTCCACGACCAAGTGCCAGTGAACTCTCTACCCGCAAGGCACTTAAATGGTTAGATTACAGCGTATTGCCTGCGTTGCCAGACACCCGCGATGAAGTGCTTTCAATAGCGCGCTCACTCAAAGCCGACACGGATAAAGATGTGTACCTGGGCAAGCAGGCTTCTAGGGCAAATGTTATGTCGTTGGATTTGTCGAAGCGGCGCGTGGTGGCTTTTGCGACACATGGCTTGCTGCCCGGAGACTTCCCTGGCGTTATGGTGCCCTCACTTGCATTGGCTAATCCAGGCGGTGGGCAGTATGGATTGCTGACACTGGAAGACATTCTGACACTCAAGCTGGATGCCGATTGGGTGGTGCTAAGCGCATGCAATACGGGGTCGGGTGAGGGGCAGGGGTCTGAAGCACTCTCCGGGCTGGCGCGCGGATTCTTCTATGCGGGATCACGTACGTTGCTGGTTACGATGTGGCCGGTTGAATCCGGCAGTGCGCGCTTGCTGGTGACCGGACTTTTTGAGCGCTTGGTTAAGGGACAGGCCTCGGTTAGCCGCGCCGAAGCACTGCGCCAGTCCATCTTGGCACTAATGCAACAGAGCGATGCTGAGCAGCACGTTTCTTATGCCCATCCTTTGTTTTGGGCGCCTTATGTTGTCGTTGGAGAAGGCGGACCATAGCGACTTATTAACCGGCACGGGTTGATTTGAGCTTGCTTTAGCTGCCTGCGACATCAACCCTTTGATGACTGCTGCGCACTTGCACCTGTAAGTAATTTTTCATGGTCGGAACGTACATGCGAAAGGTATTACGCCCAGCTCTTTTTGCGCTGTACATTGCAGCATCTGCCTGGTGACAAATATCGTCAAAGCTTTGATGCCCCTCTTGCATTAAGGTTCCACCAATGCTGACGGTGCTGCTCTTGGTAACCGCCCCTAAGGTATAAGGCAACCTGAGGCATTTAAGAATTTTCCTGGCGATGGAACGTGTTTTATTCGCCGCTTGCTTAGCGTCTGTTCCCAGATTTTCCAACATTACAACGAACTCATCGCCGGAAATCCGCGCCACAGTATCCGTTCCTCTTACCGCTGCCGTAAGGCGGTTGGCAATTTCTATTAGCAATAAGTCACCCACCTCATGTCCGAGTTGGTCGTTGACTGCTTTGAAATTGTCGGAGTCCATGAACAAGAGTGCGCCCATCTGTTTGGTTCTTTTGGCGGAGATTAGCGCTTGTTCTACGCGGTCTATGAGTAAGCGGCGATTGGGGAGCTTGGTTAGGGCGTCCGTCATCGCCATGTTGTGCAAGCTAATGTTCAGTTGCTCTAATTGCGCCTTTTGGGCGGCCAATTCGAAGTTGAGTCGCTTGAGTTCCTCTTCTTGTTGGCGCCTTGCATTGATGTTGTAGGTGACGCCAATCAGGTGCTTAGCGTCGGGCTGCCCCGGTCGATCGATG
>CANBYM010000009.1 GCA_947373605.1 Comamonadaceae bacterium
ATCAGTTCCACCAAGCTGGCACTAATTGCCAATCCCAGGCCGGTGCCCCCATAACTTCGCGTTGTTGATGCATCAGCCTGTGAGAAGGCATCAAATATTGACTTCATTTTTTCAGGCGCGATACCAATGCCAGAATCCGCTACTGAAAAGATTGCCTCGACGACTTTCTCACTTACTGCAGAAAGTTGCAGCGCCACCCTTACTTCTCCCGCGCTAGTAAATTTAATGGCGTTGTCGCACAGATTCGATAGCACCTGTCGAAGGCGACCGGGATCCCCAACCAGACGGGCGGGCAGATCCTGTGGACTGTCAAAGCGCAAGACGAGGTGCTTTTCCTTGGCGCGAACCTGTATGCCTTGGAGCGTGTCACTTACCAATTGCCCTATGTCAAACGCAATAAATTCGAGTTCGATCTTGCCAGCCTCAATTTTAGAAAAATCAAGAATGCTGTTGAGAATTACCAAAAGCGATGCTGCCGAACTTTTCACTGCCTCCAGATAGCTGCGCTGTGATGCAGTCAACGTCGTGTCGAGTGTCAAATCCGTCATGCCCATGATGCCATTCATGGGCGTTCGAATTTCGTGACTCATGTTAGCCAAAAATTGCGATTTGGCCTGATTGGCACTAGCAGCACGCTGTTCGGCCTGTTTGCGCTGTTCTAGCGCCACATGCAAATCTGCGAGCCGCTGCTCCAAGCTGCGCTGGGCCAGTTCAACTTGATTTCGTGCACCAATCAGCCCTTCGCGGGCGTCATCAATGCTGTGCGCTGCGCCGGCGATTTCCGCCTGTAAGTTATTGAAGCTCTGGGCCATTTCGCCAAGTTCGTCGCGACTGTTTACTTTTACTGGGTGGCGGTCGACACGGGCGTGCGCCTCATCAAGGCGCCCTTCACCTAGAGCGCGCATTGCTCGCGTGAAATCCGCTACCGTACCACTTGCCAGTCTTTGTGCAGCGGATGCCACTTCAACCGCAGAGTGCGCAATCATCCCTGGCAAAATCAGGCCCACGCTGATCGTGAGCATTGCAACAGCAACGAAAACGTCCTCCAATGCGCTGACCAATGCGCTGTTGCCTTTGGGCACGTTATCAACCGCCAGCAAATATCCGGCACCGTCGAGCACGAGCACTAATAGCATCGCACCAGTGAGCTTGATATGCAGTGATGGTGGCACACCAGGCAAGCCAAGCTTGCGTCTGTCGGCAAACTTTCGAATGGCATAAAGGACAGCACCAGAGTAAGCGAACGCCAGACCGAAGAGGACCGTGGGCAAGCCAAACTGCTGGAACCCCAGAACACACGAGACACCCCATATTACGGCAGCCCAAAGTCCCAGCAGAATGGTTCCGCGCGGCGCTCTATAGGGGCGCACCATGTCCGGCTGGTCACGTCGGAGAAGCCATACGGCTATGCTTGGCAATGCGATGCCGATGAGGTACGTAAAGTTGGCTGCAGCGACCAGCCAAATCGGGTCACCAATCAGCAAAAAGAAGATCGACATGGCCGCAGTAAGTAACGTGGCGGCCCATGGGGCATCATTAGGGGAACGCCGTGCCAGAAATGCGGGAACCAGTCCGTCTTCCGCCAGCTGTGAGAGGGTGCGCGATGCGCCCGCCAGCGGCTGGATGGTTCCATGAAACATATTGAGCATCATGAACCAGATGGCTGCAGCCTTGGCTCCGGAGCCCAACAGGGGCGCAAATGTGGGCCCAAGCTCAAGCGCCAGATCTTTACCCAAAGGTTCAGCACCCAACGTGCCAAGCCAGACTACTGGCAACAAAATAAAATACACCGAGGCCATGACTGCGGCGGCAAACATGGCGCGCGGTACGTTGCGTTGCGGGTCGCGCGTTTCGCCGACATGGCAAGCTGCGGCTTCGAACGCGGGTGCAGCAAAACCAATTAGATACAGGCCGGCCATCAGGCTGGTGACATCTCCAAAAGAGCCAGGAAACGGCGTTGTCAAATGAAAGTCAAAAGCCCGATGCCAATCAACGGTACCTGAAAAGACAGGTACAACACCGGACAGGAACGCGAGAATGGCCGAGACAACTGCAATCGGTGTTGTCATGCGCGACACCCACTTCACACCCATCAAGTTAACGCACATGAAGAACAGTACCAAGCCCGCTGCAAGCGCGTCTACCGACACGTCAGGCAGATACCAGCTTTTGATCGCCGCGGCAGACAATAGGGCCGTCAGACCGCAAGTAGGAACCCAACCCCACCAGTAGCAAGTGCCGGCAAGATTGGCCAGCACTGGAGCGTACGGCCGGAACGCTTCACTGCAAGTTGCAGCAATACCCCCAACTCGGTTGGGCCACATCAACACCAATTCGGTCCAGCCGGGCGCTGCAGCCCAACTCAGCAAAAGGCCTAAGGCCAGCAACGGAACGGCCGCACTACCCTGACCAAGAATGTCCCCCTGTCCGGCAAAAAGTGCGGCAATAAGAAATAGGCTTTGGTTGCTGCCCCCCATTGCCAATGCAGCTGTCCCAATCCAGCCCAGTGTTCGTGGATGCTCCACCGTGGCAATAGGTACTTCAAGCGGTTGGAGCTGAAGTGGCGCTGCCGTTGATAAGGCGTCTGACATGGTACGTTTTCCTCCAGCGGACGCGTAAAACTTGCGTTTGTGCCAACCGATTTAAATGCTCCCTTGACAAAGTCAATTTAGCACGAAATAAAAGCCTGCAATGCTGCGATTGCAGACATACGAAACCAATTTCGGCCTACTGGATATCAGTGAATTTGCACTCATTCATACATTGCATACTTTGTAAGCTATATCCAGTTGGAAAACAGTTACCGTGGTGTTTTCCTCACATGCATTTGATGGGAACACCATTTCGAGAATTGCGAAGATACCAGTTCATGACTAACGCTAAATACAAGACCTGCCGTTTTGATACTCATTTAACAAGAGGCCCGTGAATGTCAACACTACCGGCCAAGCGGAGAAAAGTAATGCGCAGTACCAATGTGATATTTTTTCTCTGTCGGCAATTGTCCTCTTGGTTGTAGGGATCCGCGCCCAAAGCGAATCACCTTGCTTGGTGAATAACGGACACAAAAACTAAGGGAAAAAAGCAGGATGCAGCTTAAAAACGTCCGATTTAGCGACGCAGGCATCGCATTTCCGGTGCTGCTATTCCTGTCGGGAGTTGCAGCTTTTGGAACAACAGCATATTTTCAACATCAGACCATTGAAAAAAGCGCTCGTGCCGAGTTCGAGCGGATGTCCATACGTGCAGATGCTCAGATTGCAGACCGACTCGAAAAGGTTCTAACTGGCCTGAGAGGTGCTAGTGGTTTATTTGCGGCTAATCAACATATCGACCGTGGTGCGTTTCGCCGTTACGTCTTGGCGCGGGATATGGAGAAAGAGTTTGCAGGCGTACGTGGCTTTGGATTCATTCAACGCGTGGAACGCGCAGACCTGGCGTCGTTTGTAGCGGCAGAGCGAGCCGACGGTGCCCCTGAATTTTCTGTTCATCAGTTAAACGATACGACCCAGCAAGATCTCTTTATCAGCAAATTTATTGAGCCAGCTATCAACAATGAAGGTGCGCAAGCGCTGGATATCGGTTCCGAGGCACTCAGACGCGCTGGCCTCAGGCAAGCTATCAACACGGGCGCTGCCACTGTGACCGGTGTCATTTCGCTCGTGCAGGACGATAAGAAAAGACCCGCTGTGCTGCTCTATCAACCCGTTTATAGAGCGGGAGCGCCGATGGAAAACTACACGCAACGCAATGCTGCATTGGTTGGAGTGCTTTACGCGCCCATCGTCATGGAGGAATTGCTTCAGGGCATGCCGGATGTGCAGTTGGGCCTACTGGATTTTGCAATTGTGGACGCACCCATCAACTCCAGTGGGGGGGGACTGATGTTCGACGCTGACAATCACCTAAAACAATTGCCGGCAGGCTCAGATCCGGGAGTCGCGCAACGTTATTCCCTCAGTAAACCATTGCAGCTACCAGGACGCAGCGTGACTTTGAGCATGCGAAGCACACCGGCTTTTGATGCAACGATTAACCAGACTCAACCCTGGCTCATTTTGGGTGGCGGCAGCCTGATCAGTGCCTTGCTGGCGCTGATCTTGCACCAGCAAGCTACCGG
Source organism: Comamonadaceae bacterium (assembly GCA_947373605.1). GTDB lineage: Bacteria > Pseudomonadota > Gammaproteobacteria > Burkholderiales > Burkholderiaceae_C > Allorhodoferax. The sequence goes on from CANBYM010000009.1 coordinate 4,121, forward strand.
GCGCCGTCGTGCTGAACACCTTGCCAGGATCAAAACGAATGATCTGAATATCGCCTTGCGCGATAACCGCACTATTCTTACAGTGCTCAATCTGCACTCCATCGTTTCCGTGACGGATTTGGGTGGATACATCCTGGAAGCCAACGATGCTTTTTGCCAGATCAGTGGCTATTCCCGGACAGAGTTGCTTGGCAGCAATCACAGCATTGTAAATTCCAGCATGCAATCCAAGGAATTCTGGGAGGACATGTGGATCACTATTTCCAGCGGTAAGCCCTGGCGCGCCGAGGTGTGCAATATGTCCAAAAGCGGACAGCCGTATTGGGTAGACACGCTCGTTACGGCCTTCGTTGGGGATGATGGAAAGATCGAGAAATACGTTTCCATACGCACGGATATTTCTGCACGGAAAAAGGCAGAGGAGGAGCTGCGATGGAGTCAGTCCCTAATGGAAAAAATGTCGAACTCATCGCCGCTGGCGCTTTTGGTGGTGGACAACCGCAGTGATGACATTTTGTATTTCAATGAGCGCTTTTGCCAACTCTGGGGCATCGACCATTTGGCTGCGCAAATGCATAGCCGTGCGCTTAAGAACAAAGACACCATGTCGGCTTGTACAAACGTGCTCGCAGATGCAACTGCGTATGCTGAATCCTGTAAGCCCTTGCAGGATGTGCGCAACCGCGTCACATTGGAAGACGAGATTGCTTTCACGGGGCAGCGCACGGTACGCCGCTACACCACACAGATTCGGGACTCCGATGACCATTATTTCGGGCGCTTTTATATTTTTGAGGACATCACCGAACGCAAGACCGCTGAGCATGCGTTAACCAAGGCCATCGACGAAGCGCAAGCAGCGTCGCTAGCCAAGAGTCAGTTTCTGGCCAATATGAGCCACGAAATTCGAACGCCCATGCACGCAATTCTGGGAATGCTGATGCTTCTGGGTAAGACCGACCTTTCTGCACGCCAGGCGGACTATGCAGCCAAGAGTGAGGGAGCTGCGCGCACCTTACTTAGCCTGCTCAATGAAATATTGGACTTCTCCAAGATTGAAGCCGGGAAAATGGAACTCGACCCGCATCCCTTTGCGGTTGACAAATTGTTGCTTGACCTATCAGTGATTCTGTCTACCAGCGTTGGAATAAAGCCAATTGAAGTGCTGTTTGACATAGATCCCAAGCTGCCGCGACAGCTGATGGGGGACGCGATGCGAATTCAGCAAGTCTTGTTGAATTTGGGTAGTAACGCCATCAAATTCACAGAGCGGGGCGAAGTAGTACTTTCCATTCAAGTGCTGCGTCAAAGTGAGGAGGCAGTCACATTGCAGTTTTGCATGCGTGACAGTGGCATCGGTATTGCCGCTGAAAATTTTGCGCGCATATTCTCCGGCTTTACACAGGCAGAGGCGTCCACTACGCGCCGCTTCGGAGGTACAGGGCTAGGTGTGGCGATCAGCCAGCGGTTTGTCGCCCTGATGGGGGGCGAGTTGGAACTTCAAAGCGAGCTTGGCAAAGGAAGCCGCTTTTACTTCACGCTGACCCTGCCAGTACTGGCCGCAGTGGTGGAGGATAAATCATTGCTTGAAGTTAGTCTTATTGATAGTCAATTCAGGCGGGTGCTGGTCATTGACGATAACCCGATAGCCCGTGAAGTCATGGAGCATATGTGCGGCTCACTGGGATGGACCGTAGATCTGGCAGCCGGTGGCCAAAGTGGATTGGAGTTGTTGCAACAACGAAGCGCAGAAGGTGTTCAATACCAGGCGATATTTGTGGACTGGAACATGCCGGACATGGACGGTTGGCAGACCAGTCAGCATATTCGCGAAATTCTCTTGCACCGCAAACTGGTCGACGGCCACAAACAAGTGCCGGTTGTCGTGATGGTTACAGCTCATGGGCGTGAAATGATGACTCAGCGCACCGCAGAGGATCAGTTGCTTATTGATAGCGTTGTGATCAAGCCAGTTACGGCGTCCATGCTTTTAAATGCGGTGATTGATGCTCGCGACCATAACGATAATCGCCATCCGTCAGTCATCAATGGACCAAAATCACTCAGACGGCTCGATGGAATGCGCTTGCTGTTAGTTGAAGACAACGTCAACAACCAGCAAGTAGCAAGAGAGTTATTGGAAGACGAAGGGGCATTGATGGAAGTGGCCCACAATGGCGTTGAAGCGCTTGAGGCCATCGCCAAAGCTACTCCAGGCAATGCATATGACGTAGTGTTGATGGACTTGCAAATGCCGGTGATGGATGGCTTCACAGCAACGGAAAAAATCCGCAAGGAATTGGGGCTGACTACGTTGCCCGTCATTGCAATGACCGCTAACGCCATGTCCAGTGACCGTGATGCCTGTATTGCTGCAGGCATGAATGATCATGTGGGAAAGCCCTTTGATTTAAATGAATTGGTTCGGGTCCTGCGCCACCACGCCAAGTGGGAAAGTATGGATAGTGCGTCAACCCAATCCGAACCGTTGGTCAATCCGGCTATTCAAAAAATTGCCAGTGATACCGGTGTGGACTTGGTTACTGCATTGCACAGACTTGGGGGTAAGCAAGACGTGTACATGCGCATGCTGCGGTCGTTTGTGAATGACTTGAAGGATATGCAGGATCAGTTGCTGGCGTTTCCATCTGAGGCCAGTCAGCCGTCCAAGCTGGACGATACAAAGCGTTTACTCCATACGCTCAAAGGTTTGGCGGCAACGCTGGGAGCGACCGCGTTGTCAAATGAAGCAGCAAGCGGTGGGAGAGCGCTAAGTGAGAGTTTGACGACGGAGAGGCACCTGCTGGCGGTCAGTCGCGTTGGTGATGCCACTACTTATGCCTTGCACGGTTTAAAGGCCCTACTGGCTGAATTACAACAAGTGCATTCGGCAACAGAACACGACAATCCACTTTGTAACGTCGACTCAATCGATAAGCCGATGCTGCAAGCGGCACTGCGTGCCTTGTCGTCGTCGTTGGAACAGCAGGACATGGAGTCTATGACGGCAATGGCCGAATTGCAGAAGCGGTTTGGCCAGAGCCTTGGTGAAGGCATTGCAGACTTGGAAGTAGCCATGGCAGACATGGATTTTGAAAAGGCATTGCCCTTTTGCAATGCGCTCCTTGAAAAATATTCTTGAGGTTGCCGAGATCGGACCAGAACGGCTATATCCCCCAAAATCAGCCGCAAAAGCACCAAATATCAACGAATACCGATTGAGCCCACGTATTGGGCTACGGCAAAAGCATCGGAGTCGGTAAGCTCGTGCGTGACTTGTTTCATTGGTGCACCGCGGGGCCTTGCATCGGTCAGCTGGAAAACTTTGATTTGCTCCAGCACATAGGCCGGATGTTGGCCTGCCAGCCTTGGGAACGCTGCATTGCCCTCCCCGGTGGGCCCGTGACAGGCCCAGCACTGCACGACGCCCTTATCCGGTACACCGCTCTCAAAAATGGCCTTGCCACGCGCCAGCACAGCACCGTCTGAAAAATTGGCCCGCATGGGCTTTTGCGAAGAGAAATAGTCAGCCAATTCCTCGACTTGCTTCGTGGTGATATGCGTAAAACCCCACATGTACTGCACCCCTTTGGAGTCGCTACGCTCATGCCCTTTGAAGTCTCCGAGCTGGGCCAGCAAGTAGTCGTGCTGCTGCCCGGCCAACTTGGGGAAGGCAGGCGATGTGGATTCACCGGTCACGCCGTGGCAAGTCGAACAAACCTGAAGTGCCAGCGTCTGCCCGGCCACCTCCGGGTCGCTGACGTTGCGGCTTTTTAGCGGATCCGCACAACCTGTGAGGGTCAGAAGTGCCGCTGTTATCAGTGCTAATGCGAATTTCGAATTTTTAGTGTTCATGATGTCCCCTTGAATAGGATGTGGCATTTAACGTTACCGGCGTTAAAAGGCCGCCCAAAGATAGACGTAGGTGTTGTTGTTGTCGCTGGCATTACGCCCGGCTCCGTCGTAGTTGGAAGTCGCCCCGAGGTACTTTGTGAAAATGTTGAACTGCAGGCCCAGACGTACGTTTTGCCGTACCAGCCAGAAGAACTCCGGCGTCCAGACTTCTGAATCAGGCACCAGACTGGTTCCGGCTGCGTAGGCGGTCGAATCTGAACTGCCCGTTACATTGCGGTAGGTCAGGCTGGCGCCATATTTCTCGCGATATACGTAACCGGCTTTCACCAACAGTGTGTTGAGGCTCGCGGAACCGTCGGAATAAGTGAGTCCAGTCTGATCGTCAATGGTTTCAGAGACTACACGCACTTGCGCTGTAACCGTGTGCGGAGATTGCAGGTACTGGTACTGCGCGTCAATGCCGATGTCCTTAAAGTGGGTGCTTCCAACTCCCTCAATGGGTAAGTTAGAGCCGTCTAGCGGTAACACACCTGCATCCAGCCCGAACGCCCCCACCATCACATTGCTGGCATCCCAGGCTTTGGTGTAAGCCACGCGCCAGTACAGAGCGTTGCCGTCCAAAAATGTAAGCGGGTGATCTGGGTTACCCTTGTCATTGCCATAACTCAAGAAGGACAAAGCATTCTTGGCGGTTTGGTAACTCGTGATCTCCGCGTAAATGCTCTGGTTCCAGTAGGTGTAGGCCCCGATACCGGCAACCTGTTGTGCAAGCCCACCTTCGATCAGTGATGCTGCAGGCAATCCGTAAGTTTGCGATGGTGACAAATAGGGGTGTGACCATGCAGGTGCACTGTTCCAGACATCCTGAACCGACGGATTGTTGTTAAGCGTTATGCCCCAGACAATATCTTTGTTGGCGTCCACCGTGCGATCGGCATATCGCAAATCGAAATTGTCTGCGGCCGTGTGGCCCAGCCAGTTCAGATTAGCATCCTGCGTATCATGAAAAGTGTGGGTGTACTGGGCAAATCCGCCCACGTTGTCCGTGACTTTGCCTGCCAGAAAGACACTCGCGACATCGACGATTGCACTGTTGTCAAGTTTCACCCCAGGGTCATTGGCATTTTGCGTGGAGGTGTAGTCCGCCACTACCATGACTGACAGAGGAGTGTTGCGTTCACCCATGGTGTACCCGGTAAGTTTGAACATTCGCCCGTAGGGAGTGAGTTCGGGGTACTGACCGCCAGCATGGCAGGCTACACAGCTCTGTCCGGTTTGTGCGGCAAATGCAGGTACGGCACGGGACTGTGTTGTAGCAAACAGCAACATCCCACTCATAAAGGCCAGAACGTACCACTTCATAGAACGATAGGACGCTTTCCTGAAGCTACTTGAATTTGCACCTGCTTGGTCGATGGCTGTCTGCATTGCTGACTCCTCGTTATTCGCCGGAAGGGCCCTGGCGCCATGGCATTGTGTGAATAAAGGTGCGACTTTGTTTGTGCTGTATCCAACAAAGGTTCGTTACAAACAATTTCAAAAGCTACCAATCGCGTGACACCTAGAAATTGCTTACCTATCACCTCCGCCTGTTTAAGCAATGGGCGCTTTAGAGCAGGAACATCGGGTTTCCCTATTTCCGGTATCCGCGGCCAACTGCAGACATTCATGCATGTCCGCTTTGTGGTGTTTGAAATTTGTCTGGCGGGCCTTCCGGGGACCGGTCACTCAAACGCGCCGGTTGATGCCTTTAGCGGTCAGTCGTGAAAGTCTAGAACAGTTCGCCATGCCAATCAAAATAGAGCAGTCATGCTCTCGACGTAGTTCTTGGCCGAAGGCTACTGGGCTCTTGCGCCGCAATGGCGGTCTTTAGGATTTTGGCTAGAGAAGACTCCAGAAAACGCTGTTTGCGCCATCAGAATCAACGTGTATCCTGTTCATGTATGACCATTTGGGAAAAACTTATTTCCAGTCCTGATTGCGGCCCTAGGACTGGTTCGCCACTTGCGCGCGCAGCGCTGGGTCTGTGTGCTTTATTCTTTGCCCTTCACACGATCTTCACCGGCGCGATCCCCATGAACAAATCGCGTCCCATCTCCTACATGTATTTCGCAGATCACCCCATCGTCGTTTCATTGATCTGCATTGCCGCACTGGTGTCTGCCGCTTGGGGTCTGGCAGACGCACGCTCACGGTATTGCATGCATACCAATATATGATCACAGTTCGCGAGACGGTCTGCTTGCGCTAAGGTTTGTAGGATGCCCGCCCGCAGTGGCGCGCTCATGACAACCCAATCACCTTGAAGGGCGGGCGCCGTGTAAACCTTAGCGGTTGCAGTCATTGAGATTTGTGATCCGGCCGCTCCGAAGTCACCATTAGCGGTCAAGGATTGACCAGCTGCATTGTGGTGATCACTCCGTTCAATCAGACAACCGACACCAACAGCAGTCCTAAGAATTTTCGACCTTTCGATCGGTGATCGGTCTGATTCCCGGAATTTGCTCAGCAACCTTGTTGTGTTTCATTTGTGCAATTACTTAGCAAATTCCCTAGAAACATTTGTAATCCGTTCGGGTGACAAGTTTGAACCAGAGTGCGATAGAAAATATACAAATGATTATTTGGCGCTCCGATGCACATTCATTGCACCTGCCTAGGCAGTAACAAGTCGAATTACAGAAGCCCTGAGGCGTAAACTGAATTTCAATGAACGTCAATTCTCTATTTGTATCAGGTATGGACGCCGTTGCCAATGAGCCAGATGGTGCGTATCCCGTCTCGAGTCTGCTCTAAGGTAGTAACGGCAATTTTTACGGTACGACAGAAATGGGTAGCAGAAATTCCCAAGGAAAGCCTTTCAAGCTTGTGCCATAGTTGGAAAGAGTCTGCGGTAGAAAGTCGATGCTACCCTTGCACAATCAAGGCCGTTTAACTTTAGACTGTGTTGAAACACCAAATGGTGTACCTAATGTGACATGAAACAATTTCACTGTACAAGCCAAAATCCAGTTGCCAGTAAATGAATACGGCCTTTGGTACGATAGCAAACACATATTTAAGTATTGCGAATTTCCTGTGAGACGGTATTCAAGGGAGCGAGTAGAGTGAAGGTTCGTAAAAATAATAACCTCTGTTCAAGGCTAAAAAGCATTACTGCTGCGCTGCTTCTGCCGTTGCAACTGACTCCTACGTTGGCAAGCGACGAGAACGATTTTCCACTGCGCGACCTCTCCATCAGTGACTTGATGAAGATTGAGGTCACTTCGGTCTCCCGTAAACCCGAGACGGTCGCCAATGCAGCAGCAGCGCTAACAGTCATAACACATGACGATATCGTGCGATCCGGCGCTACGAATCTGGCCGATGCCCTACGGTACGTTCCCGGCATTGAAGTAGCACAAAGTGGGGCTCATACGTGGGAGGTTACAGCCCGAGGTTTCAACGGTGGGTTTGCCGACAAGTTGCTGGTGCTGATCGATGGGCGCTCCATATACACGCCTATTTTTTCTGGCGTCTTCTGGGAACAGGCCACCATGCTGGAAGACGTTGAGCGCATCGAAGTCGTTCGTGGGCCTGGAGCTGCAATGTGGGGGGCGAACGCTGTAAATGGTGTGATCAACGTCATCACCAAGAAGGCTCGGGATACCCGAGGCGACTATGTGGCCGTAGGCGTTGGCAATAAAGAGCGGGATTCGGTTGAGTTTCGCCACGGAGATACATTTGCCGACAGTGATGGTAGCTACCGCGTTTATGGCCAAAATTTCAATCGTTCAGCTTCATTGAGCCCTGCGGGAAAAACCCAAGACGATGCATGGGTATCGAGCCAGGTAGGTTTTCGGGTTGATCGAGGCTTGGACTATGGTGACCGTTTGACCGTTCATGGCGACCTGTACGACATGACCAACGGAACCCCACTCACGTCTCACTCGGTATTGGTTCCGCCATATTCCAGCTTCCAGGCAAACAATGCGCCTACACACGGGGGTAATGTGCTGGTGCGTTGGGATCGAGCACAAGGAAGCGGCACCGAGACCAGTGTTCAGGCGTATTACGATCAAACACAATTTGATGCGCTATTTTCAGGCGCAAATACGCAAACAGTTGACCTTGATTTTCAGCAGCGCATTCACCCCAATGGGAGCCATGACGTGATCTGGGGTGCAAACTACCGCCACATCCAAAATGATGCAACTCGAACATCGGAAATTGCATTCAACCCTACCGCAATTGGCTACAACAATCAGAGCGTTTTTCTTCAGGATGAGATTACAGCTGTACCTGAGCGGTTGCACTTTATCCTCGGTGCCAAGGAGGAGTACAGCTATTTCGGCGGATGGCAATTTCAGCCCAGTGTGAAGGCACTTTGGACACCAAGTGAGACCAATACGCTGTGGATTTCTGCAGCCACCGCTTCACGCACGCCTTCCTTGATCGAAAGTCAGTCGGCGTCTATTGCAGTTGCAGTAAGGCCCCCATTGCAATCTCCGTTTAGTTCTTTCAACCCACTAACGTACCCGACACAGGTATTGGTCAATGGCAACAAAGCGCTAAGTGCCGAAACCGTCACGGCCTATGAGGCCGGCTTTAGAAGGCAATGGAGCGAGGTTTTGTCAACAGACCTGTCTGTATACAGCAATACCTATCAGAACATAATTCAGTGGGCACCTGTATATCCTTACCCCTATGTTGCAGCGGCACCCGTCGCACAGCCGGTACCGCACTTGGTGGTTCCCTTGACCTACTCGAATGCCCAGGCAACTACGCAGGTTCAGGGCATCGAGGCTTCAGCCAATTGGTTTGTAAACGCAGGCGCACGCGTTCAAGCGGGCTACTCCTACACGAAGATTAGCGCACCACCTTGGGACGGGTTTAACTACAACTATGCCGAGTTGACGCCCTTGACGCAGGCGTTTGTACGGTATCAGGTTGACACTGGAATGAAATCCAAGCTGGGCGTATCGGTTCGTTTTGTGGGCGAACTCACGGCAACAGGCTATGCAGTGCCAGCTTATACCACTGCAGATGTTAACTACGACTACGCCATTGAGAAAGGTCTCAGGCTTGCAGTGTCAGGGCTGGGCTTGCTTCAGAGTCAGCACTCTGAATTCATCGTCCCGGGGCAGCCTGCAAGTGAAATACCCCGAAGTATTTATGCCAAGTTGATTTGGAGTAGATAACTGCTGCAGATAACTTAAGTGGCATTAGCCATGTAGAAAACCTTGAACGCGGGCTTCGTGAATTGCCTCAGCTCTCGATTTCACTTCAAGTTTTCCGTAAATCCTGCGAACAAATGTCTTAACAGTGTTGTGGGTGACGTCGAGCAGCTTTGCTATCTCTTCGTAATTGAAGCCCTTGGTAAGCAGGTTGAGCACCTCAAACTCACGTGCTGACAGGGTGCGGGCATCATCGACAGATCGCTCTTTAATGGGGTCGACTCGCGCTTGAGCAGACTGCTTACCGTCAAGGCGGAATCGATTTAGAACATGCCTGGCTATCAATGGGGATATTGGGCTGCCACCAGCATGTATGCTGCGTATTTCTTCTGCAATTAGCTCAGGCTGAGTGTCCTTGAGCAAATAGCCGCTGGCACCAGCTTCAATCGACTGGATGACATGCAGTTCATCGGCAAATGTGGTGCTGACAAGAACGGCGCAGTCTGGCCAATTTTGGTGGGCCGTTTTTATCAGTTCTATGCCCGATCCATCTGGCAAACCGAGATCTACGATTAAGACATCAACTGCGTCTTGCGCCAATATGCGCTGACCTTCAGCCAGCGTAGTGGCCGCATGAACCAGTTTGATGTCTGAGGCATTGGTTAGCGCCCTAACAAAGCTGCCAAGGAAAAACTGGTCATCTTCAATAAGACTGACCCGAATGGTGGATGAAGTGTTTTGTGTTGAAGGTTGATAGGAGGGCATGATGTCTATCTGTGCTTGCCAAAGCATGTTTACCTTTTTGCACTTTAACCCTAAGGTAAATCATGAATGTCACCATATTTGGCGACAGGAAACATCGTTCAGAATACTACAATCTGCGACGAATTGCGGTTTTCAATGAGCGTTGAATGCAATCCGCCTATGGGAAGACAAAGCGCACGCGAGATCTCACCTGTGCAAATTACCCGCTTACCTAATGCATGCATGCGTTTAGTATTCTCACTTTTGGTTGCCGCAGTGTTAATGCTCTCGCGCACCAGCGTTGCGTGGGCGGAAGTTTCTGCCGCACAAATCAAAGCCGCTTACGTACTTAGGCTCGTTGAGTTCGTCAAATGGCCTGATGAAGTTATAGCCAACCGAAAAATCACCTTATGCGTGGTTGGGGCCAATGCTCTGGGTGGTGCGTTGACGGACTACGACGGGGTCAATAACAATAACTTTAAGATTCGTGTCCTGCAGGTTTCTGAGTTGGATATTGGCGCAGGCAATTGTCAGATTGCCTTTATCGGTGCGTCTGAGCAGCGTCGCTTTGTGGCCCTGATCAAGACATTAGAAGTACGGCCCATACTGACGATCTCCGACATTGATGATTTTGCCGAGCGAGGTGGCGCAATTGGTTTGCGTCAGCGCGATGGAAAAATTGTGTTTGAAGTTAACCTGTCTTCCCTTTCGCGTGCAGGTTTGAAACTTCCAGCACAATTGTTGAACTTGGCTTACTACGTCTTTCACTGAGGTAAGCCATGCTAAATATCCTCGGTTTCTCACAATGGTCACTGCGCTCCAAGTTGGTGGCAATCATTATGCTGTGCAGTGCGGTCACATTGATGGCAGGTTTATCGCTGCTGCTGACCAGCTTTGCCAATGATAGATATGAAAATTCCTTGCACGAATTGACAAGCCTGGCGAATGTGTTGTCCGAGAATGGTCAGGCTGCGCTCGCATTCGGTGACTCCGCAGAGGCAGAGCGATTGTTGTCCTCGTTGAAAGGGCACCGCGAAATCGGTGCAGCGTGGCTAGTCACTGGCGAGAACAAAGTGCTTGCAGGCTGGCATCGCTCGCAAGAAACAGCCCAAATTCCCGTGGACTACCAGGTGGATGCGCCCTTACTCAAATCGAGCTTCTGGAGTCAAACCGCCAGTCTGTCCACTCCCGTAATGCGTGGTGAACTTCATATCGGGTACGTGGTTTTATTGGCGGACTTTTCTGACCAATGGAGACAGCAGTTGTTGGGGCTTGCCAGAGGAGCTAGTGCCGCCTTTGCGGCTTTGGTTGTGATGTTTTTCTGGGTAAATCGGTTGCAGCGGGTAGTGTCTGAGCCGATTATTGAGTTGGCACAAACAGCGCGTGTGATTGCGCAGCAAAAGCAGTATGAATTACGTGTAAACCAAACCACCAATGACGAAGTCGGCGAACTAGTCTCGGCGTTTAACCTGATGATCTCGGAAATCATGAGGCGGGATTCCGATTTGACGCAGCAACGTGATCAACTGGAATACCAGGTCCGATTGCGTACACAGGAACTTCGCAGCATTCTGGAAAACTCCCCGGACACGATTACACGCTATGACACGAATTGCCGTCGTATCTACTTGAACCCTGCATTTGCGGAAGTATCGGGAATTAATGCCAGGAGTCCTACACCTTCCGAGCATTCTGTTGGTGGTTTATCGGAGCTGTATGCAAGCAAGCTCAAGGATGTGATCGCGAGTGCTGAGGAGGCACAATTTGACGTTACTTGGACCACCGAGAGAGGTGCTCAAATGTGCATCCATCTTCGTTTAACGCCGGAGTTGGGCTCTGATGGAACCGTGCACTCCGTGTTGGTGGTTGGACGGGACATTACCGGGCACAAACAGGTTGAACGGCAATTGCAATTGGCCAATTCCAGGTCTGTAGCACTTAACGAGCAACTCTCAGAACAGAACGTCCTGCTGGAAAAAATGCTGTTGGAGCAGAAAGAACGTGAGCGTGAGCTTGAAGCCAGCCGCAGGCTTTTGCGTGACATCGAGCAGCGTGAGCTCCTCAACGCCGAGCGTCAGCGTTTGATGCAGGACATGCACGACGGGCTGGGCTCCTCACTCATCAGCGCACTTCAAGTTGTAGAGCACGGGGGATTGAAGGAGGCCGATATTGCCGACGTACTCAAGTCCTGTATTGACGATTTAAAACTCACCATTGATTCACTGGAAACTGCAGAAACAGATCTGCTTCTGCTATTGGCGACACTGCGATTTAGGTTAGGGCCACGGCTTAATGCAAGCGGCATACGGCTAATTTGGTCCGTGCAACCAGTGCCTGCCCTTGTCTGGCTGGATTCTGCTAATGCGTTGCACATATTACGCATATTGCAGGAGTGCATTACCAACGTCATCAAGCATGCATATGCAAATCAGATTGAGCTGTCGACTTTGGTAGATGGGAATTGGGTTCAGGTTTGCGTCGAAGACAATGGACGTGGATTCTCTGTCAAGGACGCTTACCAGCGAAGCAACATCGTCGGCGGCAGGGGATTGAACAATCAGCTTCGGCGTGCATCGTCAATTGGTGCAAAGCTCGACATTACTTCAAGGCCCGTCGGATCTAAACTAGTTCTGTCATTGCCAGTGGTACGCAGTGCTTTGATCGAGCAAAGCAAGTCAGAGTTATAGAGTGTTAGAACTCGCAACTAGTTGTCCGCATGAAGGACTTGTAGCGACCCAATATGTGTTCCTTTGCGGTGCATACCGCTTTGATTCGGGGAATGCAGCCTGCAGTTGAATGTACCGCCAGTAGCGGCGTGATGAGTCACGCCATAATGGATCAGCGACAACTAAGCTGCAACCACTAACGCCATGTCTTCAAAGGCGTGCGCGTGTGCTCTTCGATCAGTCTGTTTGCCTCTCAGGTGCGGACATAACTACTCCGCGCCTAGACGGTTATGGATTGCAGGTCATTGCAGTGTCTAGCCATATGCAGGACTGCTCCCCATTGGTAGCGGCTGTAACGGGGCGACCAGACGCAGATGTTGATGTTGCAATAGAAGCGACGGCAAGTGCGAGTGCAGTCGCGCAACTAATCACACTGATACCAAAAAATATTGACTTCATAAATCCTCCCTATTAATAAGAAGGAATGTTATGTGTATCTCGAAAATTTCGTTGTCACCCTAATGGGGGATTTACCCCGTCTTCTCAGCATTTCGACCTGCCATTGCGCGTTGATACCACAGAGAGAGATCAACAAATGTTGGAAAACGAAACCTATGCATGGCCGTGTCAATGTCCAACTGGGGCTCTGTCAATAGAGCTGACACGCTATATGGAACGTTGGGGGACGTTACAGAACGCAGGCAAGCTGTCTAAGGTTTCGCAGCGAACATCGCATAGCCCTTGTCTACTGAGCTGACGATTCGTACATCCACTTTTCAATTGCCAAGGTGTCTTTGCATTGCCGCCTAGCTCAAATATGACTGTCGGCAACGGGCCATTGTGTGAAGTTCTCAGTTATGTGAAGAACCTTGACACCAACTCCTTGAAAGCCCGATGGGCCCTGGCATGCCGATGTTGGTTGGCCAATATAAGTGAACATAATTTCGGCGTCATCGCATCGCTCACTTTCACTGACTGCAAAAAGTTTCAACTTCTTGGCGCAGTCCAATCCCACGCTAGAATTCAGTGTCTGAGTCGAAAGGTGTGGACTGGCTATGTTTCGGCATTCCCGAACAGGGTGTTCATGATCTCCATCTTCCGTTGCTCTGATGGCAAGTGATTATGTGAAGGTCGGTTCGCGTGTTTTTGATCACGGGCCAATGGCATAGAGCGGTTGTTCAGGTCAAACTTCTCATAACAACGCACTTCACATAATGGCCCCTGGAAAGATCTACATAAAGGCCAGTTGCGGGTACTCGCGAGCGACCGGTTTGGAGCTATGAAAGATTTCCGGGTAGCAAAGCCCGATACCCGAAATTGACCGTGGACTCTTTCGTGCCATGGCGGACATAAGCTCGTACTTACCTGATTGCAGTAAGCAGCGTAACCAGCCTTCTACGAGCGGCCGGTTACTGGAAGTCCACCTGGGTGCCAGTCAGCTGCCGGTCGTAAACTGCAGTTTTTGCCGCTGAGCAGACTGTCGCGACGAGGCTCAGCATTGAGCTGAATTTCAGATAGCCGTCTTTGCAGTTGCCCGTCCCATTCGATCAACCCCGTATGTTGAAACGCTTGATCCCTAACCACCCGCACGCAGAAAACGATCAGGCAAAATTCAAAATAGCGCCCAGCAATGCAGGTGTAACGGCTTCCTTGGGGAATGCACCAACCAGTTGGAGGCCCGACTCCACAGCGAACGTGCGGGCCACTTCCAATATCGACGCGTCACCGCTGCTGACCACGGTCAACTTGCTCCGGTAATTTTGGCGAACCAAATAGTCCAGAAACTCGATGCCATCCATGTCGGGCATAAAGACGTCGCAAACAATGAGGTCGACACCTTCTACGCTGGCTTTTAATAGTCGACTGGCCAGATTCCCGTCGCCAGCTTCCTGAATATCGGTGATGCCCAGTCCTTCCAGCGCTTGACGCAAATAATTGCGATATATCGCATCGTCGTCAACTAGCAGAACGCGAATTGAACCGGCTGCTTGAAGCGTCATGCTGCCCCCCTTTTGTGAAGCGCGTCATGCGAATCCCAACGAGCTTTTTCTTGCAACACGGCGGGCATGATTTCAATAAAAGCGCGCACCAAGCGCCCTTCCAGGTGTTGGTCCATGCCATGCAAGAGGTGCTCGGTCACTCGGTCAAGCGGCCAGATATCTTTATAGGGGCGTTTCATACTCAATGCGTCAAACACATCGGCCACAGCCACAATTCGCGCCGCTTCAGGAATGGCATTACCGCGCAGCCCGCAGGGATAGCCGCTACCGTCCCAACGCTCGTGGTGATTCTGAGCAATGACAGCCGCCAATTGAAATACTGGGCCATCTCCCTTATCGAGGATCTCCCTTCCGATGGTGGAGTGGGTGCGCATGGTGATCCACTCCTCGTTCGTCAGTGGGCCGGGTTTTTTCAGAATTCCATGGGGAATGCCCACCTTGCCCATATCGTGCATGGGCGCGGCCAGTTCCAGCAGTGCTGCTCGCTCAGGTGCCCAGCCAACGGCGCGTGCCAGTAATTTGGAGAACGCAGCCATGCGCCATATGTGGTGGCCGGTGTCGTTGTCGTTGTAGTGACCTGCCTCGCCCAGCATGTAGATGGCAGCACGGTAACTGGCTTCCAGCGCCGTGCTGCGCACCAGTGACAGGTGCGAGCGCACACGGGCACGCAAAATGGATGGCGAAATTGGTTTGGAAATATAGTCCACAGCACCTGCGGCAAAGCCGGCCTCTTCGTCCACTTCGCCATTGCGGGCAGTCACAAATATAATTGGTGTATTTTCGAACTCTTTTCGTGCCTTGAGGGCGCGCGCAACCTGCAGACCATCCATGTCAGGCATCAGCACGTCCAGGAGGATTAGCGATGGCCGGTGGCGTTCACTGGCCTCAATAGCTGCAGCCCCACTGCGGGCAAAAGCCAACTGGAATTCGTCCTGAAGCACCGATCGCATTAGTCCAAGGTTGGCCGGGTCATCGTCCACACAAAGTATGGGGCCATAGTGCACTGTCATTTTTGTACCTCTAATCCAACTTCAGCAGTCTGTATCCACTTGCTGACACCTTCGAAATCGAAACCATCTAACAATGCCTGCAGCCTTGCCAAGTCTGCGTGGGGCAACAACTGCTCCAAAGACGGTAAATGTTGCTCAACTTGGGACGGGTCATCGGTATCGACGGCGACCCGCATTTGTGCCAACAAGGCCCGCCGGGCACCGGCCTGATCAGATTTATTGGCGTGTACCAGTGGAATTCCTGCAGTCAGCACTTTTAATGTTGCATCCACCGCAGGCTGATGTGACTGCAAATAGTCTTCGACAACCCCTACCGTCGCCTGAAGCACGCCCTGCAATTCCTGAATCCGAACTGCAATTTGCTCCGGTGCGTTGTTTGATTGCGCCGACACTTCGATGGTGGCCGCCAATGCCATGCAGCGCTCCAGCGACAACGCTCCCGCAGCACCACGCAGTTTGTGCGACACGTTGACCATTTCCCGTGTACTTCCCGCTGCCAGCAGTTCAAGCAACTGCGTTCCATCTGCGCCATGCTCTTGCAGAAAGGTATTCAAATGGCGTATCAGTGTTTCGGTGCGACGCCATTTGCGTTGTGCTCCATCTACATCGAAAAGAAGTTTGTCGTCCCAGTGGTTACCGCCTTGTGCCACCGAGGTCGCGGGCGGGGCACCAGCGAGAAGCATGCCGGACCTTTGCGGCGCTAGGGCGCCGGTCGCACGGTCCTGCACCAGTTGCACGATGGTGTCCAGCAATTGGTCCACGTCAAATGGCTTGGGCACAAAGGCGTCCATGCCACGCTGCAGCGCCATTTCGTGCTGGTTCTTGAGCGCGCCGGCGGTAAGTGCAATCACTGGCAGGTGCTTGAGTGAGGGGTGCAGCCGGATCTGGCGCGTGGCTTCATAGCCGTCCATCACGGGCATCTGCACATCCATCAGCACGATGTCGTAGTTTGTGGATCCACTGCTGAGGCGAATAAGCGCTTCGGCGCCGTCACGGGCTATGTCCACCAACGCACCTTCACCCACCAAAATATCCAGCGCAACGTCGCGGTTGATCTCGCTGTCATCGACCACCATCACGCGGATACCGGCCAACCGCTGTCCCACACTTTGCGTATAAAGGCGCGGTGTCAGCAGACCATGGTGCGATTTGGCCTCCACGACGGCATTGAACATTGAAGACGCCGTCATTGGCTTGGATGCCACCACGTCAGCAAAGCGGCTAAGGGGATCGTCCATTAGGTCGTCACGATCGTATGAAGTTACCATCACTACTGCTGGCACGATAGCCCCCTGCAAAGAAGGAATCAGTTGCTCAAGCGTTTGCAAGCCATTGAGCCCAGGCATGCGCCAATCCACCAACAATGCGTCATAGCTGGGTTGCGGGCTACGGCGGTACAACTCCAGCGCCTGCTCGCCACTCTCCACCACGTCCACACTCCAACCCAGCGAGCGCCCGGCTTCCTGCAACACCATCCGGGCCGTTTCGTTGTCGTCCACCACCAGCACACACTGGTGCGACAGTTCGGGCGTGGCATTGCGGGTGGGTTCGCTCCCGGCAAACTCCAATATGAAGGAGAACTGGCTGCCCACGCCCGGTTCGCTTTGAACCTGCAGCGTGCCACCCATAAGTTGCACCAATTGGTTGCTGATGGTCAGACCTAGGCCGGTGCCACCAAAGGTGCGCGTGGTGGAGCTGTCTGCCTGCGAAAAGGGTTGGAAGATACGTTCCAGCTTGTCCGCAGGAATACCTACGCCGGTGTCTCGGACCACAAAGCGCAGGCAATGCCGGTCTGCTGCGGTTGCTGGCATTTTTTCCATCGCCAGTACCACTTCGCCCTGATGGGTGAACTTGACGGCATTGCTGGCCAGATTGAGCAGCACCTGTCCTAGACGCAGTGGGTCGCCTCGCAGGTAGTCGGCATCCACGGGCACGCTGGCAATCGCGACCTCCAGGTTCTTCTTGCCCACTGCAGCCGACAGAATGCCGGCCAGGTTGTCCAGAATGTCCGAGAGCCGGAACGGCACTTCTTCAATCTGCAGATGCTTTGACTCGATTTTGGAGAAGTCCAGTATGTCGTTGATGATGCCCAAAAGCGACTTGCCCGAGCTGTTGATCTTGTGCGCCATGGCGCGCACGGTGGGGCTCAGGTCATGCTTATCCATCAGATAGGCCAAGCCCAAAATTCCGTTGAGCGGCGTGCGAATCTCATGGCTCATATTGGCCAGAAACTCCGACTTGGCGGTATTGGCATGCACAGCAATTTCCATAGCCCGGGTCAGGTCTATAGAGCGCTCCGCCACTTGCGACTCCAGGGTGGTGTTGAGCTGCTGCAACTCTGAGGTGCGCTCGGACACCTGTGCTTCCAGCGAGGCATTGGCTTGCAGCACACGCTCCTGGGCCAGTTTGATATCGGTGATATCGCGGTTGGTACCCACCATCTGAACCGCTTCACCCTTGTCGTTGTGCTCCAAAATGCCGGCGGCCTGTACGTACCGGATGTTGCCGTTGTCTTGAAGGATGCGGAACTCCACTTTGTATTCATCCGTTCCAGCAATATGACCGTGCAGCTTCGCAGTGGCAAGGGCCACATCGTCCGGGTGCACTCTGGATTTCCAGTAGTCGTAAAACAACTTGCTGTCGGCCAAATCCTCGGGAGCGCCGTAGATTTCCAACATGCGCTTGTCCCACGTCAGACTATTGTTGGCAAGGTCCAGTACCCAGATGCCCAGGCCCGAGGATTCAAGTGCCATCTCCAGCCGAGCATAGGTGGAGTGCAGTTGGGTCTCGAGTTGGTGACGCTTGGAAATATCCACCACAGACGCCAGCGTAAACATGCCATCGGGTGTTTCTATAGGGTTGAGCGCGATTTCGATCAACACCTCGCTGCCGTTCTTGCGCACGCCGTGAAGCGTCTTACCCTCACCCATGGTCCGAATATTGGGTGCGGCACTGTAACCCTGGACCAGATCAGGGTGGTGAGCGCGAAATCGCAAGGGCACTAGACTGCTGATCGGTTTGCCTAACAGTTCTGCGCGCTCGTAGCCGAATAACACCTCAGTCTGTTGATTGACTAGGGTAATCTGTTGCGCCTGATTGACTAGGAGCATGGCGCTGGGAGCAGCCTCCACGGCCAGCCTGAACAACTGCTCATTACGTTTTTGCTGGGTGATGTCGCGCAGCGTCTTGGCTGCACCAATAATCTGGCCCTTGTTATCGCGAATCGGTGACAAGGAGACAGAGACGTCTATTTTTGCGCCAAGGCGGGTGTGGCGCACCGTAGAAAAGTGCGGCACCAGTTCGCCGCGCCCTATGCGGGTAAAAAAGTCACGGTCTTCCTGCGCCAGTTCCTCCGGCACGATCAAATCAATCAGGCTTCTGCCGAGAGCATCTTTTTCCCGGTAGCCGAAAATTGCTTCAGCGGCCTTGTTCCAACTGCTCACCTGCCCATTCAGGTCAGCGCCGATGATGGCGTCAGTGGAGCTGTCAATAATGGCCGCCAGGCGGCTTTGCGAGATGGAGGAAATTTCGTGCCGCACGCGGTTGCGCATCGCAAAATACACCACTGACGCAAGCAGGAAAAACAGAGTGGCTATGCCCATCGCCACCTGCTGAGGGGCCAATACGTTGCCGGGCAGAAACTGCGGTTTCGCTCTGGTTTCAATTAACCATTCGCGTTCAAAAACCGTTATGCGCATGGAACTCGACAGTGGATTTTTGTCCAAGCTGTTGAAGTCCGGGCCGCTGTAAATTTGCGCGGGTGCGCTGGCATCCGTAATGTCCGTCAGCTGGACCGATATTTCGGGCCCACCCAGGCCCAGGTACTTCAGCAAGTCCCTGATCACCAGCGGGTAATAGCACCAGCCAACATTCGCGCTGCTGCGCGGCGCGGCGGTGTCCAGTGGCATGCCCTTGCCAAACACCGGGAGCAGCAGCATGAAGGAGGGCATGGGCTCTCCGGCGGAACCCACCATGATGATAGGCGCAGTCAGCGTGGCCTTGCCGGATTCAATAGCATGTTCGGCAGCCTTGCGTCGGTTAGGCTCTGAGGCCAGATCCAGTCCGATGGCGGAGTAATTGCTGTCCTGCGGCTCAATGTATTGAATCAGGTAGCGGTCACCGGGATGCGGGGCAAACTGCCGCACGGCAAAGTCAGGCACGCCGTCCCGACGTGCCGAATTGACGAATTCAGCCTCCTGGGCTGCAGCCACGCGCCTGACAAAACCTACCCCCGCAACACCCGGAAATTCGCGCTCGGTATCCCGTGAATTTGCATAGTCAGCAAAGCGCGCCCTGGTGGTCTGCGCCATGCCTGCGGCAGAAAATGCCCCACACGCGCCTAGTAACCCAAAGCGGTAGTTTTCAAACTTGGCTACAAAAGTGTTGCCGAAATCTTGGGTGAAATGCTCAAACCGGAGTTGCCGGGCCAGCGCATTTTCGTTTTGCTGCCAGGCGGCACCCATGCCCGCAGCCAGCAAACCCAAAGCCACAATGGCCAGACTCACCATGCGCGCCGAGCCGATTAAAAAAGAAGATTTCACGGATAAGCGTGCCAGCAGGCCCAGAATATTATTTGTAGCTACAAGTTTACTAAATCCATTAAATTTGGTTAGCCGCTATTAACCATAAATTGGTTATGGTTTTGTGGGCGCTAAGATGATTTAGCAGTGTCAATCTGACACGGTCGATGTCAAATTTTCCTTCGACAGGAAGGAATCAGATTGAGCTGGTGTCTTGATGCGCGCGGAGCTTTATCAAGCAGGCATCCAACACGTGGTGCAATTCCTGCGCCAGGCCCTCACCGAGCGCTTCAGTCATACTTTGCTGGGCCACTAACCAATGCTCATGTGCTTGTTCCTGCGCCTTTTTCCCGCTTTCTGTGAGTGCCACCAAGTGCACCCGTGAATCCTGCCCCGCGGTCACAGTGATCCAGCCGCTAGCGAGCACCACCCGCATGTTGCGGGTGAGCGTGGACGCATCCAGGCCAAGCAGGGCGGCCAATTCGCCGGTTGCAATGGGCCCCCGATTGAGCACGTGGGTCAGCAAAGAATACTGTGTAGTTTTCATTCCTGCGCGGGCGAGCTTCTTGTCATACACGCGGGCGATGTGGCGCGCCAGTTGCTTGGTTCGAAAGCTGGTGCAGTTCTTTGAATCGGCCAATGGTCTTAACATCGCGTAACTTACTTTGGTGTTTGTTATGTAAGGCTGCATGTATCACACGCAGCACGGTACAACTTCCCGACGGATTTGAGTAGCTTAACGGAGTTGTACTGGGCAACCAGGAAGTTGCTACTACTGTACAGCAGCACACAGCCTTAAAGCTGCCCGTCGGTCCCTGGTTCCAATGAAAGCTATGTGGCAAGTTGATCGTAAACCGCTGCACCTGCTTTCATCCTTTTGCTGCCAGCTAAATCTAAATACCGATTGACGGTTTCTGGTCGACAGCGGGTGCAGCGAATCACAATTGCACAGCCAGTTAACAGTCATTCAAACCGCCAAAACACAAATATGAATGTCTTCTTTAGGGCAGTCAAAAACCACGTTAGCCGGGCCCGCATCGACCAAAAGGCGACGGCCAAGGCAACTTGAACAAACGGTCAGCATCATTTCAGGGGGTTGATATGCCACAGGCATTCCAAAGATCACCCTACTTGGCGGCGGCAGGCAAGATGGGAGTCATTACGCTAACTTTGGTGGTGGACTATGGAACCTTCATCAATTCGGGAGATACGACCAAGTTCAACGCGAAGATGGAGGTGGGATTTAACCTTGGTGTGACGGCTCAATCGGGCAATTTTTCTGACACAGCAACGCTCCTTGAATACTGGGGCCCGGACTCGGGCGGGTTCACAGCGTTGGCGGTGGTAACCGCTCCGCTGGTGTCTGACATTGAATTTGGCAAGCTGGATAACGGCGGCAACGGCGAAGGCAATGTGTCGGTAAAGGCTGACTCCGTGCAATTTGAAAAGGCTGCCGCAGAAGTAACCCAAGCAGCCAATGCAAAACTAATCGAAATATTCACCAGGTCTGCGTCGAATTGAATTGCGGAGCAAGTGGGTTCGCTGGATGCATGGGTACTTGGCATCCGAAAATCAGCTGCGCTTGGCCACCAAAGTCAGGATGTCATAACTCGCCACCAGTTCACCCAACTGATTGGTAACCTCCACATCCCACGCCACCACGCCCTGCCCGACGCCATTGGAATCTACCTTCTTGCGATCGATCTTGCGCTTGGCAGTAAGCCGCGCCTGAATCGTGTCACCGATGCCTACCGGCTTGACGAAGCGCAACGTATCCAAGCCATAGTTCGCCAATACCGGCCCCGGCGCCGGAGACACAAACAGACCAGCGGCGGCGGAGAGCACGAAATAGCCGTGCGCAATGCGTTTACCAAACGGTGAGTCTTTGGCCGCCACTTCGTCGAAGTGCATATAAAAGTAGTCGCCCGAAATGCCGCCGAAGGCCACGATGTCGGCCTCGCCCACTGTGCGGCGGTGCGTCAACAAAGAGTCGCCAATCTTCAGGTCTTCAAAATGGCTGCGAAAAGGATGCACCACGGTGTTGTTGACCTTGGCACCGCGCACATGCTCGCCGGTGACGGCAGATAGCATGGTTGGGGAGCCTTGCAACGCGGCGCGTTGCAGGTAGTGTTTGACGGCGCGCAGGCCGCCGAGTTCTTCGCCGCCACCGGCGCGCCCCGGGCCGCCATGCTTGAGCGTGGGCAGCGGTGAGCCGTGGCCCGTGGACTCTACTGCGGACTCGCGGTCCAGAATGTGCAATCGGCCGTGCCATGCGGCCATGGTGGGAATGGCTTTGGCGGCGACGGCTGTGTCGTGCGTGACCAGTGTGGCAACCAGACTGCCCTGGCCGCGCGCGGCCAGGGCCAGCGCCTCATCCAGATCTTCATAGGCCATGACGGTGCTGACCGGGCCGAAGGCTTCAATGTTGTGCACCGAATCCACGTCCATCGGCTTGCGGCAGGCCAGCAACGTGGGCGCCACAAACGCGCCACCTTCAGTGCCGGCACCCGTCCAATCAGTCTTGCCGCTGAACGCCAACTCGGCGTCCTTGCACAAGAGCGCAATGCGCTCGACCACATCGGCCTGTTGCGCATGCGAAGCCAGCGGCCCCATGCGCACACCGTCCACACCGGGGTCGCCCACCGTGGCCTTGGCCAGGCGCGCGGCGAGTAGCTCGCACACAGCGTCCATGTGTTTGGCGGGCACAATGGCGCGGCGAATGGCGGTGCACTTCTGGCCGGCCTTGACCGTCATCTCGCGCGCCACTTCTTTCACAAACAGATCAAACTCTTCGTCGTCCGGGCTCACATCGGGCGCGAGGATGGCGCAATTGAGCGAGTCCGCTTCGGCATTAAACGGCACCGAGTTCGCCACCAGATTAGGGTGCACGCGCAGGCGCGCTGCGGTGTCGGCCGAACCGGTGAAGGTAACCACATCGGCACCATTCAAGCGGTCCAGCAAATCGCCGGTGCCGCCAATTACCAGTTGCAAACTGCCTTCGGGCAGGATGCCCGACTGCACGATGAGGCGCATGGCCGCTTCCGTCAGGTAGCTGGTGGCACTGGCCGGTTTACCGATGCAAGGCATGCCCGCCAGAAAGCTGGGCGCAAATTTTTCCAGCAAGCCCCACACCGGGAAGTTGAAGGCGTTGATATGCACTGCCACACCACCGCGCGGCACGAGGACGTGGGTGCCCGCGAAACCGCCCTTTTTACCTAGCGGGAACGCCGGGCCTTCGTGCACCAAATTGCCCGAGGGCAACTCATTGCTGCCGATGGATGCATAGGCATACAAGGTGCCTGCGCCGCCATCAATGTCGATCCAACTGTCCACCTTGGTGGCGCCGGTATGCGCGGACACGGCGTACAACTGCTCTTTGTGTTCCAGCAGGTATTTGGCCAGTGCCTTAAGGCGCTGGGCACGCTCTTGAAAATCCATCGCCATGAGGGCGGGAAGCCCTTTGCGGCGCGCGTGCTCCACGGCCTCGCCGAAGTCCAAGCTTTCCGCATGGGTGTTAGCCACGGTGGCTCCGTTGACGGCGCTGCGCAATGCAGACGCAGCTTGCGTGCCTTGCCATCGTCCACCGATATAGCTTTGAAGTGTTTGTGCCATAGAAGTTCTTAAAAAAGTGAATGGATTTAGCGTTCGTCAAAGCTGATGGTCACATCTTCAGAGGTGGGACGCGACTGGCAGGAGAGCACAAAGCCCTTTTCAGTTTCCCAAGTTTCGAGGCCGAAGTTTTTGTCCATCGCCACAGTGCCGTTCATCACCTTGCAGCGGCAGGTGGCACATACGCCGCCCTTGCAGGAAAACGGCAGGTCCAGGCCCGCGGTCATGGCCACGTCGAGCACATGTTCATCGGGGTTCATGTGGAGTGCGTGGGCCTTGCCGTCCAGCACCACGGTCAACACAACTTGCCCGCCGGAGGGGAGTTTGAGCTTGGCCACAGAGGCCTTGCGCGCTTCGGGCGTGAGTGCTTCCAGCACTGGCGAAGTGAATCGCTCGGTGCGAATGTTGGCGGCGGGCAAACCGGCTTCCAGCAAGGCTTTTTCGGTGACTTCAATCATCACCTCCGGGCCGCAGATGAACACCTCGCCCATGCTGGCTACGGGCAGCAAGGTGTCAATGATGGAGCGCACTTTCTCCGCATCGATACGACCTTGCAGCAGGTCCACTTCCTGCGCCTGCCGCGAGAAGATGTGGATCAACGTGAGTCGGTCTGCAAAGCGGTCTTTGAGGTCTTGCAAGGCTTCATTGAACATGACCGAGTTCATGCTGCGGTTACCGTACACCAGTGTGAACTTGGACTCGGGCTGGTCTTCAAGCGTGCTGGCCATGATGGACAAAATGGGTGTGATGCCCGAGCCCGCTGCAAAGGCCACGCGGTGCAGCGCGCGCGGGCGCTTGGACACAAAGCGACCTTCAGGTGGCATAACTGCAAGCGTGTCGCCGGCCTTCAGGTTGGCCGCCGCCCAGTTGGAAAACACGCCACCCTCCATGGGACGGATTCCCACCACCAACTCGCGCCTGGCCTTGAGGTAACCATGGGTAGAACAGATAGAGTAGCTGCGCCGTACGTCGGCACCATCAATCTGGCTACGCAAGGTGAGATACTGGCCGGGCACGAAGTCAAAGCGCTCCAACAAAGTATCGGGCACGCTGAAGGCAATGGCCACCGATCCGGCAGCCTCGGGGCTGACCCGCGCAACGCGCAAATCATGGAAACGGGGAATTGCAGTCATAGGGATACGTGAGTTAGTACGGCTTGAAGTAATCAAACGGCTCCATGCATTGCAGGCAGCGGTACAGTGCCTTGCAAGCGGTGGATCCGAAGTGGGAAATTTCGGTGGTGTTGGCAGAGCCGCATTGCGGGCAGTCCACGGTGTCGTGCACTGTCAGTCCGGACATTGTTGACCGGCGCGGCGCGAAGCGCACCACCTGTGCACCTCCTTGTGCACTGCCACTTGCAGTACAGGCGTTGCGCGCCGGCGGTGCAATACCATAGGCGCGCAGTTTTTCGTGGGCCTCCACTGACATCCAGTCAGTGGTCCAGGCCGGTGCGAGTTGTATAACCACGGTTGCGGCAATGCCCACACTCTTGAGTGCATTGGCTACGTCGTCTTCCATCTGGCCCATGGCAGGACAGCCGCTATAGGTCGGTGTAATCACGACTTCCAACCCCCGTGCACCCTCGCGGACCTCACGCAGAATGCCCATCTCGCGCAGATTCACCGCCGGGATTTCCGGGTCGGTCACGGCCTCCAGCAAAGCCCAAATATCGGGTTGCTGTTGATGCGGCAATGGCGGCTGAATTTGCGCGGTCATGCTCATGCCGATTACCAGACGGCCTCAGGGTGCGCGCGCGCCAGGCTTTGCATTTCTGCCAGCACAAAGCCCAGGTGCTCGGAATGCACGCCCAGCTTGCCGGTGGTGAAAAAGCCTGCGCTGCTTGAGCGCTTAAGGGTTGCGGCTTGCAGAGTATCGCTAACCAAAGCGTCCCACTCGGCTTTGAACGCGCTGGCATCGACGCCCAGACCGGACTGCACTGCTGCCGACTCCATGGCGCTTGGCGTCCAGAACTCTTGCGTGAAGGGCATCAAGTAATCAAACGCGGCCTGAATGCGTGCGTGCGAATCGTCGGTGCCATCGCCCATGCGCAACACCCAGTCGTGCGCATGGCGCAGGTGGTACTGCACTTCTTTGAGCGACTTGGCAGCGATGGCAGCCAATTGCGCATCGGTAGACGCCTGCAGCGCGGACCAGACCTGCTCCATGAGCGCGCTGTATAAAAAGTTGCGCGCAATAGTTACCGCATAGTCTCTGTCGCCGCGTGCGGTGGGCAATATGGCGGTGCTGTGCGGCAGCTCTAGAAGTGTGTAGTTTTTAAACTCAGGCACATCGCGGAAATAGGCCAGCAGGTCTTCGCTGCTCTTGCCGTCTTTGCGCAACACTGCCACATGCTGGTACAGCATGCGGGCCTGACCGATCAGGTCCAGACTATTGTTGGCCAGTGCAAGGTCTTCTTCCAGAATGGGTCCGTGGCCACACCACTCGGCATTGCGTTGCCCGAGGATCAGTGCGTTGTCGGCTAAAAGAAGCAGGTAGTCGTGGTTGGCAGCCATTACATGTGCCCCACTTCGTCGGGGATCTCATAAAACGTGGGGTGGCGGTAAATTTTGTCGGCTGCTGGTTCAAACATCGCGTCCTTGTCTTCCGGCGCGCTGGCTGTGATGAGCTTGGAGGGCACCACCCAGATGCTCACGCCTTCCTGGCGACGGGTGTACACATCGCGGGCCATTTGCAGGGCGTGCTGCGCGTCGGACGCATGCAGGCTGCCACAGTGCTTGTGTTCCAGTCCTTGCTTGCTGCGAACGAATACTTCCCAGAGGGGCCAGTCTTTCAGTGCAGGGGTACTCATGCTGCTTCCTTTTGCTTTTGGGGTTGGTGCTTTTGGGCGTAGGCCAGCGCGGCATCGCGCACCCATTGGCCGTCGTTGTGCGCTTTGACCCGGGTAGCCAGGCGCTCTTTGTTACAAGGGCCGTTACCGTTGACGGTGCTCCAGAACTCGTCCCAGTCGATCTGGCCGTAGTCGTTGTGCTGGCGCTCTTCGTTCCACTTCAGGTCAGGGTCGGGCAGTGTCACGCCCAGCACTTTGGCCTGCGGCACGGTGGCGTCAATAAACTTCTGGCGCAGGTCGTCATTGCTGATGCGCTTGATGCCCCAGCGCATGGCCTGCTCGCTGTGCGGGCTATTGGTGTCGGGCGGCCCGAACATGGCCAGGCACTTCCACCAGAAGCGGTTGACTGCGTCCTGCACCATGGCCTTTTGTTCGGCCGTGCCTTGCATCATCACCAACAAGGCTTCATAGCCCTGGCGTTGGTGGAAAGATTCTTCTTTGCAGACGCGGATCATGGCGCGTGCATACGGGCCGTAAGAGCAGCGGCACAGCGGGATCTGGTTCATGATGGCCGCGCCATCGACCAGCCAGCCGATCACACCTACATCTGCCCAGTTGAGCGTGGGGTAGTTAAAGATCGAGCTGTACTTGGCCTTGCCACTGTGCAGGTCGGCCAGCATCTGGTCGCGCCCCTGGCCCAGGGTTTCGGCGGCGCTGTATAGGTACAAGCCGTGTCCGCCTTCGTCCTGCACCTTGGCAATCAGAATGGCCTTGCGCTTCAAGCTGGGCGCGCGGCTGATCCAGTTGCCC
Organism: Comamonadaceae bacterium; assembly: GCA_947373605.1. Lineage (GTDB taxonomy): Bacteria > Pseudomonadota > Gammaproteobacteria > Burkholderiales > Burkholderiaceae_C > Allorhodoferax. The sequence continues at coordinate 31,279 of CANBYM010000009.1, forward strand.
TCGGGCAGCATACCGACGATTTCGCTGTGGGCGTGCTGGCTGATCTGGCGAACCAATGTCTTGCGATAGGCCTCGGGCATCCAGTCCTGTGGCTCAATCTTGCCGTCTGCATCAATGCGAACATCAAAGCGCTTTTGCGCCTCAGCATTTTCAAGCGCCACTGGCTTAGGAGCGGACTTCTGGCCCAGCGTTTCCTGCACATTAAAAGATTGGGTGTACATCTGCACGCACTCCTTGGGTTGTTATTGGGTTAGGCTTGGATCGAGCCGGGGCGCCGCATATCAAACATAGTTACTTCGACATCACCCAGTCGCCGTTCTTGATTTCAAACATGCGAAAGGCCGACAGGTCCAGACCCATGTGATCGGTGGCCGACATGTTGAACACGCCGCCGGTGCCGACAAAGCCTTTGGTGGCTTCGATGGCGTCGCGCACTTTGGCTTTGTCAGTCGAACCGGCACGCTTGATGGCATCCACAGCGAGCGCTAAGCCGTCGTAGGCGTAGCCACCGAAAGCGGACACATCCGTCTTGTACTTGGCCATGAAGGCCTTGGCGTAGCCTTCCGCCACGGGGCGCTGCGGGTCATTGGCAGCCAGTTTGTCCGGTGCCAGCAAAGCCGATGTCGGCAGGCGCACACCCTCGGACGCGGGGCCTGCGAGCTTGATGAAGTCGTCCGACGCTACGCCGTGCGCGTGGTACAGCGGCAGCGTAATGCCGAGTTGTTTGTAACCCTTGGTCACCAATGCGGGACCCTGCCCCAGACCAAAGACGAACACTGCTTCTACGCCGGCAGTGTTGCGGATTTTGGTGAGCTGCGGGCCCATGTCGGTGTCTTTGGGTCCGTAGGTTTCATTGGCTACCAGCGTGATGCCGTATTTAGTGGCGACACCTTCAGTTTCCTTGCGGCCGCTTTGTCCGAAACCACTGGTTTCCGACAGCAGGGCCACCTTGGTGATGCCGCGCTTCTTCATGTCGTCAAACACTTTTTCGGCGGCCATACGGTCGGTGTGCGGGGTCTTGAAAACAAACTTCTTGACCGGCTCAATTACAACCACAGCACCGGCCAGCGAGATGAACGGAATACCGGCCTTTTCGACCAGCGGCACCATGGACATGGTGGCGCCGGTGGTGGTACCACCTACGAGGATGTCAACCTTGTCGTCATCAATTAGGCGCTTGCCAAAGCCATTGGCCTTGCTGGCGTCGCTGCCATCGTCGTAATGCACCAGCTCCAGCGGACGGCCCAGCACTCCGCCTTTTTTGTTGATGTCTTCCACCATCATTTGCAGGGTCTTGAGTTCGGGGTCACCGAGGTAACCGGCGGGGCCGGTGATCGAGAGCACCGAGCCGATCCTGATCGGGTCGGCAGCAAACGTCGTACCCATCGACACCAGCAGTGCACCTGCCACAGCTAGTTTTTTGAAGTTTGAAATCATGGAGAGTCTCCTTCTTGGTTTGTTGTAAATACAGTCAATCAATTGAGCTGAATCAGACGCGTTCTATGACCAGCGCAATGCCCTGTCCCACACCGATGCACATGGTGCACAGCGCGTAGCGGCCATGGCGGCGGATCAGTTCATACATGGCGGTGGTAACCAGTCGCGCGCCGCTCATGCCAAGCGGGTGACCCAGTGCGATAGCACCGCCGTTTGGGTTGACGCGCGCATCGTCATCGGCCAGCCCCAGATCACGCATGACCGCCAGTCCTTGCGCGGCAAAGGCTTCGTTGAGTTCAATCACATCCATTTGCGCCAGCGTCAATCCGGTTTGCTGCAGCAGCTTTCGCACCGCAGGCGCGGGGCCTATGCCCATCACGCGCGGCGCCACTCCGGCGGTGGCCATACCGACCACACGGGCTTTGGGCGTGAGGCCAAAGCGGGCAGCCGCATCTTTGGACGCCAACAGCAAAGCACATGCGCCGTCGTTCACACCCGATGCGTTGCCCGCAGTCACCGACAAGTCGGGACCATTAACGCCCTTGAGTTTGGCCAGCATCTCCAGCGTGGTGTCAGGGCGGGGATGTTCGTCGGTATCAAACACCACAGGGTCCCCTTTTTTGCGCGGCATGACCACCGGAACCAGCTCGTCGGCAAAGCGGCCTGCGGCATGGGCGGCGGCCCATCGCTGCTGTGAGCGGATTGCAAAGGCGTCCTGATCGGCACGCGCAATTTTGAAGTCCGCTGCCACGTTGTCTGCGGTTTGCGGCATGGAGTCCACACCGTGCATGCTCTTCATGAGCGGATTGACAAAGCGCCAGCCTATGGTTGTGTCAAAAATCGCCGCGTTGCGCGAGAAGGCAGTGTCCGCCTTGCCCATCACAAACGGGGCGCGAGACATGCTCTCCACGCCGCCCGCAATCATCAGTTGCGTCTCGCCCGATTTGATGGAGCGTGCAGCCATGCCGACGGCGTCCATACCGGAGCCGCAAAGGCGGTTGAGCGTGGTGCCCGGCACGTCGATGGGCAACCCGGCCAAGAGGCTCGACATGCGTGCCACATTGCGGTTGTCTTCACCGGCTTGGTTGGCGCAGCCATACAAAACATCGTCTACAGCAGCCCAGTCCACACCGACGTTGCGTTGCATCAGCGCTTTGATCGGCAAAGCGCCCAGATCATCGGGGCGCATGCCACTTAGGGCACCGCCATAGCGGCCTATGGGGGTACGGATGGCGTCACAAATAAAAGCTTCGGTCATGGGTTTTCCTTTTCAGTTTTGTTTTGGGCGTTCATCAATCACGCGCTTGGCTTTGCCAACCAGCGTACGGGGAATGCCTTCGAAATGCAGCACAGTGACGTGCGTGGATACGCCCACAATGGTTTTGATGTGGTGTTGTAGTTCTTTGGCAATTTCGCTGCTGACACCGGCACTCAATCCGGCAGAGAGCTCGCGCTGTATTTCGCAGCGCACTTCCAAGTTATCCATATGGCCGTCGCGGGTGAGCACCAGCTGGTAGTTGCCGGAGAGGCGCTTGTCGCGCAGGATCTGCTCTTCAATCTGTGTGGGGAAGACGTTGACGCCGCGCACGATCAGCATGTCGTCGGAGCGCCCGGTGATCTTGCCCATGCGGCGAAACGCGCGCGAGGTGGGCGGCAGTAATCGCGTCAGGTCACGCGTGCGGTAGCGGATGACCGGGAAGGCCTGCTTCGTGAGCGAAGTGAACACCAGTTCGCCGTCATCGCCGTCGGCTACTACTTCGCCGGTTTCGGGGTTGATGACCTCGGGGTAGAAATGGTCTTCCCAGATGACAGGGCCGTCTTTGGATTCAATGCATTCACACGCCACGCCGGGGCCCATCACTTCGGTCAGGCCGTAAATGTCAATGGCGTCGACGCCAAGCTTGCGCTCAATCTCCGCGCGCATACCCTCGCCCCAGGGCTCGGCACCGAAGATGCCGACTTTGAGCGATATGTCTTCGGGCTTGACGCCGAGACGTTCAAACTCTTCGGCAATAACCAGTGAATACGAAGGCGTCACCATGATGATTTGCGGCTGGAAGTCCAGAATCTGCGCCACCTGTTTTTCGGTCTGGCCGCCCGACATGGGCACCACAGTGCAGCCCAGCCGCTCAGCCCCCGCATGGGCACCCAGGCCGCCGGTGAACATGCCGTAGCCGTAGGCGTTGTGAACCATGTCGCCCTTACGGCCGCCGGCGGCACGAATGGAGCGCGCCATCAAGTTCGCCCAGTTGTCCAGGTCCTGCACGGTGTAGCCCACCACAATCGATTTTCCAGTGGTGCCGCTCGATGCGTGCAGCCGCAGCACCTGCTCGCGTGGCACGGCAAACAGCCCGAAAGGGTAGTTATCGCGCAGCGCAATCTTGGTCATGAACGGAAACTTGGCCAGGTCGGCCAGCGTCTTGAGGTCGTCCGGATGCACGCCTTTTTCATCAAAGGATTTTTTGTGAAACGGCACGTTGTCATATGCGTGACGCAGCGACCACTTCAGGCGCTCCAGTTGCAAGGCAGTAATCTCGTCGCGGCTGGCGGTCTCAATGGATTCAAGCTCACCGGCTTGGGGATGTCTGGCAGTCATGGCGTCTCCTGCGGGGATATGTTTTTATGAATTTCAATGACTTCACCTTTGATGCGCGCGGACTTGCCGCGAAATAGCGCAACGGTCTTGCCGGCACTGGTGCTGACCGTGACGTCATACACACCACTGCGTCCGCCCAGCGCGCGCTCTGTGGCCTCGGCCGTCAGCGTGTCGCCCAGATGGGCGGGAGCCAGAAAGTCGATGCTGCAGGCTGACGCTACTGTGTTGAAGTTGTAGCTGTTGCAGGCGTAGGCAAAGGCGGTGTCCGCTAACGTAAATAGCATTCCACCGTGGCAGATGGCGTGTCCGTTGACCATGTCTTGACGCACTTGCATGGTCAGGCGCGCGGTACCGGGCCGGACTTCGGCAAGCACCATGTCCAGGCCTTGCGCTACATGGTCACGCGACCACATGGCTTTGGCCGCGTCCTGCGCCAGTTGCAAGGCGTCGGCGGAATGAGAAGTGGCCAAAATCATCGCGTCAATCTCCGGTGAAGTGCGGAGGACGCTTTTCCATAAAGGCAGCCACCCCTTCAGCGTAATCGTGGCTCCAACCCAGTTCGCGCATGAAACCAGCTTCCATAGAAAGCTGCTGCTCCAGCGTGTGGTTTGGTGCGGCATGCATGGCCTGGCGCGTACGCACCAGCGCTTTGGTGGGCATGCCTGCGAGTTGTTTAGCCAGGGCATCCACCGTTGCGGCCAGTGCATCGTCGTCCACCACCTGCCAGATCAATCCCCACTCGGCGGCCTTTTCTGCTGGCAATTTGTCGGCCAGCATGGCTAGCCCCAAGGCGCGTGCCATACCCACCCGTTGCGGCAAAAACCAGGTGGCGCCGGTATCCGGACTCAGGCCAATCTTGCTGAAGGCCTGCAGGAACGAAGCCGATTTACCGGCGATTGCCAGGTCGCAAGCCAGCGCCAGACTGGCACCCGCGCCCGCCGCCACGCCGTTGACCATGGCCACCGTGGGAACCCGCAAGTTTTGCAAACGCAAGACGAGCGGCTTGTAATACTTTTCCACTACATCGCCGATGTCCGGCGCGGTATCGCCCATCACCATCTCCGGGTCTGCCAGGTCTTGCCCCGCGCAGAAGCCCCGGCCTGCACCGTTGATCACCAACACGCGAATGCTTTTGTCGGACTGCACCTTAGCCAGCGCGTCGGCGACTTCGCCATGCATGGCTCCGGTAAAGCTGTTGAGCTTGTCAGGCCGGTTCAGCGTCAAACGGGCCACGCCCTGTGCGGCTGCGAAAAGTATGTTTTGGTAATTCATAGTCTTGCCTTAGAAAGCTTGTGAGCGCTACATCCCAAGATACGCAGCGCGCACCTGTTCGTTGTGGATGAGTTCATCGCCTGTTCCGGTGAGCGTGAACGCGCCTGTCTCCAACACATAGCCACGGTCGGCCAGGGCCAGCGCAGCAATGGCGTTTTGCTCCACCAGCAGAATCGTCATGCCTTGCGCCTTGAGTGTTTTGATTACTTTAAAAACTTCTTCCACCAGAAGTGGCGCAAGACCCATCGACGGTTCGTCCAGCAACAGGAGTCGGGGACGGCCCATCAGCGCGCGGCCGATCGCCAGCATTTGTTGCTGTCCGCCGGACAAGGTGCCTGCGGGCAAGGCGCGCTTTTCTTTCAGGATGGGAAACATCGTGAAAATCTTTTCCATGTCAGCCGCAAGCTGTTGCTTGGGCTGCGTATAGGCGCCCAGGCACAGGTTGTCTTCAATCGACAAGGGACCGAAGACTTGGCGGCCTTCCGGACTTTGGCAAATACCGCGGCGCATGCGCTTGTCGGAGCGCAGGCTGCTGATGTCTTCGCCATCAAAAAATATGCTGCCTGCGCTGATGGATTGCACACCGGACACTGCGCGCAGGAACGTGGTTTTGCCGGCACCATTGGCGCCCACCAGCGCGACCGTTTCACCGCGGCGCACTTCCATGTCTATGCCCTTGAGTGCCTTGATGCGGCCATAGCAACTCTCCAAACCTTGCACCTTTAGCAATGCGGGAGCGTCCGCTGAATGTATAGCATTGGCCGCGTTCATGCGTGCGCCCCCAAGTAGGCGGCGATCACATCGGGGTTGCTGCGCACCTCCGAGGCGTTACCCTCGGCAAGCTTGCGCCCATAGTCCAGCACCAGAATGCGGTCGGACAGGTTCATCACCATCTTCATGTCGTGCTCCACTAGCACGACTGTCACGCCGGTTTCTGCGACCTTGCGAATGAGCGCGTCGACCTCCATCGTCTCCTTGGAATTCAGCCCCGCAGCAGGCTCGTCCAAAAACAGCAGGCGGGGCTTCATGGCCAATGCGCGCGCAATTTCAAGACGCTTCAAGGTACCGTACGACATGCTGTCTGCGCGCGCGGAAGTGTAGGCGTCCAAGCCGACGAAGCGCATGAGTTCCTGCGCCTCGGCACGCAAGGCGCGGTCACGCGACTGGATGGAGGGCCAGCGCAAGGCGGCCTTGAGCAAATTGCGATCCAGTTGCAAGTGCGCGCCCACCATGATGTTTTCCAATGCGCTCATGTTCATGCAGATTTGCAGGTTCTGAAACGTGCGCGCAACCCCTTGCCTGGCCAACACATCGGGCGATTTGCCCGCGATGGATTGACCATCGAGCAGGATGGAACCGGAGGTGGGCGTGTAGATGCCGGTAATCAAATTAAACAGCGTAGTCTTGCCAGCACCATTAGGGCCGATGACCGCATACACGATGCCCGCATCAATGCTAAACGATACGTTTTGCACAGCCTTGACGCCGCCGAAGTGGATAGAGAGGTCTTGAACGTCGAGCAATGCCATGGTCAGTCCCCTTTGCCAAAACGCGCGGCCAGCGTTGGGGCCAGCCCCTTGGGCATGAAGATCATGCAGAGCATGAGAATTGTCCCGAAGGCCACCGTCTCCCACCCCTCAAAAGTCGCCAGCGCCTGCGGCAAAGCGGTGAGCAAGACAGCGCCCAGCACTGAACCGTACACTGAACCCATGCCACCGATCACAACCATGGTGACCAACTCAATGGAGTGAAAGAAATCCGCTAGATTCGGCGTCACAAACCCCACATAGAGTGCCGTAATACTGCCCATGATGCTGGCAAACGTAGCGGACATAACAAACACGGTGACCTTGTAGCGCACCACATTGACACCCACTACTTTGGAGGCAACTTCGGAACCATGCAACGCGCGCAGCGCCCGACCGAACGGCGAGTCGATCAGGTTGATGGAGGCCCAGACGCTGAAGCACAACAAGAAGGCGACGATCCAGTACCAGGGCTTGTCGCCCGATACTTCGAAACTGCCGAAGGTCATCGGTGGCACGGCCATGCCGTCCGGGCCGCCGGTCCAGGCGGCCTCGTTACGTACCACAATGTTGATGATGATGCCCAGCCCCAGCGTCGCCATGGCCAGGTAGTGGCCCTTGAGCCTGAATATCGGGCGGGCCAGCACGGCGGCCAGCGCACCCGCAGCAACAGCGCCGGCGGCCAGGGCAAGCAAAGGGTGCCAGCCGAAGTGGGTCGGCAAGGCGGCAGAGGCATATGCGCCAATGCCCAAAAATCCGGCGTGGCCGAGACTGATCTGACCGGCAAAGCCGATCAGCAGATTCAAGCCCAGCACGATGACCGCGTTGATCGCCATACGGATTGCCAGATCAACATAGAAGCTGTTGGGCAAAAAGAATGGCAGCACCAGCGACACTGCGCCGATGATGTACAGCCCCCGGAAAGCATGTTTGTTCATTGTCAGACCCGGTCAGTGGCTTTGCCACCAAAGAGGCCGCTGGGCCTGAAAAACAGAATCAGCAGGATCAGCACAAAGGGCATGGCGTCTTTGTAGGATGACGAGACGTAGCCCGCGCCCATCGCCTCCAGCAGGCCCACCAGCAAGCCACCCACCACCGCACCCAGCCCATTACCCAGACCGCCCAGCACAGCGCCCACAAAACCCTTGAGGCCAAGCATGATGCCGGCGTCATAGGATGTCAGCGTGATCGGTGTGACCAGAATGCCCCCGAGCGCCCCGAGCGCTGCGGACATGGCAAAACTTAGAAACAGAACGCCGTCGGTGTTGATGCCAACCAAATCGGCTGCCACACGGTTGTAGGACGTGGCTAGCATCGCTTTTCCATGCAGCGTTCGGGCAAAAAAGTACCACAGCGCGCAGACCACCACAGCGGTTACGCCCAGCACCCACAGGCTTTGCGGCATCAGGGTTGCGCCCAACACGTTGATAGGCTGTTCACCGGAAAAAGCGGGCAGGCCGAAGGTGCCTTTGCCGAGCCAGATTTGCACCAGCCCCCGAAGTACCAGTGATGCGCCGATGGTGATGATGATGAGCGTGACCGGCTCCGCACCTTTGACTGGCTCGATCAGCATTTTTTCCATGAGCAGACCTACAACCGCAGGCAGAACAATGGCCGCCACCAATGCCAGTGGCAAAGGCATGCCTGCATGGGTAAAGTACACGGCCAGCATGCCGCCGAGCATGATGAATTCACCCTGCGCGAAATTAATCACGTGGCTGGAGTTGTAAATCAAGGTGAATCCCAGCGCCGCCAGCGCGTAGGTGGAGCCAACCGTAATTCCCGAAAAGAGGAACTGCAGAAATTCGGCTTGCATCAGGCAGCTTCTCCGCGAGCAGGCAGCGTGAACTTGTGGGCCAGTAGCACCGGAGTCTCCTTGTGTTCACCCGACAGCAGCGTTGGCAGGCGATTGTTGTTCTCAGTGCCTGAATTTTCTCATTCTGTTTGAGCTTCGTCAATAAAACAGATACACAAAAGTTATATTTATTGAATTTTATGTATCGTATTAGGGTAAACACTAATGAGCGATTTTCAGAAGTTTACAACCTGTTCCTTTGCTTAGAAAAGATACTTAATTTTCAAATTTCAGATATTTTTGAATCATTTAAGAAAGATTATGGAAAATCGGTATTCAGATTCATGCCATATTTAAACCGGGTCGCGACTACGTTGGAGGCATGCGGCGCAAGGCCACTGGACAGTCGCACATGGGCATCCAAATGCCGCTCAGACAGCGGCAACAACTTGCGGTACAGGTCGCGACACAGTAAACGCGCCCGGCTGCCGGGCCAGGTGGCCGGAAGCAGGCTATCGGGCAACTGGGGGTCGCGCAGCAGCAAGCGGCGCACATCGTGAATGAGCAATGTGCGTATCAGGAAGGCGCTTTCTTCCGGTAAGTCCTTTTGCCCCTGAGACGCCAGCGCGTCGCTGATGGGTTCGTACTTTTGCAGAAAGCCTTCATACGAAGACGCCAGTTCACCCAGGTTCCAGGCTTTTTGCACCATGGTGCTGTCGGTGGCGCATTGCGCAGCCCTTGAATTGACCGCAACCATCGCAATGACGTGGCCCAGAACGTCGCCAAACCCTTCAGACACCAGACTCTCCGTTACTTTTTCCAGGTCCGCTGTGGGGTGAACAAAGCAGCCACTGGTCGTCTCGCCAAAGCCATGCCAAAACAAGGCCCTACGCAGCTGCTCACGCATGCGGCCGTCCAGCTCGCCCACCACCATCAGGCGCCAACGTCGGTCCCAACCGGGAATGTCAGCGGCATAAATCTGCCGCGACGCGTCGTCAAACCGGCTGCGCCCGGAGGGCGTCAGCATGTAATCGGTCTTGCGCCCCAATGCCTCGGACTGAAGCCACTCTTCTTTGACCAGCCGGTAAACCGCAGTGCGAACCAGCCGCTCACTAACACCCAGCGGCTGCAGCAACTGGATCATGCTCCCCAGTGAGATCCGCCCGCCACGCGGCAAAATCGCGTCGCCAAACACCGTCGTAATGAGTGACCCGGCCTGGATGCGGTCATTCTGCCGGAATTGATCCAGCCGCGCCGCTATGGATTTGGAAACAGTGACTTTCACCATGGACGAAGTGTAGTCGGCACCGCGGATGTCGCCCCTTCAGCCTGAATGGGGGAAGTCGTATAAAAGTGCGGGGTTGACGACAAGCACTTGCTGGCGCAGCTCACATGTCGGCAGCCATTTGCAGATCGAATCTGTCAGTGAGTCAGAAGAGATATCGCGGTAACGACTCACATCATGCGCAGCCTTGCCGGGTTCGCGATTTGTGTGCGGCCAATCGCTACCCCAGAGAACACGTTGTGGATTAGCTTCAAGAAATACATGCGCCAACGCAACCGTCGAATTCACTGCGTCCGATTGCGAAACGCGATAGGACGCTGATAACTTCACATACACGTTACCGGATGCGAGCAATGCAAGAATCGCCTGGCGCTGCGGGTCGTCACCATGACTTGCGGCGGGCACCATGGCAAAGTGGTCCAACACAACGGGGACCGCCAACGAAGCAAGCATCGGTGCCAACTGCGCAATAGTGCGATACGAGGCATAGATTTGCAGGTGCCAACCCAGTTCGGAAATTCTCGCTGCCCAATAACGCAACGGGGCGGCAACAGCCTCCATGTCGCACACACCGGCACTCTCGACGTTGATGCGCAGGCCTCTGACACCTGCTTCGTGCAGCAGCTTGAGTTGGCTTGGGTCCGCGCCATCCTCGACAACGGCTATTCCCCGACCTGCTCCCCCAAGCCGATTCAGACTGTCGATCATGCAGCGGTTATCGGTGCCGTAGAAGCTGGGCTGCACAATGACCACACGTCCCATGCCTGTGCGCTGCATGTGTTGCAGCAATGCTTTGTACGGTGCGGGTGCCGGGGTGTATTGACGCTCCGCCACCATTGGATAAAGCGACGAATCGTCCACCACATGGGTGTGGCAGTCGCATGCTCCGCGCCACAACTCAGCGCGCGAGGATGTCATTGCACGAGTAGCCGCTGGACAATAGCCTTTCCTGTCTCGGCGGTCCCGAGTCGACCGCCGACATCGCGCGTGGCATCACGGGCTTTAACGGCATCTTCACAGGCACGTTCGATTGCCTGCGACGCGGAACTGAAGGATGGCAAGGCCTTGCGATGACCGTACCACGCCAGCAATTGGGAAGCAGACAAAATCAAAGAGAATGGGTTGGCAATGTTCTGTCCCGCAATATCGGGCGCCGATCCGTGCGCAGCCTGCCCCATGGCATGACCATGCCCCGCATTGAGTGAACCTCCCAAGCCAATGCTTCCTGAAAGTTCGGCAGTCAAGTCCGAAAGAATGTCGCCGAACATATTCGTCGTGACGATCACGTCAAAACGATTCGGTGCGCGAACAACATGGGCCATCATGGCGTCGACAATGAAGTCATCCACCTGCACTTCGGGAAACGCTTTTGCCACTTGGTGGCATATGTCAATGAACATGCCGTCGCCAATCTTCAGCACGTTGGCTTTGTGCACGATGCTCACATGCCTGCGGCGTGTCATGGCGAGTTCGAAGGCAGAGCGTGCAATGCGCTCGCAGCATTCGCGCGTGATCCTGCGCAGTGAGACCACAACATCAGGGGTGATAAGCATTTCACTACTACCGGAGGCAATGTTCCGGTCTGCATAAAAGCCTTCTGTGTTTTCGCGCACCACGACTAGATCGAAATCGCCGACCTTGTTCATCAGTCCCGGATAGGTACGGGCCGGACGGATGTTGGCGTACAAATCCAGTTCCTTTCGGAAGAATTTCGACGGATTGATCTCGCCTTTGGACTCGTCTTTGAAATCGTAAGTGGCGGCCGGCCCAAGCATCAGGCCATCGGATACCTTAACCTTCGCAAGCAAAGCGGGCGTAACGGTAGCGCCGTGGCGACGCAGGCTCTCGTGGCCCGTGACGTCATGGTTCAGTTCTAATCCGAGGTTAAAGCGGCGGGACGCGGCCTCGAGCACATCGACGGTGACGGCCATGGTTTCTGGACCAATGCCATCACCTGGTAGTACAACAATTTTCATTTTCAGGGAGTTCTTTCTAGGAATCGGTTCACTCGGTTTGCGCGCCGGTGATGCGCACCAGTCGGGCGTATTTTTCAGTTTCTGCAACGACAAAGGTCTCGAAGCGCGCGGGCGATAGCGCTTCCACCGCACTGCCATCTTCTTCAAAGCGAGCCTTCAAATCGGGCTCAGCAAGAATCTTCGTAATTTCTACATTGAGTCGATTGACGATGGCGTCGGACGTCTCGCGGGGAGCAAAGAAACCGCCCCACAGACTGAATTCAAAACCCGGCGCAACGACTTCTGCGACGGTGGGTACGTTCGCAAGAGAGGCCATCCGGCGTGGCGATGACACCGCAAGCGCTTTGACCTTGCCACCTTTGAGGTGGCCCATGATGGCCGATGCACTGGAGAAAAAGAATTGCACCTGACCACTCATCAAGTCCGTGATGGCCTGCCCTGCCCCTTTGTAGGGAATGTGGTTCATTTCTGTTTTGGTGGCCAACGCCAATGCTGCAGCCGCAAGGTGACCGGGAGTCGCGGTACCTGAAGAGGCATACGACACGCTACCCGGCTTATTGCGGGCCAATTGCAACAGTTCGTTGAGTGAATTGAAGGGTGCCGTTGCGGGCGCCGCCATGACCAATGGGGCGTTACCCACAAGGGCCACCGCGCGGAAGTCGGCCAAGCTGTCATATCCGACGTTTTTCATGGCGGAACGATTGACCGCCATCTCGCCTGCTTGACCCAGGATCAGCGTATAGCCATCGCCACGCGCTTTGGCAACGAAGCGCGCACCTAGCGCGCCACTTGCGCCCGGTTTGTTGTCCACCAACACCGGTTGTTTCAACACGCGCGACAAACGCTCTCCCACTAGCCGTGCAAAAACATCACCTTGCCCCCCCGGCGCATACGGAACGATTACCGTAATGGGTTTGCTAGGGTAGTCGCTTTGAGCCCATGCTGAGTCGATGACTAAACCGCTTGCTGTTGCAGCTGCCGCCATCAGCAAATGCCGGCGGGTGGGTGAGTGGTCATTAGCGTTCACTGGCAAGGTTCCTTGAAATAGTTGATCAGTTCAATGCAGGTTCAGTTGCGCACTCTGGGCAATGTTTCGCCAGGTATCGAGTTCCTTGGACAAGAGCTTGCCGAACTCGGCAGGGGCCAGCTGCAGGGGCTCAGCGCCTTCACGAGACAATCGACTTTGGATTTGCTCCGAAGCGGCTGCCTCAAGGATGACAGCGTTGAGGCGTTCAATCACGGCGGGCGGTGTTTTAGCGGGCGATAACACGCCCCACCACGTCGTGACTTCGAATCCATTAATGCCCGCCTGTGCCATGGTGGGCACATCCGGAAATAGCGGGGAACGCTTGGCGCCTGTAACGGCCAGCACCGGCAGCTTGCCATCACTCACAAAAGATTGAATAGTAGGTACTGTGGCAACAAACAAATCAACCCGCCCTGCCAGCAACTCGATCGTCGCCGGACCGCTGCCCTTGAATGGAACGTGGGTCATGTTCAAACCGGTTTTCTGCCTTAGCAACTCACCTGCCAAGTGGTTAATGCTTCCATCGCCCGCAGAGCAGTAGTTGAGCCCTTCCGGTTTGCTCTTGGCCACCGCCATCAATTCGGACCAGTTCTTAACGCCCAACTGGCGCGAAGCCACCACCAGCAACGGGCCGCGACCGATCATGGCGACCGGTGCAAAGTCTTTGAGCGCGTCATAGGACAGGTGGGCTGTAACTGCAGCATGGGTGACGAAGGTTGAGGTGGCAAACAGCAAGGTATGGCCGTCTGCCTTTGCCTTGGCGACGAAATCTGCTCCGAGTGCTCCGCCGGCACCGCCTCTGTTTTCAACGATAACCGGTTGCCCCAATCGCTCTGACATCAGCCTAGCTATATCTCGGGCGATGCTATCGGTACCCCCTCCTGCAGCAAAGGGAACAACCAAAGTAATTTGTCGCGACGGAAAAGTTTGCGCGCTGACCGATAGTGGTTGTACCAGTCCGGCTAAGGCCACTACGAACGCCGTTGCGAACTGCCGGAATTTTCGATTGGTCATTGTTGGGTTCATGGGCTGACATCATCCATGGGGTCATTGGTCATGTAAAGTGCAAAAACTCTTTTGATTAATGCGCCAAACAAATGAATTTCGACTTGGCAGACCTTCGCGCGTTCATTGCGGTCGCTGATCTGGGCAGCTTCAGTGCCGCGGCGCAGTCCCTTCACTTGTCCCAACCAGCGCTCTCCAGACGCGTCGAAAAACTGGAACAGGCGCTGGGACGAAAGCTGTTCGAACGAACGACCCGTAAGGTCGAGCTCAATGCCATGGGACGCAGCTTTATGCCACGCGCAAGGCATGTCCTCAATGAGCTCGAAAATGCCTTGATTGGCATGACTGAACTATCCGACCGACTGCAGGGCCAGGTAACCGTTGCTTGCGTGCCGTCGGCGGTGGGGGCCTTTATTGCAAAGGGTTTAGGCGACTTTCATCGTCAGTTTCCACGCATCCGGGTGAACCTGATAGATGAGAGCGCGCCGAACGTTTTGCTGGCGGTGTCGCGCGCCGAAGCCGACTTCGGAATTAGTTATCTTGGCACGCAGGAGCCTGACCTTGAATTCGACCCGCTGATTGAAGAAGACTTTGTACTGGCCTGCAAGACCGACCATGCATTAGCAGGCAAGAGCAGCGTGACATGGACCGAAATGGCGCAGTACGAGTGCGTGATGCTGGCAACCGGCAGCGGCAACCGGATGCTTATCGACCAGGCCTTGGCATTGAGGCACGCCTCGTCAGGACAGACCGCGTGGTCGTGTGAAGTGCGCCATGTGCCGGCACTCATCAGTTTGATCGAAGCCGGTGTCGGGATAGGTGCGGTCCCGCGCTTCGCGATACCTGCAGATGGAAAGACCGGCCTGATTACTGTTCCATTGATCGACCCGCCAGTGGTGCGCATGATGGGTGTAATTCGAAGACGTGGACGCCCCCTTTCTCCCGCTGCCCAAGCCTTCAGAGATTCACTCACGCTTGCCTCGCCGCATGGCGGCCAGGCTTCGTGTCAAATCGGAAATTCCCGATTGCGTGTGCAATAAGGCTCCAACTCATATCGGGAAGCAACTTCTAAAGAAGAGAATTAGTGATCGGCTACCGGACTGA
>CANBYM010000010.1 GCA_947373605.1 Comamonadaceae bacterium
AGCCCTGTGTTTGCAGCATTTCTTTGGCGTGGGCTAGGGTTGTGCCCAGTAGGCGCTCACCGCCCAGCATACGCGCGATCTCCGGTGGCTCCGAAGAATATCTGGGTGTTGCCATGGTGCAAGGTGGGGTCGACGACCACGGCAATCTCCAGCCGTTTGGTAAGAAAGCGGATGCGCCGGTCAATCTCGCGCAAGCGCTTTTTGCCGTACAGGTAGTCACCGTTTTCCGAGCGGTCGCCGTTGCTGGCTGCCCAGTGCACCACGTCAACGACTTTAGGGCGCTCGTTGTCGATCAAGTCCAGAAGCTCGTCGCGCAAAGCTGCGTAGCCTGCAGGCGTGATGTAGTTCTTGCCACCCGCGGGCAAGTCGGGCAACTGCAACTCGTCATCGTCCGCGTCGTCTGACTCTTTGGTGAAAGCCTTGCTCATCGCTCACGTCTTTTAAAAGCTGCATAAGAAAAAGGCCTGCAACTTTGCAGTTGCAGGCCTTTACTTTTTGGTGCGGCTGGCAGGAATTGAACCCACGACCCCTTGGTTCGTAGCCAAGTACTCTATCCAACTGAGCTACAGCCGCTAAGCTTCATAGTCTAACACAAAATGATGGTAGGGCGTGAGTGACTTGAACACTCGACCAAAGGATTATGAGTCCTCTGCTCTAACCAACTGAGCTAACGCCCCAACCGAATCGATGATTGTACGGGCTTGCGGCGGTCGTTTTATTTGTGGTGGCTCAGCGCGTTGCTGACCAGCTTGGAAGTAATGTCCACGATTTGAATCATGCGGTCGTAGGCCATGCGGGTGGGGCCGATAACGCCCAGTGTGCCCACAATTTTGCCGTCCACCTCATAAGGACTGCTGACGATAGACAGGTCTTCAAAGGGCACGACCTGACTCTCACCGCCGATAAAAATACGTACGCCTTCGGCCTGCCCTGCGATATCGAGCAGGCGCATGAGCTGTGCCTTTTGTTCGAACAGGTCAAAGGCGCGGCGCAGGTGGCCCATGTCGCTGGAAAAATCCGATACCGACAGCAGGTTGCGCTCACCGGCAATGACGACTTCATCCTGCGCTTCTGTCATGGCCTCGGAACTGACGTTCACCGCCGCCTGCATCAGGCTGGCAATTTCCGAGCGCAGACTCTCAACCTCGCCCAGCAAACGCTCGCGCACCTGATCGATATCCAGCCCCACGTAGTTGCTGTTCAAAAAATTGGCAGCTTCTACAAGTTGCACCTGGGTGTAGTCCACTTCGGTGTAGATGACGCGGTTTTGCACGTCGCCATCGGGCGAGACGATGATGACCAGCAATCGTTTTTCCGACAGGCGCAAAAATTCCATGTGCCTGAAAACCGAAGTGCGGCGCGGCGCAATCACCACGCCTACAAACTGCGACAGGTTGGACAATAAATTGGCCGCGTTGGAAATGACCTTTTGCGGCTGGTCCGGCGCAAGGCTATGTGACGCGTATTGCCCGGTCTGCACGGTGAGCATAGTGTCCACAAACAGGCGGTACCCGCGTGCGGTGGGAATGCGCCCGGCGGAGGTGTGTGGGCTGACAATCAGGCCCAACTCTTCCAGGTCAGACATGACGTTGCGTATGGTGGCCGGTGACAGTTCAAGACCGGACGCCTTTGATAACGTGCGACTAC
Source organism: Comamonadaceae bacterium (assembly GCA_947373605.1). Taxonomy (GTDB): domain Bacteria; phylum Pseudomonadota; class Gammaproteobacteria; order Burkholderiales; family Burkholderiaceae_C; genus Allorhodoferax. The sequence goes on from CANBYM010000010.1 coordinate 1,648, forward strand.
CCACCGGCTGTCCGTCGGCAATGTAGCGTTCGACCAGCGCTTTAAGCAACAACTTGGATCGATCATCGAGCATCGGGACATTTTAGTGATGTAATTTGCGAATGAAGTCCAAGAATCACTTTCCGCAAGTAGCGCTCATTGGCAAGTACCAATCCACGGCCAGTGGAGCGGGTGGTGCATCGTCGCGCCAGGCGCTGGACGAGATCGCCCACTTCCTGATGGACCAGGGGTGCGATGTGGTGCTGGAGTCTGAAACAGCGTCCAACATGGGCCTGTCAAGCTACACGGCGATAGACGTTACGGAGATCGGAAAATCTTGCGACCTGGGTCTGGTGGTGGGAGGCGACGGTACCATGCTGGGCATAGGGCGCCAGCTGGCGCCCTACAAAGTGCCGCTGATCGGCATTAACCAGGGTCGTTTGGGATTCATTACCGACATTCCCTTTGACAATTACAAAAAGACGCTCAAGCCCATGCTGGCCGGGGCTTATGAGGAAGATGCGCGCAGCCTGATGCATGGCCGGGTAATGCGCGACGGCGAATGCGTGTTTACTGCGCTAGCGATGAATGATGTTGTCGTTAACCGGGGCGCGACCTCTGGCATGGTGGAGTTGCGTGTTGAGGTGGACGGGCACTTTGTGGCTAACCAGCGTGCCGACGGCCTGATCATTTGCACCCCCACCGGTTCAACGGCATATTCCCTGTCGGCAGGCGGACCCCTGATGCACCCCGCCATTGACGGCTGGGTCATGGTGCCGATTGCACCACATACTTTATCAAACCGGCCTATCGTATTGGCCAATGCAGCAGAAGTCGCCATTGAAATTGTGGCCGGTCGCGATGCCAGCGCCAACTTTGACATGCAAGGCCTGGCCTCGCTGATGCATGGGGATCGCATCGTGGTGACACGCTCAGAGCACAAGGTGCGGTTTTTGCACCCCAAGGGCTGGAGTTACTTTGATACCCTGCGCCAGAAAATGCACTGGAATGAAGGAGTGGCTTAAGCCATGGCACTCAGAAGAATTGTCCTTCGGGACTTTGTCATCGTCAGCGAATTGGAGCTTGACCTGTCCGAAGGGTTTACCGTTCTGACAGGCGAGACAGGCGCAGGAAAATCCATCCTGATTGATGCCTTGCAACTTGTAACCGGCGCGCGGGCGGATACCGGTGTCATTCGCGAAGGAGCAGCGCGCACCGATGTCAGCGCCGAATTTGACAACCCTGCCCCCCTCAAAAGCATGCTGATTGAAGCCGGATTCGACCCCTGTGACACACTTCTATTGCGTCGCACCGTGGATACGCAGGGGAAAAGCCGCGCATGGGTCAATGGCAGCCCCGCAACCGCGCAGCAGTTGCGGGCACTCGGGGAACACCTGCTGGACATTCACGGGCAGCACGCTTGGCAAAGCCTGACCCGCCCGGACGCTGTGCGCGGCCTGCTTGATGCGTATGCACAGGTTTCCACCGCAGCGCTCACAGCACTTTGGACGGAGTGGCGAAAAGCGCAAGCGGCGCTGGATAAAGCGCGCGCCACACAGGACTCGTTGCAAATTGAACGCGAGCGACTAGCATGGCAGATCGGTGAGTTGGACAAGCTCAACCCGCTTGCCGATGAGTGGGAAACGCTCAACACCCAACACAGCCGTCTGGCCAATGGCCAGACACTTCTCGATGCTGCCAACACCACTGTCGAAATTCTGGAAGAAGCTGAAAACAATGCCTTGCAGGCGCTCAATAGCGCTTTGGGCCAACTGCAAAGCCAAGTCCATCTGGAAGCGGCGTTCAAAGAGCCCGTGGATATTTTGGCCTCCAGCATTGCGCAAGTGGAGGATGCGGTACACACCTTGCGCAGTTACGCCCGTCGCGCTGACCTGGACCCCGAGCGACTAGCCGAACTGGATGAGCGCATGACGCTCTGGATGTCGCTGGCGCGGCGCTACAAGCGCAACCCGCAGGACTTGCCTGCGCTGCTTCAAAGTTGGCAGGATGAGCTTTTACAACTTGATGCCGCAGCAGACCTTGACGGGCTTCAGGCGCTGCACAACAAAGCACACGCGGCATTCCTGGCAGAGGCCAAAGCCATATCCAAATTGCGATCCAAGGCAGCGCCCAAACTCGCCAAATCCATCACGCAAGCCATGCAAGGCTTGGGCATGCAAGGCGGGCAGTTTGAAGTGCAGTTGGAGACCTTGGCTGAGCCTATGCAAAGCGGCCTGGAGGATATTCAGTTTCTGGCTGCGGGACACGCGGGCAGCACTCCAAGGCCGGTGGGCAAGGTGGCTTCCGGCGGGGAACTCTCGCGCATGGCGCTGGCAATTGCGGTAACCACGAGCCAACTCGGCACTGCCGGAACTTTGATTTTTGACGAAGTGGATTCCGGCGTCGGCGGGGCCGTGGCCGAAACCGTGGGTCGACTGATGAAGCAACTCGGCGTAGACCGGCAGGTGCTTGCCGTAACCCATTTGCCGCAGGTAGCTGCCTGCGCGGATCACCACCTGGTGGTGTCTAAACACCTTCAAGGCGCGACAACCTTAAGTACGGTTAGCAATGTGAGCGGTGAGCAGCGCGTGGGTGAGGTTGCCCGCATGCTGGGCGGTGAAAAGCTCTCAGGAACTACGCTGGCGCATGCCAAAGAAATGTTGCAATCCTGTGCCTGAATCAATGACCCTTGAGACAACCCCTATGGAAATAGTGCTGATCACCGGCATGTCGGGCTCCGGCAAATCGGTTGCGCTGCACGCGCTGGAAGATGCGGGCTTCTACTGTGTAGACAACCTGCCGCCGGAACTGCTACTGCCCTTTGTCGAGCTGGAAGCGAAGCACAATGCCAACCGCCTGGCGATTGCCATGGATGTGCGCAGCGCGTCCTCATTGCCGCAAGTGCCGCAACAGCTTGACGCACTTCGCCAGCGTGGCATGGTGGTCAAACCCCTGTTTCTGGATGCAACGACTGACACGCTGGTGCGGCGCTATTCCGAAACACGCCGCAAGCACCCGCTCTCGCAAGGTGAGCCCGGTGAGGGTGCTCTTGAGGAGCGGCGCGCGCTCACCGACGCCATCGAACTGGAGCGCGAATTGTTGGGCGCATTGCGTGAACAGGCCCATGTGATTGACTCCAGCATGATCCGCTCTGCCCAGTTGCAAAGCTTTGTGAAGTCCCTGGTATCCGCGCCCGGCAGACAGCTCACACTGGTTTTCGAATCATTTGCCTTCAAGCGCGGTGTACCCAGCGATGCCGACTTTATGTTTGACGTGCGCATGCTGCCCAACCCGCATTACGAGCCGGGCCTCAAAGTGCTCACGGGACGCGATCAGGCAGTGATTGAATTCTTGAAAATTCAACCCGACGTTCAGCGCATGCTGACTCAGGTCGGTGAATTTATCGACAGCTGGCTTGAAGACCTGGTGCGCGATCACCGCAGCTACGTTACGGTGGCCATCGGTTGCACCGGAGGACAACACCGCTCGGTCTATCTGGTCGAGCAATTGGCCAAGCGCTTTTCTGACCAGTGGGTCACGCTAAAACGTCACCGCGAGATAGACGCACATTAATCGCGTTCCAGCAATTTTCTGACCGGCGCGGGCAGCCCTAAAGCCAGCCACTCGTCACCACCCACCCACCGGCCTTTCGACCATTGCAATTGCGGATCATCCAATTCCAGTCGCCAAGGGTGCAAATGCAAGTCCTTGTGGGTTAACACGTGCACAAAGGGCGCCTGGCACACCAATGAATTTTGGAGATGTTGGGGAACGACCGCGCGCAGCGCCTCTTCCGAATCAAACAATGGCAGGCAATGCAGTCCTGCCCAAACGCCGGGTACGGGACGCTTACTCAACCATACATCACCGTTGCTGCAACGCGCCTCCAACAACCAGAGTGACTGACTACTTCGCTTTAATTTACGGGTACGAACGGGGTATCGCTGCGGATCGCCACCATCGCGTGCAATGCACATCGGCGCCACCGGACACAACAGACACTGCGGCTTTTTAGGGCTGCATACCCCGGCACCCAAGTCCATCATGCCCTGCGTATAACGGGCCATCGTCTCTTGCGTGGCCCCCTTGGCGGGGATTAGTTCGGTCGCCAGTTGCCACATTATCTTTTCATTGGCAGAGAGAGCCAGGTCTTTATCAAATCCGCGCACGCGCGCCACAACCCGCTTCACATTGGCGTCCAGTATGGCAACCCGTTCGCCGAAGCAAATGGACGAAATGGCAGACGCAGTGGAGCGTCCAATGCCGGGCAGGGCTTCCAGCGTTTGCGCGTCGCTCGGAAATTTTCCTTCGTACAAGGCCAAAATTTGCTTTGCGCAAAGGTGCAAGTTTCGGGCGCGGCTGTAATACCCCAGTCCGCTCCACAGGCCCATCACCTCATCCTGGGTTCCGTTTGCAAGCGAGGCGACATCCGGAAAGCGTGCTAAAAAACGCGCAAAGTAGCCTTTGACCGTGGCAACCTGGGTTTGCTGCAGCATGATCTCCGACAGCCACACCTTGTAGGGGTCGCGCGTGTTTTGCCATGGCAGGTCGTTTCGACCATGCTGCTTTTGCCACGCCACCAGTTGGTCAGCAAACCCCTCAAACGGGTCAGGCAAGCTCAGGCGATCTCCAGATCAAGCGCGCTAACACTTTCATGGTTGGCGGTAATCAAATAGGAAGTGAGTTCGGTCAACTTAATTTCCAGCTGGTCAATCGCACGCTCTTGCTTTGCCACGTCTTCCAATCGCTCCTGCAGGCCACCGGTTGCCTGCTGAATTCGGTCTATGGCCTCAATACGGCGTGCAAAATTGCGACGGCGCTCGCGCAACTGCGCATCCAGTTGCGCAGCAGCGGATTTACTCCACAGCTCCACGTCCGCCAAAGCCGACTCGTGTACCGCACGCAAGCGGGTGGACAACGCTCGCACCAGCCGATCCGCAAATTCAGGCTGCGCCAGCTTAAACACGTTGCTGATGCCAAGGTATTGCAAGTGGCTGCGCTCGGCCAGTTCAAGGTCTTTGAGGTAGATATCAAGCTGTGGCTCGTTGATCGACTGCAACGAGAACCCGTATTCCGCATTCAATTGCTTGAAGGTGGCAGTCAACATAGTCTGAATGTCTGCACTCAGGCTCTGCACCTTGTCCATGTTGGCGCGTAAGCGTTCGAAGGTTTCTCCGTAGGCTCTTTTGACGCCCAACTTGAGGCCCTTTTGCATTAGCGCATCGGTGAGTTGCGCCATTTCCCCCTTGAGTGCCCTGGCGCTCAAAATCGCAAATATTTCCTTGAGCAACTTCAGGTGGACCGAGCGCACCGCATGAATTTTTGCGCCGCCCAAATCGAACTCTGCCTGCTCCTGCGAAATGCGAGAGCGCATGTGTTTGATGACCGACACATTTTTGCCCTGAAGACCTTTGAGCTCGACCGTTTGCTCGGTCAAATCGCGCTTGCGGATGTTGATGACGCGGCCGGTCTCGTTGCGCAGGTCGGTAACGCCGGTATGCATGGCCGCACGCAATATGCGTTGGCGCTCTTCAAGCACACCCACGCCTAAAGCGTCCTCCAGCATGGACAGGCAGCTCTTTTGCAACAGGTCGACATCGTCCGTTACCTTGCCTACCAGGCCTTTTTGAGCGGACACCGCAATCACCCTCTTGGCGTCGATGCCCAAAATCTCCGCGGTGCTGGCCTTTTGGCGGTCAATCTGTGCTTGAATTTGTTCATCCGAGCTGAGTTCGTCCCACAAGGAGTCAATCTTGTTGAGAACCACCAACCGCGCATCGGTATCACCGGATTCAGGCATTAAATGTTCGCGCCAGATGGCCAGGTCGGATTTGGTCACACCGGTATCGGCACCCAAAATAAATACGACGGCGTGCGCCTGCGGAATCAGGCTGACCGTCAACTCAGGTTCAGCACCGATCGCATTTAATCCGGGTGTATCCAAAATCACCAAACCTTGCTTGAGCAGCGGATGTGCAATATTGATCAATGCATGGCGCCATTTGGGCACCTCCACCATCCCTTGCGCATCGATAAGCGGGTTGTCCTCGGCCGCCTGATTATTCCAAAAACCAAGCGCGCGGGCTTCATCCTGTGTCACCTTGCGGGTCTGCGCCACCATTTCCAGCGAGGAAGCCAGTTGTTGCGGATTGTTCACGTCCAGATCAACGCGCACCCACTTTTCGGGAACCATGCGCCACTCCATCAGCGCCTGTGGCTGAAGCCGGGTTTCAATGGGCAACAGGCGCAGACATGGCGGCACATCCGCGTCGTAACCCATTTCTGTCGGGCACATAGTGGTGCGTCCGGCGCTGGCCGGCATGATGCGCCGACCATAACCGGCGAAAAAAATCGCGTTAATCATTTCGGATTTTCCGCGGGAGAACTCGGCCACAAAGGCCACCATGACTTTGTCCGTGCGCACTTGCGACTCCAGCCGCTTTAAGCGCTCTTCTACGGCCGCGTCCAGCAGGTCATGGTCCTTAAGCCACTGCGCGAGCAACTTTAAGCGCAGCGCAAATTCGCGGCGCCATGCGCCATGTTGGTCCAATTGATCGTTGAAAGTAGTAGCCACGCGTCCCCCGGGTAAGCGGTCAATATAGCATCGCAAGCGCGCCTGCGAGTCAAGGTTTTTGACATAGCGGGCAGAAAAACGTCGAGCGTTGCCCCTGCCGAATTGCCTTAATGGTACTTGCGCAGATCCTGCAAGCATGCCCGGAGCGGCCATAGACGTTGGCTTCCAGTTGAAAATAACCGGACTCGCCCTGCGCATTGGAAAAGTCCCGCAAGGTGCTTCCGCCCTTCTCCACCGCGCGTGAAAGCACATCAAAAATGGCCTTGTGAAGCCTCATCAGACGCGGACGGCTCAGGCGATTGGCCTTGGTGGTGGGGCGTATACCGGCTAAAAACAGTGCTTCGGACGCATAAATGTTGCCCACTCCCACGACCACATCCCCTGCAAGCAACACCTGCTTAATGGGCGCTTTGCGTTTCGCCAACGCCTCATGAAATACTTTGAAATCGAATTCACGACCCAGCGGCTCAACGCCCAGATGACCCAAAAGCTTGCGTGCCACTGGGTCACTTTCGCCGGAGGCATAGACGACAGCCCCAAACCGCCGCGGGTCATTCAAGCGCAAAGTGCCCAAATCTGTGACCAAGTCGAAATGGTCGTGAACTCCCGGCGATGGCAGATTCTTATTGAAGATGACACTGCCCGACATTCCCAGGTGCACCAGCAACAAGCCTTCACTCATGTCCAGCAGCAGATACTTGCCCCGCCGCCGCACGCGCAACACGGTTTTCCCGGTCAGTGCCATCGGTTCTAAGCCCAATGGCCAACGAAGTGGCTTGCCCATCCGGGCAGACAACACTGTCCCACCCGCAATTGCATCGGCAAAACTAAGGCGGGTAACTTCGACCTCGGGCAACTCTGGCATGGTTGGATTATTATGGACCGATGAAACGTTTCAAGCGCTTGACCCTTATTTCCATGCTGACGGGATTACTGTGCAGTGCGGCATTGCCATCGCAGGCACAGAAGCTGGAGAGTAAGCCCGGAAACTCGGATCTCAGCAGCGCTCTTTTTTATGAAATTCTGGTGGGTGAACTCAGCGCCCAAAGCGGTGATGCCGCTGCCTCGTACTCTTTGCTGCTAGACGCTGCACGCAAAGCCAACTCACCAAAAATGTTTGAACGCGCCATTGACATTTCCTTGCGCGCCCGTGCCGGAGACTCTGCGCTGCAAGCAGCACAGGCGTGGACAAAGGCCTTTCCCGATTCACGCGAGGCCAACCGCTACCTACTGCAAATACTGATCGGGCTCAACAAGTTACCGGAGGTGGTTGACCCCATCAAACGGGAACTAGCGGCCCTCAAACCTGAAGAACGTGCCACCGCATTCAGCTTGATTCCGCGCTACTTTGCCCGTGCCACTGACAAAAAGCTTGCCGCCAGCGTCGTGGAACAAAGCCTTGCAGGCGAGGTAAACAACTCCCAAACAGGGCCTGCAGCCTGGGCCGTTGTGGGCACCATGCGTTTACTGGCAGGCAACGCCGCCACCGCGCTGGAAGCAGTACAAAAGGGCGTTGCGCTCAATGCAAAATCACAGGAGCCCGTTCAGCTTGCGTTGGCGCTGATGGATAGCACACTGCCGGCAGCGGAATTGGTTGTTACCAACTACCTCAAGGCAAACTCTGACGCCGAATTGCAAATGGGCTATGTACGCAAGTTGCTGGAGGCACAACGCTATGACGACGTTGCCGCGCAGATCCAACTGCTTACCAAAAATTCACCCGAATTTGCTGATGCATGGCTGGTGCGCGGGTCCTTGGAAGTACAGGAAAAGAAGCTCGATGCCGCCAAAGCTTCCATCAACAAATACATCAGCCTGATCAAAAGCGCACCTGCAACACCGGAGTCGTCCGGACATGAGCGCGGTCTGGTACAGGCCTACATGCTGCTTTCACAGATTGCCGAATCCCATGGCAATTTCGAAGAGGCGCAGCGCTATCTGGACGCCATAGACACCCCGCAAGACTTTGCCCGTGTACAGACGCGCAGAGCCGCGTTGCTGGCAAAGCAGGGCAAGATTGCCGAAGCACGCGCCATGATTCACGCCATACCGGAAGATCAACCCGAAGACGCACGCTCCAAACTTAGCGCGGAAGTGCAGCTATTGCGCGACAACAAACAGTACCTTGACGCCTATGCTGTATTGGCAACTGCTGCCAAAGAATATCCCGACGATACCGACCTCGCCTACGACCTGGCCATGGCCGCGGAAAAAATCGGCAAGGTTGATGAAATGGAAAAGCTGTTGCGCGAGGTTATTGCTGCAAAGCCCGATTACCACAACGCCTATAACGCTCTGGGGTACTCGCTGGCAGATAGAAACACACGGCTACCGGAGGCGCGCACGCTGGTTGCCAAGGCGCTCACCTTTGCGCCCAATGACCCCTACATCGTAGACAGCATGGCCTGGGTTGAATTCCGCAGTGGCAACAAGCAAGAAGCACTACGCCTGCTGCAAGGGGCATTCAAGGCCAAACCCGACCCTGAAATTGCAGCCCACTTGGGCGAGGTTTTATGGAACCTGGAGCAACATGCACAGGCCAAAACGGTCTGGAAAGAGGGATTGGCCCTGAGTCCGGACAACGAGACGCTCAAGGAAACTATTTACCGGCTGAGCAAACCCTGAAGCCATGCCGGGCAAAGTGCTTCGGATCCTGTGCATCGGCATACTGATGTGCATCGGCGGTTGCACTACGACTGTCGGGCTTCAAAGTGGCACCCCGCCGTTTCAGGCTGGCCAAGCGCAGCAACATTGGCAGGGCCGCTTAGGCGTCAAGGTCACTGAGCCGCAACCCCAATCTTTCAGCGCCAATTTCGAACTTGATGGAGATACCTCGCGCGGCAGTTTGCGGCTGTTAACACCACTGGGCACCACCTTGGCCCTGTTGCAATGGGCGCCGGGCAGCGCCGTACTCACCACCACTGGCGAACCGCGCACCTTCGATTCGACGGCGGCGTTAACCCAAGCCCTGCTCGGGTTTGAACTGCCGATTGCTGCTTTGTTGGATTGGTTGCGGGGCACTGCTACAGCGGTGAATTTTTGGGAGGTCGACCTCACCGACTTAGTCAATGGCAAACTGGTGGCAAAGCGCACCGCTCCCGACATGAAAGCAGAGCTCAAACTGCTCATAGACACCCAATAAGCAATGCAAGCGATATACGACATTCCGGCACCGGCCAAACTCAACCTGTTTTTGCATATCACCGGCCGCCGCGCCGACGGCTACCACTTGATTCAGTCTGTTTTTGCACTGATTGACTGGGTCGATACGCTGCACCTTGAAGTCCGCAGCGATGGCCAAATCAGTCGGGAAGACTTGAGCGTGCCGTTACCCACCGACGACTTGTGCACACGGGCGGCACGCACACTGCAGCAGGCGGCAGGTTGCCAAACCGGCGTTCACATCGGCATTGCTAAATCCATTCCCGCACAAGCAGGCATGGGAGGAGGATCGTCAGATGCCGCATCGGTTCTTTTGGGGTTGAATCGCCTGTGGAATTTGAAACTTCCATTAAAGAGCCTCATGCAAATCGGACTTTCCTTGGGATCGGATGTGCCCTTTTTCCTGGCCGGACGCAATGCCTGGGTCGAAGGAATCGGCGAGAAAATCAGTCCCGTTGACATTCCATTCGCGCGTTTGTTGGTCGTCAAACCGGACCAAGGACTCGAAACACACAAGATTTTTACGGACGCGGACCTGAAACGCGATTCAGAGCCTGCTATACTCTCAGGCTTTGCTGCAGACGCCTACGGCTTTGGCCAAAACGACTTGCAGCCTGTTGCTCAAAGATTGTGCGCCGGCGTGGATCAAGCTATAAATTGGCTTCAGACACTGGGACTCAAAGGCAGAATGACAGGCTCTGGAAGCGCGGTATTTGCACCAATGTTGCACCAAATTGATCTGCAAAATGTGCCCTCGGGCTTGCAGGCAAGGCAATGCAAAAGTTTGGAGGTCCATCCTTTATTTGGTTGGGCAGACAGCGATGGTTTATCGGTTGGCAGTTATTGACTGTTGACCCGTGTAGGGGAATCGCCAAGTTGGTTAAGGCACTGGATTTTGATTCCAGCATGCGAAGGTTCGAATCCTTCTTCCCCTGCCAAATCGCAGAATGACGACGTAAACCTAATCTTTCCGCTGGAATCCGTATGCAGGCACCCAATCCACCCGATTTCATGGTCTTTACTGGCAATGCCAATCCCGGCATGGCAGCAGACATCGCGAGACACCTCGGCATTTCGCTGGGCGCTGCAACCGTGGGACGGTTCTCGGATGGCGAAGTTACCGTAGAAATCAACCAGAACGTGCGTGCACGCGATGTGTTCGTGGTGCAAAGCACCTGCGCGCCGACCAACGAAAACCTGATGGAATTGCTCATCATGGTAGATGCACTCAAGCGTGCGTCCGCCAAGCGCATCAGTGCGGTGATTCCTTACTTTGGATACGCCCGTCAGGACCGTCGCCCGCGCTCCACGCGTGTGCCTATTACCGCCAAAGTGGTTGCCAACATGTTGCAGGCAGTGGGCGTGGCCCGCGTGCTGACCATGGACTTGCACGCCGACCAGATTCAGGGATTTTTTGATATCCCCGTAGACAACATTTACGCGTCCCCCGTCCTGTTGGGTGATTTGCGCCAAAAGAATTACGAAGACCTGATTGTGGTGTCGCCCGACGTTGGCGGCGTGGTCCGCGCCCGTGCGCTGGCCAAGCAATTGAACTGCGATCTGGCAATCATCGACAAGCGCCGTCCGCGTGCCAATGTGTCTGAGGTGATGCATGTGATCGGCGAAATCGAAGGCCGAAACTGCGTGATCATGGATGACATGATTGACACCGCAGGGACCCTGGTCAAAGCGGCAGAAGTATTGAAGGCCCGTGGCGCGAAAAAGGTGTATGCGTATTGCACACACCCGATTTTTTCGGGTCCGGCCATTGAGCGCATATCCAGTGGCGGCGCTCTTGACGAAGTGGTTGTTACCAACACTATTCCGCTGAGCACGGCTGCATCGCAATGCCAAAAAATCCGCCAACTCACTGTGGCACCGCTGATCGCCGAAACGATTCAGCGTATTGCCAAGGGTGAGTCGGTTATGAGTTTGTTCTCTGACCAGGAAAATCTTTTCTAAGGTCGGGGCAAAAAGCGGGCGCCACTGCATTGGGTAGTGAATGCGCCTTTGTTAAACCGGAGTCACACTGGTCGCGGTGGACTTCTTTTGGAGTAAGTTATGAAATTTGTCGCTTTTGAGCGCGCTAAGCAGGGCACGGGTGCGAGCCGCCGTCTCCGCACGACAGGCCGTACGCCTGGTATCGTTTACGGTGGAACCACCGACACAACGCTGATCGAAATCGATCACAATGCTTTGTGGCACGCCATCAAGAAAGAAGCATTCCACGCCTCCGTGCTGGACATGGAACTGGCTGGCAAGGAACACAAAGTGCTGCTGCGTGACGTGCAAATGCACCCGTTCAAGCAATTGATTCTGCACATCGATTTCCAACGCGTGGACGAAAACACCAAGCTGCACATGAAGGTGCCATTGCACTTCAGCGGCGACGAGAATTCTCCTGCTGTCAAAACAGACGGTTGCATCGCCAACCACGTGGTGACTGAAATCGAAGTGCTGTGCCTGCCTAAGGACCTGCCTGAATTCATCGCTGTGGACCTCAGCGGCCTCAAGAAGGGTGCCTCGTTGCATCTGGCCGACATCGTTTTGCCTAAGGGCGTGACCGCTGCAACCCACGGAAAGAACAACCCCGTGATCGTGTCTGTGGTGGCTATTGCCGGCGCTGCCGAAGCCGCTCCTGCCGCCGATGCCGCAGCAGCACCCGCTGCTGGTAAAGCCGGTGCCAAACCAGCCGCCAAAGCGCCGGCCGCCAAAGCACCTGCTGCCAAAAAATAAGAAGTCTTTTCTTATCAAGTGAACGGCCCACTTCGGTGGGCCGTTTTCATTGTCGCTACCATATTTGCATGATTAAACTGTTTGTCGGCTTGGGCAATCCGGGCGCTGAGTACGAAGACACCCGCCATAACGCAGGCTTCTGGTGGGTGGATGCCCTGTCGCGTGAACTAAAGGCACCCCTGTCTTTTGACCGCGGCTATCACGGTCTGTTGGCACGTACCAGTGCGAGTGGCAACACCATTTGGTTGCTGGAACCACAGACCTTTATGAACCTGTCCGGAAAATCGGTGTCGGCGCTGGCCCGCTTTTTCAAAATCGCCCCGGATGAAATTCTTGTGATCCACGACGAATTGGATGTGCCCCCGGGTGAAGCTAAACTCAAATTCGGCGGCAGCCACGCCGGACACAACGGACTGCGCGATATTCATGCGCAGTTGGGTACAGGCGACTATTGGCGGTTGCGCCTGGGCGTAGGGCACCCGGGTGTGAAATCCGAAGTTGTAAACTGGGTATTAAAGAGGCCTTCGCCGGACCACCGCATTGCCATTGCCCAGGCCATTGACCGCACACTTAAAGCCGTGCCGCATTTACTGACAGGCGATATCACCAAAGCCACCATGCTGATTCACACCAGCAAACCGCCGCGGCCTAAAATTCCTAAACCGGATACCGCTAAGCTCCCACCCGAACCCCCTACGTCCGGGCTATAGATTGGCAAAGCGACCTTCTTTTCTCCGACAAAAACCATAAGGAACGAGCCATGAAGCGCATCCAAACCGCCCTGTTGCCCCTCCTTGCAGGCCTTGCATTCAGTGTTTTGGCGCCGCAGGCATTGGCGCAGGCCGTGTATCGCTGCGGCTCGACCTACAGCCAAACGCCCTGCAAGGGCGCCGTCACCCTTGACGTCAATGACGGCCGCACCGCTGCACAAAGACATGAAGCACAAAAAACGATTGAACGTAATAAGTTGGCGGCCAAGGCACTAGCGACCGAACGTCTCCAACAGGAAAAGAAAATTGCGGTGCAGGATGCAGCTGCGCGCAAAGAAGCGAAAAAGCGCAAAATGGCTGCGCAGGGGGCGGCTGAAGCGGTGCAACCGGGACAGCAAATACAAAAGAAACCCAAAAAGCACCCCAAGGAAGCGGAACTGTTCACCGCTACGGGCAAAAAGGAAGAGACAAAAAAACTCGAAAAACCCTGATCAGCGGACCGCAGGCTTCGCCTCTGCCTGCAGCCGCCGGTATTTCTGCCACAGCGTTTCGCGGTCTTCTACAAAATCGGGGTTGATGGGGATGCAGGCTACGGGGCAGACCTGCACACATTGCGGCTCATCGAAATGGCCCACACATTCCGTGCATTTGTGCGGGTCAATTTCGTAGATCTCCCGGCCCAGGTAAATAGCCTCATTCGGGCATTCGGGCTCACACACATCGCAATTGATGCATTCGTCGGTAATGATCAGCGCCATGCTGCGATTTTCTCCATGGCTGATTATCGCCCTTTGAACCATAATCAGATTCACTTCCAACTAAAACCACTGCACCATGTCGACTGCCGCCGAGGCCTCATTACCCCTGCATGCCTGGAATGCAGCGGCGTTGATCGGCGCGTACCAATGCAGAGCGCTGTCGCCGGTGGAAGTCATTCGCGCTGTGCTGGAGCACATCGAAAATTGGGAGCCGCATATACATGCGAGCTACCTGTTGCGCCCGGAACTGGCATTGCGTCAGGCCCGATTGTCCGAAGATCGCTGGCGTCGCAATGAACCCCGCGGCGCACTCGACGGCGTGCCGGTCACCATCAAAGACAACATCACCACGGCGGGCGACCCTACCCCATTGGGCACCCGCGCCACAAGTCTTCAAGCTGCTGTGCATGACGCACCACCGGCTGCAAGGCTACGCGAGGCAGGCGCTGTGCTGGTGTGCAAAACCACCATGCCGGATTTCGGCATGTTGTCGTCCGGCCTGTCCTCTTTCCACGCGCTGGCCCGTAATCCATGGGACCTGACCAAAACCCCCGGCGGCTCCAGTGCTGGCGCAGGTGCCGCCGCCGCTGCCGGTTACGGGCCTTTGCACATCGGCACTGACATTGGCGGCTCCTTGCGTCTGCCGGCGGGCTGGTGCGGCATTTTCAGCCTCAAGCCCAGTCTCGGCCGCGTGCCGATCGACCCGCCTTACACCGGCCGCGCCGCCGGCCCAATGACCCGCACCGTGGCCGATTCGGCGCTCATGATGCAAACCCTTAGCTGGCCCGATGGGCGCGACAGCATGAGCCTGCCGTTTCAGGCCATCGACTGGAATAACTGGGAATTGCCGTTGCAACACATCAAGGGCGTGCGCATCGGCTTGCTGCTCGAAGCGGGATGCGGTCTCGCGGTGAATCCCGAAATAACCTCCGCTGTGTTGCGGGCCGCCAAATTGCTGGAATCTGCCGGTGCGTTGGTAGAAGTGATGCAACCCTTTTTAACCCGCACCATGCTTGACGGCATGGACCGCGCCTGGCGCATGCGTTCCCACCTCGACATCGCGGCACTCACGCCGGGAAAGCGAGACTTAGTGCTGCCCTACATTCGCCAATGGGCAGACAGTGCTGCGGGGATGAGCGGGCCGGAAACCTTTGTGGCCACCGCCCAGTTCCACGCCACGCGCCTTGCCACGGTCAAAGCTTGCAGCGCGTACGACTATGTCATTTCGCCGACATCCCCCGTCGCGGCATTCGATGCCGAACTGCCCTCGCCCACCGACGATCCACTCAGGCCGCTGGAGCACATTGCGTTTACCGTACCCTTCAATATGTCGGAGCAACCTGCTGCCAGCATCAACTGCGGCTATACCAAAACCGGGCTGCCCATCGGCTTGCAAATTGCGGGCAGGCGCTTTGATGATTTGGGCGTGCTGCAACTGAGCCACGCATTTGAAGTGTTGCGCGATCCGCAACGCACATGGCCTGAACCACCGGCCTGAGCTGGCCCGACAAGGCCGCGCAGCAACAGACTCAGGCCTTCAACTTGTCCATCAATCTGCCGTAAATAGCGGGTGGCACGAAATCAGCAACGTCTCCCTTGAGCGTTGCAATCTCCCGAACCAGGGTGCTGGAGATGTATTGATAGCGCGAATCCGGTGTCAAAAACAAGGTGTCCACATCCGGCGCCAGGGCGCGGTTCATACCGGCCAACTGTGCCTCGTAATCAAAGTCAGTCACCGATCGCACACCGCGCACCATGGCCCCTGCCCCATGCTTGACCGCAAAATCACGCACCAGACCGGTAAATGGTTCCACCTTCACATTGCCAACGCCTTCAAACACTTCGCGCACCGCGTTCAGCCGTTCATCCAGCGTAAACATCGTCTTTTTGTGGTGCGCCGCAGCCACCGCGACGATGACCGTATCAAACAGCAAGGCGCTGCGGCGAATGAGATCGTGATGCCCCAGCGTGATGGGGTCAAAGGTTCCTGGAAATACAGCGATCACGGGTGAAGTCATGGCAGCTCCAGCTAGGCAGCAACAGGGTGGGTCAACAAATGGGCGTGCACTGCACCTGCCTTGACGTAGCGGTGCACCACCAGCCCCATGGACGACAGTAATTCATCCGTCCATTTGGACTTGGCTTCCAGGTACACAAAACCCTGCGGCGACAGCGCACGTGCGCACGCATTGAGTGCAGGCTCATACAGCGGCGCATCAAACGGCGGGTCCAGAAAAATCACATCCAGGCTGGCAGGCGCCGCCTGTTTGATAGCCACGACGCCATCGCCACGTGTGACCTGCACCGCCGTCGCCCCGAGCTGCGTCTGCGCCTTTTTGAGTTGGGCAATCAGGGCCGAATCCTGCTCCACCAGCGTCACTTCTTTGGCGCCGCGCGAGGCGGCTTCGAAGCCCAGTGCTCCGGTGCCGGCAAAGGCATCCAGACAACGCCAATCCGTCAGGTCCTGACCCAGCCAGTTGAACACGGTCTCGCGCACCCGGTCGGGCGTGGGCCGCAAACCGGGCTTGTCCGCCACTTTAAGTTTGCTGCGTTTCCACAGCCCGCCAATGATGCGCACCTCATTGGCTTGCACCCGGTGGACTTTTTTAACAATAGGTTTCATAACCCGAGCTTAACGCAGTGCCTATTCGGCCCCCAGCACCACGGTAGCCATGCGATCCGGCTGCACCGTGCGCGCAAAGGCGTTACGCACATCGGCCAAGGTGAGCTTTTGCACCTGCGCGGTCCAAGTGTCCAGGTAGTCCAGCGGCAACCCGTTCCAAGCGATATTGGCCACGTTGTCCAGCAGCTTACGGTTGCTGTCCAGCCGCAAGGCAAAACCACCAATCAGGTTGTCCTTGGCCGCCTGCAATTCCTTCTCAGTCGGGCCGTCTTGGACAAAGCGGGCCAACACCTCCCGCACCAGATCCAGAGCCTGCTGCGCCTGATCAGGACGGGTCTGCAAGCCGATGGTGAATGCCCCGGCATGCATGCCCGGCGAAAAGTAGCTGTATACGCTGTAGGTCAAGCCACGCTTCTCGCGCACCTCTTCGGTCAGTCGCGCGGTAAAGCCGCCGCCACCCAGAATATGGTTGGCCACGGTGAGCGCAAAAAAGTCCGGCGAGTTGCGTTTAAACCCGGGCTGCCCCACCAGCACCTGCGCCTGCGCCGACGCAAACGCGATGCGCTGATCACTGGCCGCCTGCAGCTGCTCCACTTCTGCCACAGCGGGCAGTGCATCGCACGTTCCAGCCGGTAGCTGCGACAACAGCGTCGTCACCAGCGCATCCGCCTGCGCGCGGGTCAAGGCACCCACCACACTCACCTTGGCCGCACAGGGTTTGAGCACTCTGGCATGCATGGTCTGCATGTCACGCACTCCGATGCGGCTCAACGTAGCCTCTGTACTCTCGTAGCCATAGGGATGCGTGCCATAAACGGCCTTGGAAAAGGCGCGGGCTGCCAGCGTGGCAGGCCGGGTATTGGCTTCCTTCAGACTGGCAATCAGCTTCGGGCGGTCACGCAACCACGGCGCCTCTGGATAAGCGGGTTGCCCCAGCTGCCGCGCAGCCAAGGCAGCAGCCTTGGCCAGCAAATCCGGGTAGGTCAGGCTGCGCAACGAAAAACTCATACGGTCCGCGCCCGCACTTCCGCCAAAGGAAGCCCCCAAATCCGCCCAGGCATCACTCAACGCGTTTTCATCCAGTGCGGGCAAGGTACCCTGCGCTTTGACGCCATAAGCGGTGTTTGACGCCATGAGGCTGGCCAAAGCAGGCTTGTCCGCCGGGTCCCGGCGGCCACCGGCATCAAAGTCCATTTGCACATCGACCATGGGAATGGCCGGGCTTTCCACGAGGTACACCTGCGCGCCCGAAGGCTGTGTCCACTTTTGAATCGGAATGCCTGCGTTTGCGGCAGCACTGAGCAAGATGCCTGCAGCACACCACACCAAGCGAGTGGTACGCGAAATTTGAATAGTCATGATTAATGCCTTGCTCCGACCGGTGCCACACGCGGTTTGCGATTTCTGTCGGGCGGCTGCGGCAGCAGCGTGGCCACGGTCAGCGCATCGTCACCGAAGTAGCGTGCCGCTACGGATTTGATTTGATCGGACGTCACGGTACGCAGCCGCGCAATGATGCGCTCGTCCGCGTCCAGCGGAAATCCGTTGATCCAGTGCGTCGACACAATGCGCGCCTGATTGAACACACTGTCCTGCTTGTATATCTCGCTGGCAATCCACTGGTTCTTCACGCGCTGCAGTTCTTCATCCTGCACGCCCTCTTTGGCGATTTTGGCGATCTGCTCACGCAAGGATGCCTCCACCTGCGCTGCCGTTTTTCCATCCGATGGTATGCCATACAAAGTGCACAACTGCGGACCGCGCGCAGCCATGCCGCACCCGGCACCGGCACTGTCCGCCACATGGTCGTCGCCTTGCGTCAAAGCGCGGTCCAGGCGCGCGTTGTCGTAACCGCTCAACACGGCGGACATTACCTCCAGCGCCAGCGCGTCATCGCTGCCGGTGTCCGTGTGCGCAGGGTCCAATGCAGCTGGCGATAACGAAGGCACCTTAAAGTTCAGCACCACATAGGCTTGTTCGGCAGGCGCTTTGAAGTTGATGCGGCGCAACCCTCCCTGCTCGGGCTCCTCGCGGGGCTTGCGCGCAGGCAGCGCGTGCGTCGCAATCGATCCGTAGTACTTCTCGGCCAGCACGCGCACCTTACCCACATCCACATCACCCGCCACGACCACGGCGGCATTGGTCGGTGTATACCAGCGCTTGAAAAAAGCACGGGCGTCATCGGCCGTCATGGCTTCTAGGTCGCTCATCCATCCCACGATGGGCCGGCGGTACGGCGCGGCCTGCCAGGTGGTGGCGTCCAGCACCTCCTGCAATCGGGCGTGCGGGTTGTCATCGGTACGCATGCGGCGCTCTTCTTTGACGACCTCGAGTTCTTTGCGGAAGTCCTCGTCGCTCCACTGGTTGTTGGCAAAGCGATCCGACTCCAGTTGCATCACATCTTCCAGACGCGCCGCCGGAATCTGCTGGAAAAACCCCGTGTAGTCTTTGCTGGTAAACGCGTTTTCCCGCCCGCCCAACGCCGCTACCCGCCGCGAAAAATCACCCGCCTTGACCGTGGGCGTGCCCTTGAACATCATGTGCTCCAGCACGTGTGCAACGCCGCTAGTGCCATCCACTTCGTCCATAGCGCCCACCCGCACCCACACCATGTGCACCGCCGTAGGCGCGCGGTGGTCGGGTTTCACGATCAGCGTCATGCCGTTTTTCAGCGTGAACTGCTGAGCGGCACCGTCTGCCGGTGCGGTTTGCGCGAAACTACTGTTCACCAGCGCTGCCAGAGCCAGCGGCGCCAGCAAGCCCGCTCGTCTGAAGCGCGCAGATAGTGGATAAAAAAGCGTAGTACCCGCCTCGGCAAAGGACTTGCGCCGCGTCAATGGTGAAAAGAATAGGTGTTTCATAGAATGGGACCATTCTAAGAACGCACCCCATGTTCAGCTTCTTCAAAAAAAAATCCCCTACTCCTCCAGCCATTCCCGGCGCGGACGCACCGGTAAGTGCATCCTCGCAAGCCCCCTTCGCCCTGGTGGTCCAGCCGCAAGCCAAGCCTCAGGCGCCAGCGCAGCGCCAGACCTGGCTTTCCAAACTTAAAGCCGGGCTGGGCAAAACGGCCGCCAGCATCTCCGGTGTGTTTGGCGGCAGCAAGGTTGACGAAGCGCTGTACGAAGACCTGGAAAGTGCCTTGCTCATGGCCGATACCGGGGTCGCCGCGACGCAGTTTCTGATTACCGATTTGCGCAAAAAGGCGCGCGCAGCTGGTGTGTCCCAACCGCTGGAACTCAAAGAGCTGCTGATTGGCTCGCTGGCCGATTTGTTGCAGCCGCTGCAGCAACCCTTGGAAATCGGCAAACACCAGCCCACGGTGGTCATGGTGGCCGGCGTGAACGGCGCGGGCAAAACCACATCCATTGGCAAGCTCACCCGCCACTTGGCCGACTCCGGTGCTAGCGTGCTGCTGGCCGCAGCGGACACCTTCCGCGCTGCTGCGCGCGAACAACTCACCGTCTGGGCCGACCGCAACACCGTTGAGATCATTAGCCAGGAGGGCGCTGACCCAGCTGCCGTGAGCTTTGACGCCGTCAGCGCCGGGCGCGCACGCGGCAAAGACGTGGTGCTGATCGACACTGCCGGACGTCTGCCCACGCAGCTGCACCTGATGGAGGAGCTGAAAAAAATCAAGCGCGTCATCCAGAAAGCGGATGGCACGGCACCGCACGAAGTGCTGCTGGTGATCGACGGCAATACCGGCCAGAACGCCTTGGCACAGGTCAAGTCCTTTGATGAAGCGCTGGGCCTGACCGGGCTGATCGTCACCAAACTCGATGGCACGGCCAAAGGCGGTGTCTTGGCGGCCATTGCGCGCGAGCGGCCGGTGCCGGTGTACTTTATCGGCGTGGGCGAAAAGCTCGATGAGCTGGAAACCTTCAACGCCCGCGAATTTGCGCAAGCCCTACTGGCCTAACACCCGTGCATATGCCACTCAACACCATCAATCGCCGTGACGCGCTTGCCTTGATGGGCAGCGCATTGGCGGTTCCTGCATGGGCGCTGGACATCAAGGCGGCTGACGCCTTGCAGCAGGAGGCCGCAGGCCAGACCGTGTACTTCAACGCCTGGGGCGGCAGTGACGTGATCAACCGCTACATCCAGTGGGCCGGGCAAAAAGTACAGCAGCTTTATGGCGTGCGGGTCGAACATGTCAAAGTCAGCGATGCCGCCGACGTGGTCAAGCGCGTGCGCAACGAAAAACTGGCCGGCAAAAAAGACGGCACCGTGGACCTGGTGTGGATCAACGGCGAGAACTTTCTGGCCATGAAACGCGAGTCCCTGCTGCACGGGCCGATCAATGAACTGCTGCGAAATTACACATGGGTGGACACGCAGGGCAAGCCCACCACCACAATGGACTTTGCCGAAGCTGTGGACGGGATGGAAGCGCCTTGGGGCATGGCACAGCTCACCTTCATGGCGGACAGTCAGCGCGTGCCCAAGCCGCCACAAAACATTGCCGAACTGCTGGCCTTTGCCAAGTCCAACCCCGGGCGCGTGACCTACCCGCGCCTGCCTGACTTTCATGGCACGACTTTTTTAAAACAGGTGCTGCTCGACCTGAACACTGACCCCAAAGCCCAACGACCCGCGTTCTACCAGAGCGCCACGCCGCAGGCTGTGGAGCGCTTGTGCAAACCGCTGTGGGAGTATCTGGACGCCTTACACCCGCACCTGTGGCGCGCGGGCAAACAGTTTGCGCAAAGCGCAGCGGCTGTGCGCCAGATGATGAATGATGGCGAGCTGCTGTTCGCACTCACCTTCAACCCTAACGAGGCCGCCAACGAGATTGCCGCCAATCGCATGGCCGCCAGCGTGATGAGCTACCAGTTCCCCGGCGGCACCATCGGCAACACGCATTTTGTGGCCGTGCCCTTCAACGCCCGTGCCAAAGCGGCCGCCTTGCTATTCGCAGACTTTTTGCTCAGCCCGCAGGCGCAGGCTCGCAAGGCCGACATTGCGGTGTGGGGCGACCCCACCGTGCTCGCGCTGCCAAAGCTGCCGGCCGAATTGCGCGCGCTGTTTGACAGCAAGCCCTTGCCCGGTCAGGTGCTCAGCAGCACCCCGGCCATTGCCGAGCCGCATGGCAGCTGGGTCGGTGCGCTGGAAGCACAATGGATAAAACGTTACGGCATTGCATAAGGAACCCGACATGACCGCCCTGCTACCGCACATCGAACTTGAATCCGCCGCCAACCCCACCGCCGCCGTGATCTGGCTGCACGGTCTGGGTGCTGATGGCAACGACTTTGCCGGCATCGTGCCCGAACTGGATTTGAGCGGCTGCCCCGCCATCCGCTTTGTATTTCCGCACGCACCAAACCTGCCCATCACCATTAACGGCGGCTACGTCATGCCCGGCTGGTACGACATTACCGGCGTCGACCTGGTCAGCCGCCAGGACGCCGCCGGAATTCAAAAATCCGAACGTGCCATCGTCGCGCTCATCGAGAACGAAATCGCACGCGGCATCCCCGCCGCGAACATCGTGCTGGCGGGCTTCAGCCAGGGCTGCGCCATGTCGCTGCACACGGCGCTGCGCTACGGCCACAAACTCGCGGGTGTGATGGCCCTGTCGGGTTACCTGCCTTTGGCCGACCGCTTTGCGTCCGAGCGCACCGCGCCCAACGCCACCACGCCGATCTTTATGGCCCACGGCACGCAAGACCCGGTAGTGGTGATCGCGCGTGCTGAAGAGTCGCGCAATGCGCTGGCCGCGCTGGGTCACCCGGTGGAGTGGCACACCTACCCCATGCAACACAGCGTGCACCCCAAGGAGCTGGCAGATATTTCGGCATTCCTCAAGCGGGTGTTGAGCAACGGCGCGAATGCCTGAATACATGCCGGGTCGTGCGCCAGAACGTTCGCTGGTTCTTGGCATCGACTTCGGCACATCCAACTCTGCCGCTGCTTATATCGATGCCACCGGAACCCTGCGCGTGGTGCCACTTGATGGCGCGCGCTTTGAGATGCCCACCGCCGTTTTCTTTGCCAGCGAGACGCACACCGTGCTGTTCGGCGGCGAGGCCATGCAGGCCTATCTGAGCGGCATCGAGGGGCGGCTGCTGCGCTCGCTCAAAAGCCTGTTGGGCAGCGCGTTGATGGACGAGTACACCAATGCCAACGGCCAAGCGCTGCGGTTTTTTGACATCGTGGTGCTGTTCTTCAAAGACCTCAAACGCCGCGCCGAGACACACGCCGGTCATGCGTTCAGCCACGCCATGCTGGGCCGCCCGGTGCATTTTGTGGACGACAACCCCGAGCGCGACGCACTGGCGCAAGAGACGCTCGGTCGCGCTGCGCGGGAAGCGGGCTTTACTCACATCGCCTACCAGCTCGAACCCATTGCCGCCGCGCTGGACTACGAGCAGCGCGTAAGCCACGAGACCACCGTGCTGGTGGTGGACATTGGCGGCGGCACTTCGGACTTCACCGTAATTCGCCTGAACCCGCAGCGCAGCGCGCTGGCCGACCGCCGCGCCGACATATTGGCTACCACAGGCGTACACATCGGCGGCACCGACTTTGACCGCCTGCTGGACCTGGACACCGTGATGCCGCTGCTGGGCTACCGTCACATTGGCAGCGGCGGGCGGCCCGTACCCAACAGCGTGTTTTTTGACCTCAGCACCTGGCACCTGATCCACCAGTCGTACACCCGCAAGGCCCTACACTTTGCCAAGGAACTGTGGACCGACTTTGCCGACCGCAGGCTGCATGCGCGGCTGATGCAGGCGCTGCAAGAGCAGCACGGACATCGCATGCTGGCCGCCGTGGAGCGCGCAAAAATTGCCTGCTCTACCAGCGGAACAGCAGCACCGGTGGAGCTTGATTTTCTAAACCCGGGCCTGAACCCTGTTCTGCACGCATCCGCCATGGCTGAAGCCCTGCAAAGCAGCATTGCGCAGGTCGTGCAATGCGCGCAAGAGTGCGTGGCACAAAGTAGTCTGAAGCAGGTGGACGCCGTGTACCTGACCGGCGGCTCCTCTGCCATGCGCCCGCTGATGGATGCCTTACGCAAGGCCATGCCGCAGGCCGACATGGTGCAAGGCGACCGCTTTGGCGGCGTGGCGGCGGGGTTGGCCTACGCAAAGTCGCAGGCTTAATTCGCAGCTTCAGTCAGCGTCCCTCGAAGGCCCACTCTCTTAACGGATTGACCAATTTGACCCTGCGATTTCATCGCTGCAAGAAGCTGATCCAGGTAGGCGCTTGCTTGTTCTCTTCCCTTGGGAATAGCAAATGCAAACCGTTCAATCCCCCAATGCCCATCCAGCAATTTGGAGCCGGGCAGAGCATCCGACATTTCATAAAGAATCGCTTTATTGGTTGCGAACGCGTCAATCTGACCTGACGCCAACATCTCGCTCGCAATCTTGAGCGTACTGATTTGGACGATCGCCGCACTCACCCGTTTTTCTTTGAGTTCATAAACCGTAGAGCTGCCCTGAGTCACACCGACTTTTACGTTTTGCCTGTCGACTTCCATGAGTGAATGGATCCGCGAATTGGCCGGTACCAAATACCCCTTTTCGACCTCCAAAACGGTCGATGAAAACTGCATATCCTTCGCCCTTTCCTCTGTCGCGTTGGTCAAGGTAAGGTCCACATCTGCGTTTTTTATCGCCGCTAAGACATCGGCATTTTTCGGATAGACGACAGGTTCAAAGGGCACGCCAAGGCGTTTTGCCAACTCCCGGCCCAGATCAAAGCCTACGCCTTTAGCCGAATCCGCTTCCGGGCTACCTACTATCGATGTCGGACTTCCCGGGTAAAGCCCGACCCGCAACTTGCCACTGGGAGCCAAGATCTGTGCCACATTTGCGTTGGGCTTTGCTACTTCCCCGGCGCAGCCAGGCAGTATCGCGCCGCAGGCCACGGCTATCAGAGCGGCACTCAAAAGTCGCCGGGTCACGTTTGTCTTCATATTGTTTGCTAGCCAAGAAAGTGCGTAATACCTAAAGGCTCAGTCAGGCTTGATGTTGGCCGCTTTAACCAACCTACCCCAGCGTGTCGTCTCTGTATGAATGAAGTCACCGAACTGCGCTGGTGTGCCACCGGAAATTACGACCCCCAATTCCGCCAGCCTTGTCCGTATGGCGGGTTCAAGAAGTACTTTTTGAAGTTCGGCATTTAAGTGATCGACGACACTTGCGGGCGTGCCGGCCGGTGCCATCAAACCCCACCATACCGAAACATTGAAGTCCGAAAGTCCCGCCTCCGCAGCGGTGGGCGTGTTGGGAAGCAACGCCAAATGGTTCGGACCGGCAACGGCAAGTGCGCGAAGCTTGTGATCGTTGATGTGCGTGATTGCTTCAACCGCGTTTATCGGCATAAAAGAAATACGCTCGCCGAGCAAATCCGTCAGTGCGGGGGCCCCTCCCTTGTAGGGTATGTGCATGACGTCTATGTGTGCGCTCTGTCTGAGTGCTTCACCTGCCAAATGCCCGGAACTTCCGTTACCCGCTGAACCAAAGGTCAACTTGCCGGGGTCAGCCTTGGCAGACGTGATGAGTTCATTAAAGGTATGAAAAGGGGAGTTAGCGGGAACGACCACCACCAATGGTGCGTTTCCAATCAGTCCCACCGGAGCGAAATCCTTTTGAGGATCAAACGTAAGCTTTGCAAACAGGCTGCCGTTGGTTGCCAAGGCATTGGCCGCCATGAGCAACGTATAGCCATCAGGGGCTGACTTGGCGACTGCATCCATGCCGATGTTTGCACCGGCACCGGGCTTGTTGTCTATAAGTACGGGTTGCTTTAGCCGCTCGGACAGTCCTTGCCCCGCAACCCGGGCGACGATATCAACCGCCCCGCCAGGGGCATAGGGGACGACGATATGGATGGGTCTTGCCGGCCAACTCTGGGCCACGGCGGTTGGTCCAGCAGTGATGCAGAAACACGCCAGGAGGGTAATGCGCATAGATCGTAGGCTCATCGCTACATTTTCATCGCCACACCGGAATTTGCAATCGCTTGAAGAAAAAACACTGCACGCGTAACGAAGTTAGCGGCTTCAACATTCCCTTCAAATTATCCAAGTGCACCTTAGCTACAACCTAATAGGTAGACAATTTACCGAAATGGCATATGGATAGTGCAATAAGAAACGTGGCGAGAGCCAAGGAACTTGGTATCGATGGGCTAAGTCTTTAACGCGCCGTTTTCTGCGAACACATGAATTTTTGCAATTGGGCATCAATAGTTCCGGAGGCGATCGGACGCATGCCGTTCACAATTGCTTCTTGACCATAGAGCGGGTTTGCCATTGCAACGACCTGCCCCGTCAAATTCATGAAATTCTTGTTAGATATTTTGCATTCCATCATGATTGCACCCATGGCTATGCGTAACTGTGGCAACTTGCATGGTGCAATAGGCGTCTGCCCACAGACGCTGACACAATGGGTGATGACAATGGTGACGTCCGATGAACAAGGAGCAGCATATGGCCAGTGGAGACAACAGCGCCGGCAATCCTTTGGGTGCGGGTTCGCTTGGGACAATTGGCGGCACAAAAGCGGGAACTAGCCGGCAGGATGAGCGCGCCGCGAAGCGCTATCCGTGTAGCGGGCGAGCCAAAGTTTTGACGGCGAAGGGCCGCTCCCTTGACGGGCGCATGTTTGATATTTCCATGAACGGCGTCAGCCTGTTGCTGGAGGAGCGCATCGCCTTTGATGCTCCGTGCACCATCACAATCTCCGTGTACAAAGGCGGTGTCTTGCACCACTTTCAGGTGCAGGCACGCTTCGTTCATGCCAGCCTGGCCGGTCAAAGCGGGTTCAAGCATGGCTTTGAGTTTCAATCCCTGGACAACACGGCAACGCACGCGCTGGCAGCATTAACGCACACGCCACCGTCCGCCCTGGGCGCGGCGGCGGGCTAAACGATTTGGCGGGACAGCCAGCCTTCGCGCCAGGCGGCAAATGCCTCGGCGGGCATGGGTTTACTCATGAAATAGCCCTGCCCTTCATCACAATGCAGCTCGCCTAAGAGGCGGTAGACGCCTGCGGTTTCTACGCCCTCAGCCACCACACTCAACCCCAGGTTGTGGGCCAGTTCAATGGTGGAGCGAACGATTTGCGCATCGCTCTCGCTGTTCTCCATGCCCAACACAAAGGACTTGTCGATCTTAAGTTCGGTAACTGGCAGGCGCTTGAGATAAGCCAATGATGAATAGCCGGTGCCGAAGTCGTCAATCGAAAGCTTGTAGCCGCTGTCTGCCAGCTGATTCAGGGTGGCCTCGGCGCGCTCGGGGTCGTCCATGATGGCGCTCTCGGTGATCTCCAGGCAAAAGCCTTCGAGCGGCGCATTGTGCTGTGCAAGCAGCGCGCCGATTTTGCCGGGGAAATCCTGATCCATCAGGTCGCGCGTCGACAAATTAATGGCAACGCGCATGACACCGTTTTGCGGCTGCAAGCTGCGCCATTGACGGGCCACTTCTTCGAGCATCCACAGTGTGAGGTGGCGCACAAAACCGGTCTGCTCGGCAAACGGTATGAATTCCATAGGCGGCACCATACCGCGCGTGGGATGTTGCCAGCGCACCAGCGCCTCAGCCGCCACCACTTGGTGCGTGCGCAGGTCAATCTTGGGCTGCAGGAAGAGGCGCAATTCGTTCAAGTCAATCGCCCGGCGCAGCTCGGAGAGCATGGACAGGGTCAGCGCGCTACCCGAGTCCAGCGCCGGGTCGTACACCTGCACGCCGGTGTTCTTGCGCTTGGCAGCGTACATGGCCACCTCGGCATGACCCAGCAGCACATCCACATCACCCGCATGCTCGGGCCAACTGGCAATACCCATACCCGCACGCAAGTCGACGGTTTGCCCGTCAAAGGCTACCGGCACTTCCAGTGCGCTGCTGATGCGGTGAGTAACCTCAATGGCCTGCGCCACATCCAGATGCGGCAGCACAAACGCAAATTGACCGCCCGCCATGCGCGCCACCTGCCCTTGCCCGGGCTCGGCCAGGTTCTTCAGGCGTTCACCCACGGTTTGCAGCACCTTGTCGCCAAAGCTGTAGCCCAATACGTCGTTGATGTGCTTGAAGCGGTCCAGATCCAGGACGATGACTGTCAGGCGTGCGCAGTCACCGCCACTGGCCGTCAAAACGCTTTGCAGCAACTCGCGCAACTGGGCGCGGTTGGGCAAGCCGGTCAGCCGGTCCCAATAGGCCAACTGCCGGATTTCAGCCTGGCTGGCTTGAATGCTCTGGCGCATGTCGTCAAAGGAGCGTGCCAGACGCCCTACTTCGTCGCGGTGGCCGAAGTCTTCGATTTTTTGCGAATAGTCGCCACTGCGCAGGCGCAGGGTGTCAGCAATTAGCCCGGCCAGCGGTTTGGAAATCTGTCGCGCCATGGCCATCGTACCCACGGCAAAAAGCAGCAGACCAAAGGCGTCAATCACCCACAGCGCCGTCTTCATGTACTCAAACACCTGCCGCGAACCCGACGAGGGTTGCAGCAAAACCACCTGTAAATCAGGCGACAGCCCCGGTTGCTCTATGGGCCGCACCCGATACCGTTCACCACCCAAGTCATAGGGCTGGTCCTTTGAAGCGCCGGGCGACAGCACAAAGTTCGAATCGGGTTTGATAGAGCCAGCCACACTGCGTAGCCCACCGGACGTGTCTTTAGACACAATGACAACGTCTGTAGCGGTCAAAGCCACCATGTCTTTAGGCAGACTCTCATCCACCGGAAATCCCATGACCACCCAGCCAATCGTCAACGGCGCCCGCACCGGCACCATGACAAACTGATGCAGCCGGCCCATCGACAAGGTGAGCCGGCCCTTCTGGGCATCGTTCACCATCGACTTGCCGAGTGCTTCGAGCGAGTTCTTGGTTTGTGCATCGGCGTCACCGGCAGCCATGGAGACAGCAACCAGTTTGAACTCGGTATCGAGAAAGCCCGCCACAGTGGCGCCTATGCGTGCACCGTTGTTGTCCAGCGCGGAGCTAATGGTTTGCGCATCGCCGGATGAAATGGCGGATCGAAAGCCGAAATCTGCCGCTAGCACCGATGCCCCCAACTGTAAGCGTTGTGCGTTTTGTTCAACCAGCCTGCTCCAGACCTTGGTGCTGGAGTCCAGTTCACCCTCCAGGTTACGCGTGATGCTGTTCTCAATGCTGGTGCGGATAACGCCTTGCACCGCGAGCTGGATCAGCAACAGCATCGCCACGGAAATCACGGCAAAGCGCGTCACTAACCCCCAGCGACGCGACCATTCAATGAGGCCCCGCAAACCGATCAAAGTGCAGCCCCCTTGAGCACAAAGGTGGCGCTCTGGTTAGGCTGTATCACCACCAGCGCCTGTTCCTGCGGTTGCGCGCCCGTGGGTAAGCCGGGGTGCCACACCTTGAGCGCGTAATTGCCTGCAGGTGCTGTCGGCAATGTGATCTGGCCGGTGCCATTGGTCTTGCCGAAATAGGGGGTCTCCACCACCACCACCCAGGCCAGCATCTGGTCATGGATGTTGCAGCCCAGCACCACGATGCCCGGCTTGTCAAACAGCACCGGGTTAGCTGGCGTGCCCGCGTAGAGTTTTAAGTCAAAGGTCTTGGCAGGAGAAAACGAATAGACGTGGTGACGCACGACGTCCCGGTTGGGGAATGCCAGTGACGACCCCAACGGAACCACCGTTACCCGGGGCGAAAACTGCTTGCTGACCTGCTCGACCTCAATACCGTTTTGCGGTTTGACTGCGATGCGGGCCTGTGTGGAATCCAGAAACACCACCGCATCGGCAATGGGTTTGCCACCGGGGTCCGTCACTGTGAGTTGCACATTTCCAGCCCAGGCGTGCAGTGCCATGAACAGGGGAAGCGAACCCGTCAAGTGTCGAATTGAAATGGGCATGTGGAGTCGTAGTAAATGAAAAAGTTTAATCCGTTGAGGTGAAGCGCGTTAGCACCTCTTGCAAACGGGTGGTATTGAAGGGCTTGGAGAGGTGGGCATCCATGCCGGCAAGCTCTGTGGCGGCGCGGTCTGAATCCATCGCATTGGCAGTAACTGCGATGATGGGCACTCGCTTACCCGGTGCTTCCATGGCGCGGATACGTTGTGTGGCCTCAATGCCACCCATCACCGGCATTTGCAGGTCCATCAATATTAAATCCCATTGGGCCGTGCTGAAAAGCTCTACGGCCTGAAGTCCGTTCTCGGCCAGCGTGACACGGTGGCCCCACTTTTCCAACAGCGTGCGCGCCAGCAACTGATTGATGGGATGGTCTTCAACAAGCAGGATGGCGCGGCCCTGGGCAGCGGGCGCACGTGCTGAAGATGGTGGCGTAACGGGCTCCTCAGGAAGGGCTTGCAAATGTCCAGCCGGTGGCAGTACCGCAGGCGGCAGCGACACCGTGAAATGAAAGGTGCTGCCCTGCCCCGACGTACTTTCTACCCAGATGCGCCCCCCCATCATGCCCACCAAACGCGCGCAAATTGTCAGGCCCAGACCGGTTCCGCCAAACTGGCGCGTGGTGGATGCATCGGCTTGACTGAAGGCTTCAAAAATCAGCTTCTGCTTGTCCAGGGGAATGCCAACGCCGGTGTCGCTCACCTGAAAGTGCCACAGCGCAGCTTCAACGGCAGGTTGCAGTCGCAAGGTCAAGCTCCCTTGCGAAGTGAATTTGATCGCGTTGTCGCAAAGGTTAAGCAAGACCTGGCGCAGACGGCCCGGGTCACCAAGCACGGCAAATGGCAACTCTGCGCTGGCTTCAACAGCCAGCGTGATTTGTTTGCCTTCCAGCCTTGACTGCAGGCTTTGGCCCAGCTCCGTTATCAGTGTGCGGGGATCAAATGCAATTTGCTCCAACCGGAGCTGGCCCGCTTCAATTTTGGAAAAATCCAGAATTTCATTGAGGATGGTAAGCAGCGATTCAGCTGAGCCCTTGACGGTTTGGAGGTAGCCGCGCTGGGTTGCATCGTGTGACAACTCCAGCGCCAGATCCGTCATGCCGATGACTCCATTCATGGGCGTACGGATTTCGTGACTCATATTGGCCAGAAATTCACTTTTGGCCTGATTGGCTTTTTCAGCAGCCACTTTGGCTGCGCGCAGTTGTGCTTCATCCTGGTGCTTTTGTGCCATGTCGCGCACAGCGTCCTGGTAAAAAGCATAAAAGAAATACGTAGCTATCAGCAACGCCAGCGCCGTTGCCAGAGACAAGATAATCTGCGTTCGCCACAGTGAATCCAGGCGCCTTTGCAATAGCGTGTCGAGCAAGGGTAGCAAGGCGTTGTATTGTGCGCTCAGCTCCGCTTGTACAGGCTGACCCGCAGCCCACATCGCGGTAGCGGCAGCACTGTCGCCGGTCTGTGAGGCCTGCATTGCCAAACTATAGGCCTGAGCGCGGTAAACGTCCAGCCGCTTTAAAAAATCGGGAGGCAAACTCGCCGCCGCATCCGGACGATACGCCACCACACGGGCGACATAGGATTGATAACGGCTGACGTTCGAACGCAAACCCGCATCCCACACCGCATATTGCTGGCGCGCGAAATTGCGTTGTGCCGCGGTCAAGCGCGGTGCTGCATGCAAGTAGCTGCTCCAGGCACGCAAGTTCCCCAGATCGTCCATCATGGCCGGCAGGACCTGCAGTGCGATCAGGCTGAGGTACAGGGTGTCGATATCGGGGTCCAGAATCAACCCGGACAAATCTCCCACACGGGCTACCAATTCCATGCCCTGTGCGACCCTGTCCTTGGCTTCATCGGCAGCCTGCGCCAACGCGGCATCAGGCACAGAGGCGTTGGTAGCAGCGGCGCTTTGCAGCGACTGTATTAACGGAATCAACTCTGCAGCGTTAGCCTGGGACGCCACTTGCAACATGTGCTCAGAAGCCATGCTATCAGTCGACGGGACCACGTGCTGCACTTCCACGTCTCCCATAATTGCCCGCTCGGCGTCGCGTTGCAACAGCAGTTGCTCATTCAGCGTAGCCAGACTTTGCAGCAAATGCACACCGGCGCGCTCTTGCACCGTAAAGCTGCGGCTGTCCATAAAGCGCAGGATGACGGCACCACCCAACACGGCAATCGGCACCGAAAACACGCACAGGATCAACCTTGCCTTGGCTGCAAACGACAGCGCACGCATGAACTGGAGTCCCGGATTCCAAATGGAGCGACTTGGCATGCTGATGTTGGTCAAATATTCCGTGGTGGCATGGTAACGCTTCAAAGCCCATGCAGAAGGAACTTCGCCAGCCTGACCGGCCCCTTGCACCTACTTTCGTGCCAGATATACACCGCCCACGGTCATGACCATGCCCACCATGGCCAGCCCCGTAAATACTTCGCCAAAGAGCAGCCAGGCGAACAATGCGGTGCATGGTGGTACCAAATAAAACAGGCTGGCCACGTTGACCGCGCTGCTTTGGCGTATGAGCCAGTTAAGCAGACTCACCGCACCCACCGACAGCACCAGCACCAGCCATGCAATGGCAAACACGAGTTCGCCCGTCCACTGCACGCGAAAGTGCTCTGTGAGCGCAGCGGCGACCAGCGTCACCAAGGCGGTGGGAACGAATTGCGCTATGGAGCCGGTACGCCAGTCCAGCTTGCGGCAATAGCGCTTCTGGTAGAGCGTGCCGCAGGTAATGCCAAGTAAGGCCACAAACACCGGCACCAAGGCGGTGGCGCTGAAGCCAGTACCCAGCTTGTCTGCCACCACCAGCGCCACACCCGCCAGTCCCAGAAACAAGCCCAGCCACTGCCGTCCAAGCACGACCTCACCCAGCAGCCAGCCTGCACCGACGGCGGTGAGAAGCGGCTGCAATCCGACGATCAGGCTCGCAACACCGGCAGGCAGCCCCATGCCGATGGCAATAAATACGCCACCCAAATACACGCCATGAATGAGTAGGCCCGCCATGCCCATGTGAAACCAGTCACCACGGGTAGGAGGCCATGGTGCGCGGGTAGCCAGCGCAACCAGCAGCATCAGCACCAGCACAGCGACATAGCGGATCAGCAAAAAGGTCAGCGCCTCCACGTGCGGCAAACCCAGCCGCGCACCGATAAAGCCGGTAGACCACAAGACGACGAAGAGAAAGGGAAAGGCGCGAACGCTTGCAGGAGACATGGCGACGATGGTAGCTGCAGCGTGTTGTACCAGCCCTACAAAAGGGCCCGCAACTCGAGCGCTGCGTCACGCAGGGGACCCAGGAACTCACGCAGCAGGTCCGCCTGAGACATATGCCCCGAGGCCACTACCAGATTGATAGCGGCCAGCAACTGCCCCTTCGCATTGCGCAAAGGCACTGCCAGTGCATGCACACCCAGTTCATGTTCCTCACTGGCGAGGCAATAGTCATCCCGTCGCGCCTGTTCCACTACCGCCCGAAATTTTTTGGACTCCGTCACCGTGAAATGGGTCAGGCGGGCCAGTTCCCGGCCCTTGAACCATTGGCTGAATGTAGCTTTGGGCAGCGACGCCAAAAACAAGCGTCCGGTGGACGTGGCATGCACCGGCAGGCGCGCGCCCACATGCAAGCCGTAAGCGATATAACGTCCGCCCACGCTGGCCGACAGGGTCCGCTCATTGCCCCCGCGCGCCACGATCACCACTTCGTCCCCATCACGCACGACCGCCGAGAACGATTGCTGCGTCTGCGCGGCCAGCCGGTTAAGCGTGGGCTGAATCGCACGGGGCAAGCGAGCTGACGCGAGGTAGGTGCCGGAAAAGCGAAGAATTTTGCTGGAGAGCCAGTAATAACTGCCATCAGTTTCCAGATAGCCCAGATGCAAGAGCGTGAGCAAATGCCGGCGTGCCGAAGCGCGGGTAATGCCGGCGCGCTCGGCTGCCAGGGTGGCATTGAGCCGCTGGCGTTCGGTATCAAAACTCTCCAGCACGGCCATGCCTTTGGCCATGCCTTCGATCAGATCCGGCTTTGCGATTGCCATTGTTGCGCTCCTTTTGTGCGATAGACGCACATGAATGGCGATCATCGCACAACAAGCACGATGCGAACAAGCGCAGTACGCGCGTCTTAATTAAGCTATGCAGCAACACAACGCGGAGATTCCCATGCGCACCCAAGTACTTATCGTCGGAGCCGGTCCATCAGGCCTTTTGCTGGGCCAATTACTGCACAAAGCCGGCGTCGACGCCATCATCCTGGAGCGCCAAAGTGCGGACTATGTGCTCTCTCGCATTCGCGCCGGTGTACTGGAACAGGTCTGCACCGATTTGCTGGACGCAGCAGGCGTGGGCGCGCGTATGCACCGCGAGGGCCTGCCCCATACCGGCTTTGAGATCATGAACAACGGCAAGCGCCATCGCATTGACCTGCTGGGATTGACCGGCGGGAAAAGCGTCATGGTGTACGGCCAGACCGAAGTGACACGCGACTTGATGGACGCACGCAAGAGCGCAGGCCTGCCCACGATATACAGCGCCGAGAACGTGGCGGTGCACGACTTTGACACCGCCAAGCCTCGGGTGACCTATGAAAAAGACGGCCAAAGTTTTGAGATCAGTTGCGACTTTATTGCCGGGTGCGACGGGTTTCATGGTGTCTGCCGAGCCAGCGTGCCGCGTAAATCCATCACTGAATACGAGAAGGTGTACCCCTTCGGCTGGCTTGGCCTGCTGTCGGACACGCCGCCGGTTTGCGAGGAGTTGATTTACGTGAACAGCCCGCGCGGATTTGCACTGTGCTCGCAGCGAAGCCAGACGCGCAGCCGATACTACCTGCAAGTGCCGCTGAGCGACAAGGTGGAGCAATGGTCGGACGATGCCTTCTGGGCAGAGTTGCGATTGCGCCTGGACGAGGAAGGCCGCAGCAAACTGGTGACCGGCCCTTCGATTGAAAAAAGTATTGCCCCCCTGCGCAGCTTTGTGACCGAGCCACTGCGCTTCGGTCGCATGTTTCTGGCGGGTGACGCCGGTCACATCGTGCCACCCACCGGCGCCAAGGGCCTGAATCTGGCTGCGACGGACGTGAAGTACCTGTCCGATGCATTCATTGAGTTTTACCAGGATAAGACTGAGGCGGGCATTGACCATTACTCCGAGCGCTGCCTGCGTCGCATCTGGCGCGGCGAGCGTTTTTCGTGGTGGTTTACCCAGCTAATGCACACCTTTCCGGACGAGGGCGCGATTGCTTCGAAGTTTCAGCAGGCTGAACTGGACTACCTTTTGCACAGCGAAGCGGGGTTGCGCACCATTGCCGAGAACTATGTGGGTCTGCCGCTGGACTTCGGCACTGCAGCAAAAAATTGAATGCTGGTTGCGCCAGCGCAATTGGCGGTAAGGCGATCGCCGGGGCAGTCATGTTTTAATCGGGTGGTACGGCGTACTGCCGCATTTCTCCAATCCAATCCTATGAATACAAGTCTCACCCGGCAGCTGGTTTGTGCTGCCCTGATTTCGCTGGCCCCTTTGTCGATGGCAATGGCGCAGACCGCCTCCGAGGCCCCCAAAGCCAACTTTGACAAATCGATTGCCGATGCCGAAGAGGGAAACTGGTACTTCTCGTGGGGCTACAGCCGCCAGCAGTACGCACCTTCCGACATCCATGTGTCGCAACCAGGCCTTGGCAACGATTTCACCGTGCATCAAGCCTCTGCCAAGGATTACCCCACCACACCGCAGGAAACACTGGACTCTTTGTCCAACCTGGACTTCACCACCCCGCAGGAAAACATGCGCATCGGCAAGTTCATGAATCCGGAGAAGACCTTTGCCATTGAGTTCTCGCTGGACCATTCCAAGTACAACACCGACAACTACCAGTCAGCTGAAGTGACCGGCACCATCGGCGGCCAGCCGGTCAGCGGCAGCAAGGTGCTGACACCCCAGTACTTCGACTACCGGCTGCACAACGGCCTGAACCACATCATGCTCAATGCGGTGTGGTTACGCCACCTGTACGGCCCCGAAAAAAAGCCGGGTGATCTGGAGCTGATCAGCCGCGCCGGCGCCGGAATTTTGCTGCCGCACGCCGACAACACTATTCAGGGCAACGCCAATCAGGTCGGCCCCAAAAACCAGAACGTGTGCTGCTTTAACAGCAATGACTGGTGGCAGCTCAATGGCTGGACCGCCGGTGTGGAAGTGGGTGTGCGCTACCGCGTGTACAAGTCCATGTACCTGGAACTGACTACCAAGGCCGCTTATGGCGTGTTGCGCGGCGTGCCGGTTTACCAAGGTACAGCCGACCAGAACATCTGGATGACTGAGCAGATTCTGTCGGCCGGTTTCCTGTTCTAAAACCTGCTGCCTCTAGCGGCCGTCCACCGTCTCGGTACGGCCGCTTTTTGCGCTGCGGGCCAGCGCTTCCAGTGTGGCTGCAATGTCCAGACTGGCCTGTGCGGCACGGTCAATCGCCCCAAAATCTTTGGCTTTGACGACTTTGGCAAACGCTTCCGCGGCGAACCGGAATCCGCTGCCCGTGGGGCTGCTGATTTTTTCAAACGGCACCGAATTGGCAATGCCCGCACGCAAGCGCATGCTGCTGGGCAGGTAGCCCACTGCGTTGTCGCCGGCCACTGCCGTGGTGTGGTTCAGGTACTCGGTTTCCAGCGTACCGGCACTGCCGACAATCGTTGCGTAGCGGAAATTGGCGGCGTTCATCGCGCATGAGAGTTGCGCGGTGCGACCACCGGCAAAGAACAGGGTTGCCGTAGTGCTGATGTCAACGCCGCTTTCGGCCCACTGGGAATCGGCCCGTACGCTTTGTGGCGCGCTGCCCATCACCAGACGGACAAGACTCAACGGATAGCTCCCCGCATCCAGCAGCGCGCCACCGCCCAACTCGGGGTTCATACGGATATTGCCATCGGGGCGGGCCAACGTGAAGCCGAAGCTCGCCTGCATCGAACGCACCTCGCCGATGCGTCCGCTACGCAGGGTCTTGAGCATGTCGCCGGTCTGCGGCTGAAAGTAGTACGGATACGCTTCCAGCAACATTACGCCATGCGCGCGGGCGGCATCGAACATGCTTTGCGCTTGCGCCAGACTCAGGGCCAGTGGCTTTTCACACAGGATGTGTTTGCCCGCCTGTGCCGCCTTGATGGCCCACCCGGCATGCATGCTATTGGGCAGCGGCAGGTAGATCGCATCGATGTTTTTATCGGCCAGAAGCGACTCGTAGTCACCATAGGCCTGCTTAATTTCAAACTGCTTGGCGAAGGCCGTTGCGTTGTCCAAGGTACGGCTGGCCGCCGCAACGATCTTGACTTTACGGCTAGGTGCCACATCGCGTGCAAATTGTTTGGCAATGTTGGCACAGCCCAGTATTCCGATACGCATAAATTGGTTCTCCTAGATACTGCCGATTATTGCTGGCAATGCACAATGGCGTGCATGAACCTTCAATCCCATGAACTCACCATGACGGTGTTGATGACGCCCGACATGGCCAACTTTTCCGGCAACGTGCATGGCGGCACCATTTTGAAGTTTCTGGATCAGGTGGCCTATGCCTGCGCCAGCCGCTACGCAGGACGCTATGTGGTTACGCTTTCGGTGGATCAGGTTATGTTCTTGCAACCGATTCACGTCGGCGAGTTGGTCACTTTTTTGGCGTCAGTGAATGCAACGGGAAAGTCATCGATGGAAGTGGGCATCAAAGTGGTGGCAGAAAACATTCAGACGCAAATGCTGCGCCATGCCAATAGTTGCTTCTTCACCATGGTGGCGGTTGATGACGAGCGCAAACCCGTAGCAGTTCGCCCGCTGGAACCCGTCAGTGCGGACCAGAAGCGTCGCCACGCAGCCGCACAAGTGCGAAAGCAACTTCGCCATGAATTCGGACAGCGCTTTGAGGGCTTGCGCAACACCACTGCTGCTGCGCAATAGTTTTCTTTAAAGAATCTGCACGCTGCCATACCCTAGGTGGTGCATGGCCTCCCGCAGAATGAGTAGCAAGGCGGCGGCTTCAGGTTGAATGGAAGGGTCGTCACTGGAATAAGGCCTGCCCTGTGAATAGGCGGCCAAAGTATTAAACCGGTCTTCAATCTGCGCAAGCGTCAATGCATCGCCGGCCAGCGCGATCCGCGCAACCACACTGCTGACAAAAAACGCAGCGCCTGCAGACAACAACTTTGCCAGCGGCATGACCGCATCTTCCACATCCGCAATGGCACTTTCCAGTTCCATCGCCGAGGGCGGTGCCGCGCGAAACGGACCGGCGCCGACCTGCTGAGTACCAATGGGCAGCACCCATTCGTTCGCAGCACGGTCGGCGGTGCCGCACACCACGCGGGTCTGGTCCGTACCCAGCTCCATCCACACCCAAGGCGCGTCTGGGGGAGTCTTCAGGGAATCAGGAATTGAAATGGACATGCCACAGAGTGTAGGGACTCCTGCGTCACAGACAAAGATGCAGCGATAAGATGGATTGCTCAAGCTGGAGGGATGAATGGATAAATTTCTGGAGATGAAAGTCTTTGCCGCGGTGGTGGATGAGGGAAGCTTCATCGGGGCATCCGGGCGTCTGGAAATGTCCAAGGCAGCGGTGTCGCGCTATGTCTCTGAGCTGGAAGGGCGGCTGTCAGTGCGCATGCTCAATCGCACGACACGGCGCTTATCCATGACTCCTGAAGGCGAAGTGTTCTACAGCCGCTGCAAGGCGCTACTGGAACTGCTCGACGATGCCGAGTCAGAGCTGACCGCCAAAGCACTTGAAGCCAAAGGCACCGTCAAAATCAATGTGCCTGTGACTTTCGGTAACATGCATCTGGCGCCGCTGTGGGGCGCTTTCATGGAGCGACACCCCAAAGTGCAATTAGAGGTTGTGCTGTCCGACCGGGTGGTGGACCTGGTGGATGAAGGTTTTGATCTGGCCATCCGGATCGCACGCCTTCCCAGTTCCACCTTGGTAAGCCGTAAGCTCGCCAGCACGCGCATGGTGCTGTGCGCAACGCCGCGCTACCTGGAGGCACACGGTAACCCTCAAACACCTGGCGAGCTATCAGCGCACAAAGTGCTGGCCTACACCTACCTGGCCACCAAAGACGAGTGGGAATTTGCCGGGCCGCAAGGGGCGGTCAGCGTGAAGACCCGGCCTTTGATGTACAGCAACAGTGGTGACACTTGCCGTGCAGTG
Organism: Comamonadaceae bacterium; assembly: GCA_947373605.1. Lineage (GTDB taxonomy): Bacteria > Pseudomonadota > Gammaproteobacteria > Burkholderiales > Burkholderiaceae_C > Allorhodoferax. The sequence continues at coordinate 40,253 of CANBYM010000010.1, forward strand.
GCGCTCTCACACCAGGGTGTGATCCTGCAGCCCACGTTTTTAATTGGCAACGACCTGAACGCAGGCACTCTGGTAGAGCTAATGCCGCAATACAGGAGCCTTGAGCTGGGTATATATGCGGTCTACCCCTCGCGCAAACACATGCTGCCAAAGGCAAGGCTTTTAATCGACTATCTGGCAGAGGCATTCCGCACTCCGACCTGGCCGACATAAACTCCTGCGCCACCAACAGACCAACCATCCAAACAAAGGGACATACCATGAGCACATCGCACATCACCATCGACAGCCACGACGGCCAACAGTTCAGCGCCTACCTGGCGCTGCCTCCAACAGGGCGCGGACCAGCTCTGATCGTGTTGCAGGAAATCTGGGGGGTTAACGCCCACATCCGTGCCGTGGCTGACCAATATGCTGCGGCTGGTTTTGTGGTTTTAGCACCCGATGTTTTCTGGCGCCAGGAACCCGGCATTGATCTGAAGTACGACGAAGCGGACACCAAAAAAGCATACCACTTCATGCAGAACCTCAATGGCCCCAATACCGTGACCGATCTGGTGGCCACTGCCAAGGCCTTGCGCGCAAGGCCGGAAGTTACCGGCAAGGTCGGCGTCGTCGGCTATTGCATGGGTGGTCGACTCGCCTACCGCCTGGCTGCCAGCGGCGCAGTTGATGCAGCGGCTTGTTATTACGGCGGAGGTATACAAAACCAACTGGATGCAGCGCCGTCCGTGCAGGTACCCATTTTGTTTCACTACGCTGCGCTGGACGCCCATATTCCGGCGGATGCAGTCAATGCAGTAAAGACGGCATTTGCGGGCCACAGCAATGCCGTGTTTCACGATTACGCCGGCGTTGACCACGGCTTTAACTGCTGGGGCCGACCGATGTACAACCAACGCGCCGCAGCACTGGCACTTGGCCGCACGCTGGAATGGTTTTCCGGGAATATCTGCTGATATTCGCCTTCGTTCAGGCATTAGGGTAATCCCTTGTAGTCCAAAAAAAGACGAGAATTCGTATACGTTAACTTTGCAGGTTGCTAATTCGGGGCCCCATCTATGAACAATATGAATCTTTTCAGAGGACTATTCCTCATCGCATTTGCCCTTATCTTCGGAGGCACAGCACTGACTTACAACATCGGTCAGTTCAGCCGCTCGGGGCCGGGCTTGTTTCCTTTGCTGGTGAGTTGCATGTTGCTGGCAATCGGTATCGTTACCGTGGTGCGCTCGCGCTTTGTGCCGCCGGTGCCCATTTCTCACAACTACAAAAACATTGCAGTGATCCTGGCCTCGCTGTGTGCATTTGCAGTGGTTTCCCAGCACATCAATATGCTGTTGGGCATTGTTGTACTCGTGTTTTGTGCAACCTACGCCGGCACCAATTACAGCGTCTTGCGTAACGTCAAAATTACCGCCGGCCTGGTTGGCGTGGCTTTTATTTTTAAAGACCTGCTCGGTCTGAACCTGCCCCTGCTATGAACGAACTAATCCATAACCTCGGCATCGGCTTCGACCACGCCCTGACGATTCACAACCTCTGGTACTGCGCCATCGGTTGCGTGGTGGGTACCCTGGTGGGACTACTGCCCGGACTGGGACCACTGTCCACTATCAGCTTGCTACTGCCGCTGACCTACTCCATTCCTACGGACGGCTCGATCATCATGCTGGCAGGTATTTACTACGGTGCCCAGTACGGGGACAGTGTGAGTGCCATCACGATGAAGATCCCGCATGCAAGTTCTATCGTGGCCTGTATTGACGGCTACGCCATGACGCTCAAAGGCAAGACGGGGCTTGCCCTGTTCACTGCCGGTATCTCCAGCTTCATCGGCGGCACAGTGGCCATCGTGGTGCTGGCAACGCTCGCTCCCACACTGGGTGAAGTGGCGCTGTTGTTCGGTCCGGCCGATTACTGCGCGCTAATGATGCTGGGCTTTGTGTGTGTGAGCTTTATCACCACCGGCAGTTTGCTCAATGGTTTGGCTATGACCATGATCGGCGTGCTGCTGGGTTCAATTGGAACCGACGTGAACAGCGGCATTGCCCGTTTCACAATGGATCTGCAGTTCCTCACCGACGGTATCGGCCTCATCAGCATCGCGCTGGGCTGCTTCGGTATTGCCGAGATTGTGAAAAACCTCGACAGCGGCACCAACCACACACCGTTTAACGGCAAGATTGACCTGATGCCTACCTGGCCCGAGTTCAAGCGCATCATCCCCAGCGCCTTGCGCGGCTCGGTGGTGGGCTCCGTGCTGGGCTTGCTGCCCGGCGGCGGTCCTGTGATTGCACAGTTTGCGGCCTACGCTTTGGACAAGAAGTTCAGCAAGTACCGCGATGAAATCGGTCACGGTGCGATTGAAGGCGTTGCCGGTCAGGCAGCTGCCGACGAAGCCGCAGCGCGCACCAGCTTTATTCCGCTGATGGCTATCGGCATTCCTGAGAATGCGGTGATGGCGCTGATGATGGCGGCCTTTATCGTCAAGGGTGTGCAACCCGGCCCCAACATGATCGGCCAGCATCCGGACCTGTTCTGGGGTCTGGTGGCCAGTATGTGGATCGGTAACTGCTTCCTGGTGATTCTGAACGTGCCACTGGTGCGTTACTGGCTCTCGGTGTTCAAGATTCCGTTTAACGTGCTGTTCCCGTGCATTCTGTTCTTCTGTTGCATCGGCACGTTCAGTATCAACAACAACCTGGATGATGTGTACATCACGGCGGCCTTTGGTCTGATGGGCTATCTGTTCATGCGCATGGGGCTGGATGCTGCACCTTTGATGCTCGGCTTCATTCTGGGGCCGATGCTTGAAGAGTACTTCCGTCGTCAGTTGCTGATCAGCCGTGGCGACTTTACGTCCTTCCTCAAGCGCCCGATCAGCGGAACGTTACTGGCTCTCATCACTGTATTTATTGTTTGGCAGATGATCAGCTTTTTGATCAAGTCGAAAAAGGGTGTTGTTGAACAGGCGCCCCAGCACTGATCCGGCTGTGACCCGCACCCCACCCTGACGCAAGAAGTTCGCTTGCGAACGGTCAGTGGTGGTGTGTGCGATTGGCGGAAGGATTTACAGCTAGCAAAATAATGGTCGCCATTTTCGACAATGAGGCCGCGGCAAACGGCGGGTTGCAGGCGCTGCATATTCTGGATGCCAATACGCAGTGCGCGCCATGAAGCCGATAGTGCAAAGATACTTTGGAAACCGCGGGCGCCCACATCATGCGCCGCGCGCGCAGCGACGTTGCGCAAGTTCAGATAGAGCGCGATGTACTTGCCTTAAAGGCGGGAGTATCTGGCCTTGAAACCGAGGTTTATCACGCAGTTAGCGTTGCCTGAGACAAGCGGCACGCAGCGTCAAGCAATCACATTGGGATCTGACTAAGGACGCGATGGCGCTGTGAGTCTGGATTGAATCCACTGCATCGCTTGCGGGTCGTCCCAGTCACGAGCGCCGTAGTATTTGCCCAGCACCTTGCCTTTGGCATCGACTAGCACCGTCAGCGGCAGCCGATCGGCGCCCAGCATGTTTTCCATCTCCAACGCGGTGTCAATGTAATGCGTGATGGTGGCATTGCTGCGCATCAGGTAGTTTTGGGCCGCGCGTTCACTATCGTCCGTTGAAATGCCGATCAGGGTGAACTGCTTGGCCTCGTCACGCCAAGCCAGGCGCTCCAGCGACCCCATTTCCTGCTTGCAGGGGCCACACCAGCTAGCCCATACGTTAATCAACAATGGCCTACCCCGGTATTGCGACAGCTTGCGCGCCGGGCCATTGAGGCCGCGCATCGTGGCCTCGCGCAATGTAGCGCCCACCTCCACTTCGGCCGGGCTTTTCGCCGCGGCCAATGGGGCCAGCGCGCTTGCGGTCAGCCCCAAGCCAACGCACAGAGCTACACGCGCTAATGCCGCCTTAACCATCAATTAAAAAGTTTCCCATTCGTCTTCACCACCCTTGGACGGTGCGGCCAGCACCGGCGGCTTGGCGGCAGCAGACGCAGGCTTAGCCGCTGCAGTCGCCAGAGCCGGCCTGGCGGGCGCAACCTTTAATGATCTGGGGCTTGCTTTGGGCGCGCTGTGGCTAATGTTTTGCGTCGCCTTGCGAGGTGCGGGGGCACTCATGTGCATTGGCGTTGCCCGCACAAACGAATCGTTCCCATTGACTTTGAATACCGACACGGCCGACACCAGATCACCGGCCTGACTCCTGAGGCTGGAAGCTGCTGCAGCCATCTGTTCAACCAGCGCGGCGTTTTGCTGTGTGGCCTGATCCATGTGCGTCACAGCCTCACCCACTTGTGCAACCCCGGACGATTGCTGCCGGCTGGCCGCACTGATCTCCCCCATGATGTCCGTTACACGCCGAATGGAGCTGACCACTTCTGTCATGGTCACACCGGCCTTATCAACCAGCATCGTGCCTTGCTCTACGCGCTCCACGCTGGCGCTGATCAGCGATTTGATTTCCTTCGCGGCATCGGCAGAGCGTCCGGCCAGCGAGCGCACTTCAGAGGCCACCACGGCAAAGCCGCGCCCCTGTTCTCCGGCCCGTGCGGCCTCAACGGCCGCGTTGAGCGCCAGAATATTGGTTTGGAATGCAATGCCATCAATGACGCTGATGATGTCGGAAATCTTGCGCGACGATTCGTTGATGCCTTTCATGGTGTCTACCACCTGTGCCACGACCTCGCCGCCCTCCACTGCAACTGTCGATGCGTTCATTGCCAACTGATTGGCCTGCAACGCGTTGTCCGCGTTGTGGCGCACGGTAGAGCCCAGCTCCTCCATGGAGGCCGCAGTTTCTTCCAGTGAACTTGCCTGCTGTTCGGTGCGCGCGCTCAGGTCGTTGTTGCCGTGCGCAATTTCTGCGGAGGCATTGGCAACACTTTCCGAACCCTGCCGCACTTGCGTGACCATCTTGATGAGACTGTCTTGCATTTGCTTGAGCGTGCCCAGCATTTGGGCAGCTTCGTCATCGCCTTCAACGTAAATTTGCTCGGTCAGATTGCCTTCTGAAATTTGCTTGGCACTGTGCGTTGCGGCATGTATGGGTGCCAGTATCGATCGGCTGAGTGCAAACGCCAGCCAGCCACCCAGAATGAGCGCAATGACGCCACCCAAAACCAATATCTGGCGACCAAATTCGCCTTTTTTAGCGGCCTCATCTAGGCTGCTATTGAACCGCTCAACCTGGTGTTTGTCTATTTGCGCAATGGCGTCGAGGTACACATCGGCCAGAGGCTTTAGGTCGTTTGTCAAACCGGATAAAACATCATCTCCAGCGGCCTTACGTTTGAGCAATTCAGCCCGGGGCTTGCGATAGGCCTCCCGTGTAGAAGCAATTTTGGCAAGAATCGCTTTGCCTTCATCGGTTTGAATCAGCTCAACCAGTCTCTTTTGAACCGTATCGATACGCTCCGAAGTCTGATCCATCTCGGGCTTCCAGACCTTGATAGTTTCGGCATTGGCATCGCGAAGAATTGCCTCTGTGCGGACCCAATTGAGTTCTGTATCCAGCCGCCACTCTTGCGCCAGCCGCATTTTTTCACTTTCAACGGTACCCATTGTTTGGGCAGAGCTTGCAAGTTCCTGCAAACGCCAGTAACCCACGCCCACCATCACCAACAGAATGAGCAGCACTGCGCCCATCACCAACGCAATGCGTTTTCCGATCTTCATATTGCGAATGACACTCATGGCCGCTCCTCAGTAATTATTTTGCGCTTCGTTGCGAAGGCCGTCTGCATTATCGACGTGAAATACCCGCGACTAAACGCCTTTTGGCGCTGTAGTCGGGGCATCTGATTTCGCAATCAAATATTCCTGCTTCGTCTGCTGCTGCATGGATATGGCTTGCGCCTCACCATGGCTTATGCGTGCATCCACAGGCACACCGGACAAT